>CAYLWI010000186.1:0-1510 GCA_964387345.1 uncultured Eubacterium sp. | reverse complement strand
TTAGCAAAGCCAGCCGCAGCGAGTGATCGGCGTACATATTGGTCGGACACGCACCACAGCGGGGCGGCATATCCAGCTTGCCTTGCAGCGGTTATCTGATAAAAGTAGCCGTAGGTCTTGACATGAATGCAGCAAAAGAAGCATTTTCAGCATATCTGACGGATACGAATCTGGACAGCAGACAGATTTATTTTGTAAATCAGATAGTAGAGTATATTGTACATAATGGTACGATGAAAGACCTGTCAGTGCTCCAGGAGTCTCCCTTTACGGACCGCGGGAGTGTTGCAGAGATTTTTACAGATCTGACAGTCTGGATGGGGATAAAAAGTGTCATAGACAGCATTAATGCCAATGCGGCAGCATAATGGTGACTATACCAGGAGCAATATACGATTGACGCAATGGACTGGAATGCGGACATTATAGGAATTTGAGAGGGTAGAAACTCCAGAAATACCAATAGAAGCTATCAGAGAAACAGTCATTAACTCATTTGGGCAAAGATTATGGAAAGCTTTCCATGAGTAATCCGGAGGGTGGGATTGCGGCTTTCTGACTCATTGCCATTACAAAAAGCAGGGCGTCCGCAGGCGCCCTGGCAAGTAGTTTGTATCTGATTATTTCTGTACCATGACACAGATGATCTGCTCCGGTCCATGTTCTGTTTTTACAGTCCGGAAACCGCATTCCTTTAAGAGGTCTTCCAGTTCCCGGGGACGGTAGATCTTCATAAAGCCGTCAATTTCCGGCCAGTCAATATTGTCTGGATCGCTGCCCTCATTGAGAATGGCGAAAGTGCCGGAAGACTTTAAGACTCTGTAGATTTCCCGGAATCCTGCTTTAATCTCCGGCCAGAAATATACAGTCTCCACGGCTGTAATCAGATCAAAGGAATTATCCGCAAAGGGAAGCGCAGTCACATCCGCCTGCCGGATAAAGCAGCGGGAGCCGATGTGATCCTTATTCAGTTCTGTGGATTTCTCCACGCTGGTCTCAGAATAGTCAATTCCGTGGATGATGCTGTCCGGAGCCAGCTTCAGCATTTCCGCGATGGCGGCTCCGCCCCCGCAGCCCACGTCCAGGATCTGCATCCGGTCACGCCAGGGAAGCAGAGGGAATCCGAAGGAACGGATGGGTTCATGGCTGGTATTCATACGGTCCAGCATGTTTGCGCCGGTGATTCCCGACGGACGACCGGGATTTTCTTTTTCCATTTCATTATTATTATTATTATTTTCATTCATAGATATTGAAATCTCCTTTATCGCTATCTTTCTTTTAGCGCTTCTGGTAAATTATATCACAGGAAACCGGGGGACGGAAGATTTTTATATGTGGTATGGAAGAGTAAGTTTTGGAAGTAAACTTTCAAATCTGCTCTGATGGCGCAGCGGGTACGTCAGAAAGGGGTGAAAATGATGATTATTCTCAAAAATATGCAGATTTTTTATTTCGGATTCACAGTAGAAAGACCGGAGGGGGGATATTATGATAATCCACGGGTATT
>CAYLWI010000185.1:0-1524 GCA_964387345.1 uncultured Eubacterium sp. | reverse complement strand
ACCCCGGGGCAGATATCCGCTGTGATCTATCAGAGCCTGGCAGACTGCTATGGAAAGACCATCCGCGAGATAGAAGAACTCACCGGAAAACAGTATGACCGCATTTATGTAGTGGGCGGCGGTTCCAATGCGGATTATCTGAACCGCCTGACGGCAAAAGCAACGGGGAAAGAAGTTCTCTGCGGCCCCGGAGAAGCGACTGCCATCGGCAATCTGGCCGTGCAGATGATTGCCATGGGAGATCTGAAAGGATTGAAAGACGCCAGGGCATGCATTGCGGAATCTTTTTCTCCGAAAGTTTTCCGGTAAGAAACTGAAAATAAATCCGGAAACGGACTGACTAAAAATAAAAAGGCTGAAAATAGAATCTGAAACAGAGAAGGAGATCAGAGCATGAGCAGATATGAAGAAGCAAAAAAGATTTATGCAACCTTTGGCGTTGACACTGACGCCGCCATTGCGAGGCTGAAGGAGATACCGGTGTCCCTGCACTGCTGGCAGGGAGACGATGTGACCGGGTTTGACCATGACGGTCCGCTGACCGGAGGAATCCAGACAACAGGAAATTATCCTGGAAAAGCAGGAACTCCGGAGGAACTGATGGCGGATATGGAAAAGGCCATGAGCCTGATGCCCGGAAAGAAAAAAATCAATGTCCATGCGTGTTATGCTATTTTTGAAGATGGAGAATACGCGGACCGCGACAGGCTGGAGCCGAAGCATTTCAGAAGATGGGCAGAACTGGCGAAAAAATATCACACCGGACTGGATTTTAATCCGACCTTTTTCTCACATCCCCGGGTGAAGGACGGATTAACCCTGTCAAGCCCCGATGAGGAGACGAGAAAATTCTGGATTGCCCATGGGAAAGCCTGTATCCGTATTTCCCAGTATTTTGCGGAGGAGACCGGTTATCCCTGCGTGATGAATATCTGGACCGGAGATGGGTACAAGGATATTCCGGCAGACCGCATGGGTCCCCGCATGCGTTATAAGGAGTCCATAGAGGAAATTCTTTCGGAGCCCTATGACAGAGATAAGGTAAAACCCTGCTGCGAGTCAAAGGTATTCGGAATCGGAATTGTGCCCTGGATGGTTCCCGGCGGCAGGGAAATCGCGGTGGCAACCAGCGAGCTGATGAAGCAGTATGATGTCGCGGTCTGGGCGCACCACGGTATGTTCGCGGCGGGAGAGGATTTTGATCTGACTTTCGGACTGATGCACACTGTGGAGAAGTCCGCGGAGATTCTGGTAAAAGTGCTTTCCATGACCAATCAGAAGCGTCAGACAATCACGCCGGATCAGTTCCGGCATCTGGCAAAGGATTTCGGCGTAAGCCTGCCGGAGAAGTTTCTGTATGAAAAGTAAAAAAGATTTGGAAAGAACAGGAGGAAGTATGCTCCGCAGGTTCCCGGATCCTTATTGAGGAATCCATCGGGGATGATTTTACTTGTTCAATCAAATATCCACAGAATAACAGGAAATGCCATTTTGCAGCCATTGGCTGCGCTATGATATTATTTT
>CAYLWI010000184.1:0-1528 GCA_964387345.1 uncultured Eubacterium sp. | reverse complement strand
AGGAGACAGGTCTTCATCCGCATCCAGTCCGGCATATTTCCGTATATTTTCCTCAAATTTTTCTTTCTGTTCTTCCAGACTGTATTCCAGCGGAAAACTTATATCATAAATTTCGTCTACATCCGGAATAAAGACAGATGTCTCTGACAGATCCAGATTTACATAATTATCCTGGAGAGAAGCAGCCTCTTCCCTCAGTTCCGGAATTGTTTTCATAGAGAACGATTGATCCTCCGAATGAGCCGACTTATCTTCCGCTGATGAAGCTTCAGAGCTGTTGTCAGAAGCACATCCGGCAGATGTTATGGAAAACATCGCAATAAAAAGTATAAAGATGATTTTTTTCATAATTCTCCCCCCCCGAATTGCGCCAAAAGGGCGGCAGAAAAATGTCTCCCTTTTGTACTCTTAAAACTTGTTAATTGTTTAGTCCGTATGTTCCCGGCCATGGAAACAATCGTACCTTTATAACCCATTTCTGGCACATAGCCTGTTAAAGTATGCCAATTTTTCAGTTCTTACTGTATGTCTGTCTTGTTCTGGATAATATTTACTTTTCAAGGTTCATCCGGCTGCCGGATCCCGGGCAACAGGCTCAGAATTCCGGGAGCCTGTAAACTCTTTCAACAGTCTTCACTTTATCATTACAACTTTAATGTTCTATCATTTCTTATAAAGATTTTATAATACAGAATGCATACTGTCAATCATTATTTTTTATTAAATAATATTGTTTTTAAAAATACTTTATGTTATTATCGTAAACAAGTACTTCATTAGAATTTATATCTCTGTTACCATATAAAAGTTACTGACAATATCAGTACCAGGCAAATCCAGACCGGAGGTCATCGTGTCAAACAAAAATATTTTTATCACAGGCAATACAGATCTTCTGATCTTATCCATCCTGAAAAAAGAAGACGCCTACCCATATGACATTACAAAACAGATTTCCGCTCTTTCCGGAGGGATGCTGAACCTTTCCAATAACACAGTCTATACTGCGATCTATAAGCTGGAAAATAAAGAGTATATCAGCGAATATTCCCGGCAGGTAGGCAGAAAACGTACCCGGGTTTACTATCATCTGGAGGAAAAAGGGGCTGTGTATCTGGATGGACTTTTCGAAAACTATCTGAATACCATGCGGGGAACCAACCGGGTTCTCCGGAAACTTTATCAGATCGGGGAGGATGAGGAAAATGAATACGATTTGTAAGCAGTATATTGATCAGGTAAAAACCCTTTTCCCAGTTATGGGGAAACCGGAAAAAGAATATATCCGGGGACTGGCCCTCCAGGTAGAAGAAGTCTGTAAGGAACAGGGCATTTCCAACCTGGAAACTTTATATGGAGAATTTGACCGGCCGGAGGATGTGGTCCGGGAATATATATCGCAGCTGGATACAGAAGAAGTCGTACAGAGAATCCGCCGGACACGGCTGCTGCGCATACTGGTCACATGGATTGTGATTGCCGCCCTGGCGGTTACCGCCGCT
Organism: uncultured Eubacterium sp.; assembly: GCA_964387345.1. GTDB lineage: Bacteria > Bacillota > Clostridia > Lachnospirales > Lachnospiraceae > Eubacterium_I. The sequence goes on along the minus strand of CAYLWI010000184.1, from coordinate 26 downwards.
GCTGTGACAAAAACAGTTTTGTATCA
>CAYLWI010000183.1:0-1537 GCA_964387345.1 uncultured Eubacterium sp. | reverse complement strand
TAAATTGGAATTCAATGCAATTCGCATAAGGAGTAACAGCGACCAAATCATCCGTCTTTCTATCGAAACCGTCACGGTCAGCGACAAAGATAATTCTCTTATTCGTTATATAAAGCACTCCTTTGATTGTAGAGAACTTTTCATCTTCTACATACTCTGATTCACCACCCCCAAAATGCACTCTCGTTCCTTTGAATAATCCTGGCATACTATAGCCACGATTCTTACGAACTCTGCGCTTGCTGATGGTTCGTTTTTCGTAAATCGCTCTATCTGCATAATGGCAAGTTTCTCCTTGCTTCAAAAACAGATTGCTTGGTTCGAGCGTTGGCAACTGCCCACGAAGAATCTGCTGTTTTGCTGCATCGGGTAAAGCACCGGGAACTATAGGAGTGGATGGCTGAGAATTAAATAAATCTAAGAATCCCACTATTTCACCCCCGATATAACTTTTACTATGAACTGGTGTGACACGCCAGTTTCAAATGATTCCAATTTCAAATAATGCCCGTCCTCAATATTTACATACATCTTATCCATAAAATACTGGTTTGTATTTATTCTGTTTGGATTTTTACCTACGCCATAATGAATATCCAAGCTTGCTTTAGTTGCTACCTGAACAGATATTTCTCCCACAGGAAAAGCAATTCCTGCTCTGTAAACACCAAGTCCAATATGGTATTCTTTTTGATTTGAAGCACTTGCACTATTTGTTTGAACATTCTGTTCGTTAGCAGGTTGTAAAATTTCCAGTGCTGTCGTTGTCGAATCCAACCCTAAAATACAGCACCAAGTCTGGATTGCCCAAAATGCAGCGTCCTTGGTCATTCCATAATCATTTTCAAGCTGCGAAATACAAGTCAGTGCAGTCAAAGTAACATCGGAGTGTCTTCCCAGAGCATGGACAACATCACTGTCAAAGACGTTTAAAAGAAGATTTTGTTTCAACCTGTTATTCGGTAAAAAGTCAGCCAGCACAGACCGAAGGATGTTCCTGTCTTTGAGACAAGCTGGTTTTTGATTTTTTATGTCACATAATGACTTTTGTATCTGATCCATAAAAATTACCTCTTTAGATGACTCTCATAATTATTCCGCATCTTCTTCAATGGAAACAACCTTGTCATATTTTCCAAGGAGCTGAGTTTCTGTGTGTGCCAATCTAATGTCAGGGATATAGTAGTCACCACATTGGGTGTAAGTTAATTTCTGAGTCATAATAATACCTCCAATAAATTTTTGATTTTCGTATTGGAAGTAATGCAAGCGTGAGTTTGTAGGTAGTTTCTTTAACTTTTGGAAACTCCAGTTTCCCACCGGGAAACGGTCTGCCTGGATACGCTGAGTTTTTCCGCCAGCTGTTCCTGCGTCATTCCCGAAAGTTTTCTCAGCTGGTTTAATCTGTTTCCAACATCCATTTTTCTTTCCTCCTTTAGGGAAAATTATAAAGGATTCCGGAAGTTTTATCCAGCATTATGTTTTACATTCACGCCCGGAATGCGGACATCGTTTGCCACCCAGAATAACTGCAGAC
>CAYLWI010000182.1:0-1556 GCA_964387345.1 uncultured Eubacterium sp. | reverse complement strand
GCTTATATATGGGGCGACTATTTTGAGCCGGCTGGGAGCGGAGAAAGTCATAACAGAGGATTTTCTGGGTGTCAGGCAGCTGGCTGAGGATCCCTGGTATGTTGTCTCGTTTGTTGAGAATATTTTTATGTTTGTGCTGTTTGGAGTGCTTTTTGTGATTGCGTTTCATGGCGCGAAGATCCCGTGTCTGCAATGGGCTCTGGTTGTCAGTGTGTCCATAGAACTGCTGCAGGGGATATTCCATCTGGGAGAAGCGCAGGTCATTGATGTGTGCTCGAATGTGCTGGGGGCCTTTCTGGGCTGGATGATTATGAACAAAATTTATTTGCTAAAGAAAAAACAGGGTGAAAGAAAGCAATAGAACAATTTATTTATGGAGGAAAAGACTATGAAGTATGATTATCTGATTGTAGGAACAGGACTTTATGGGGCGGTTTTTGCCCGGGAAGCCATGAAAGCCGGGAAAAAAGTTCTGGTTATAGACAAACGCCAGAATATTGCCGGAAATGTGTACACGGAAAAAATGAAAGGAATTCATGTCCACATTTATGGAGCCCATATTTTCCACACCAATAATAAAAAGGTGTGGGAATATGTAAATCAGTTTGCGGAATTTAATCGTTTTACCAATTCACCCGTCGCGAATTATCATGGAGAACTTTATTCTCTTCCTTTCAACATGTATACCTTTAACAAAATGTGGGGCGTAGTGACTCCGGAAGAGGCAGCGGCAAAGATTGAGGAGCAGAAGCAGGCGGCGGGAATTACAGAACCTCGGAATCTGGAAGAACAGGCAATCAGCCTGGTTGGAACAGATATCTATGAAAAGCTGGTAAAGGGTTATACAGAAAAGCAGTGGGGGCGTCCCTGCACAGAGCTTCCGGCTTTTATTATCAAACGGCTGCCGGTGAGACTGACCTTTGACAATAATTATTTTAACGCCCTTTATCAGGGGATTCCCATTGGCGGTTACACACAGATGGTTGCCAATATGCTGGAGGGGGCGGAGGTCCGTCTGGGGACAGATTACCTGAAGCAGAAGGCGGAATTGGACGCGCTGGCAGACAGGGTTGTTTATACCGGCCCCATCGACGCGTATTTCGGGTATAGTCTTGGCGCTCTGGAATACCGGTCTGTGCGTTTTGAGACGGAGGTACTGGACAAGCCGAATTTCCAGGGGAATGCCGCGGTGAATTATACAGACCGGGAGACTCCCTGGACAAGGATTATTGAGCATAAATGGTTTGAATTCGGAAAAGACGCGGAGGGGAATGATTTGCCAGAGACGGTAATCAGCCGGGAGTATTCTTCGGAATGGAAACCGGGAGATGAACCTTATTATCCTGTGAATGATGAGAAAAACGGCGCTTTGTACGAGCAGTACCGTCAGCTGGCGGAAAAGGAGAGCAATATCATATTCGGCGGCCGCCTGGGCGAGTACAGATATTATGATATGGATGCTGTAATCGCCAGTGCGCTGGAGAAGGCGGAGGCGGAGCTGCGCCGGTAAGTCTGTGCTGGAGAAGACTCAGTATATACACAAGCGCTGGAGTACC
>CAYLWI010000181.1:0-1572 GCA_964387345.1 uncultured Eubacterium sp. | reverse complement strand
CGGAGGATTTCCCGCAGATCGTGCGTTCATGGGAAAGGAAAGAGATCACGTTCACTGAAGCGGTCAGAAGATGTGGGGTCAGTGAATCCACGTTTTACCGGAAGCTGAAGGATTACCGGAAAGAAAAAATAAAGAATTTTTAAATGGCACATTTTCTGAAAGCGGGGTGCATGGTTATCGCGGATACCGTACATGATTACATCCATGATCTGGATCACGATACACTGACGGTTTTGGAACTGCTTGATATCAGGGAGTTCGATAAGAGCAGGAGGGTGAACGGAATGTTTTCTACTTTCGCCCGTGGGAAACTACAGAAGAGACTGATGCAGGAACTGAACTGGCATGGTTACGACTTTATGGAGGTGGATCCGTCCTATACCAGCCAGGTATGCCCTGTCTGCGGCTGCCTGGATAAAGAAAACCGGGATGGAAAAAAATTCCGCTGTGCCTGCTGCGGGCATGAAGATGATGCTGACCATAACGCCAGTGTCAATATCCGGGAGCGTGCGCTGGACAAAGAACTCCTGGATCTGTGTGAGAAATACAAGTACTCCCAACAATTGCGGCAGGAGGAGGCGGTGCAGGATATATATTAATGGCAGGAACCCCTTTATTTATGATCATGTCGGGAGTCCTGCTAGACTCGCTTAACTTTCCGTTTATCCCAATAATTATTGCTATGTGCATATTAATATTATGTACCATTAATGGATGGCATATATATCGTATAGAAGATAATTGATACTTGCTCGAACAAACTCCCGGAAAATCTTCCGGCTGTCCTCATCCTTCCTGAAGGAGAAATCCGGATGCCACTGCACTGCCCAGATAAACTGTTTTCCGCGGGCCCGCACCGCCTCGGTCAGACCGTCTTCAGAGACTGCCATCTGCTCCAGCCCTTCGGCCAAATCCCGCACAGCCTGATGGTGATAGCTGTTGACCTTAAGCATATCTTTTCCCAGGAGCTTATGGAGAGGGCTCCCGTCAAGGATTCTCACCGTATGGCAGGGCACATCATAAGGCGGCTTCTGGTGGTGATCTATATCGGAACTGTATTCTGTCGGGAGATCCTGGTACAGTGTACCGCCCATAAGTACATTGATCAGCTGGATTCCCCGGCAGATTCCTAGTATAGGCTTATCCTTCTCATATATCTGATTAAAAAGTTCTTTTTCCATCTCGTCTCTTTTGACGCTGCATTCCCCGCAGCGATCTGATTTTGCCTGCCCATAGAGCGACGGAGATACATCCTGTCCGCCGGTGAAAAGAAATCCGTCCATTTCTTCCGCAATCTGGCTTATCAGCACAGGATCATTTGTCAGCGGAAGCATGACCGGCAGCCCGCCTGCCTCTTCAATCCTCTTCATATAGCCCGGAAGCATCCAATAACTGTCTCTTTCTTTATCAGTCAGCGGCACCAGCCCGATTATCGGCTTTCTCATACATGTATTCCTCCATTCTGTCAAAAAAAGGACAAAAGAATTCGTTTTACGAACTCCTTTGTCCACGTCTATTACAATATAGGCATAAATATACTGCAATTATTTATCGCTGTCACTTCAAATTTTA
>CAYLWI010000180.1:0-1585 GCA_964387345.1 uncultured Eubacterium sp. | reverse complement strand
CCCTGTGCTCTCGGACGAATTCTCTTCATTGTAGGCCCTTTATTTGCGTAGCACTCCTCTACGTAAAGGTCGTCAATGTTCATTCCCTTGTTATTCTCAGCGTTTGCGATTGCAGACTTTAACAGCTTCTCAATCACGCCGGAAGCGTATCTGGGATTATACATTAATATAGCAAGCGCTGTCTTTACATCCTTGCCCCGGATTGCGTCCAGTACGAAGCAGGCCTTCTGTACAGACATTCTGGCATAAGATAACTTAGCCGAAGGTCTGGTATCTTTCTGCGCATTTCTCTCACGTTTGATCTGTGATCTGTGTCCTTTTGCCATGGATATAAACCTCCTTTTCTAATTATCTTACTTTGGATTTCTTTTCGTCTTTTCCATGTCCTCTGTAAGTTCTTGTCGCTACGAACTCACCAAGCTTGTGGCCGACCATGTCCTCTGTAATATATACAGGCACATGCTTTCTGCCGTCATGAACTGCAATTGTATGTCCAACCATCTGCGGGAAGATTGTGGAACGGCGGGACCAGGTCCTGATCACGGACTTGTCTCCGGAAGCGTTCATTGCATCAATCTTTTTCAGCAAGCTCTCATCTGCAAATGGTCCTTTCTTTAATGAACGTGCCATTTTACTACCTCCTATTTAATCGCTCTTCCGTCTCTTCTTCTTACGATGAGTCTGTCAGACTGCTTGTTTTTCTTTCTGGTCTTTAAGCCAAGAGCAGGCTTGCCCCAGGGTGTGCAGGGACCCGGACGTCCGATACCGGTCTTACCCTCGCCACCGCCGTGGGGATGGTCGTTGGGGTTCATAACAGAACCACGGACTGTCGGACGGATACCCATATGACGCTTCCGTCCTGCTTTACCTATGTTGATCAGATTGTGATCCGCGTTGCCGATCACGCCAACAGTCGCACGGCAATTAATAGGAACCATTCTCATCTCACCGGAAGGAAGGCGGAGCGTCGCGTACTTTCCTTCTTTCGCCATGAGCTGTGCGCTCATACCTGCCGCGCGGACCATCTGGCCGCCCTTTCCGGGATGAAGCTCAATATTGTGTACCTGTGTACCTACCGGAATGTTCTCCAGCGGGAGACAGTTTCCCACGCGTACTTCTGCTTCCGGTCCGTTCATAACCTTCATTCCATCTGTCAGTCCTTCCGGAGCAAGAATGTAGGCTTTCTGACCGTCCGCATAGCAGATCAGCGCAATATTGGCTGTTCTGTTGGGATCGTATTCAATACCGATTACTTTAGCCGGAATACCGTCTTTATTTCTCTTGAAGTCAATAATTCTGTATTTTCTCTTTGCGCCGCCGCCGCGGTGTCTGACTGTGATTTTACCCTGATTATTACGTCCAGAATGCTTCTCAAGGGAAACTACCAGGGATTTCTCGGGAGTCTTCTTTGTGATCTCAGAGAAATCAGAACCTGTCATATTTCTTCTGGAAGGTGTATATGGGTTATATGTCTTGATTCCCATAATGAATCTCCTTTCGTTTTTGTAAGGTAGTTCTTTTCTGTGCCTGGTTTTCGAGTACTTCGCCAGGCGCAAGGAGTATCTTCCGCTCCATCAGCGCTCAG
>CAYLWI010000179.1:0-1792 GCA_964387345.1 uncultured Eubacterium sp. | reverse complement strand
GAGATATTCAGAAAACTGGCCATATCAGAAGAAACCTCTCTTTGTGAAGAATATATGGGCAGATATCCGGTGATCTCTGTTACATTGAAAGGAGTAAACGCCGCTGATTATGAAACTGCCTTTGACATGGCGGAACAGGTGATCAAAGGGGAAGTGCGCAGGTTTCAGTATCTTCTGGACAGTGAGAGACTGACCGCCTATGATAAGGAGGCATTTGCGGTTCTTCTTCAGCCGGATGTCAGTGAGGCAGTTTTATGCAGCAGCCTGAAGGTCTTGTCGGAGCTTCTGGAAAAGCATCATGGCTGCAAAGTGATTCTGCTGATTGATGAGTATGATGTACCTCTGGCGAAAGCATTTGAACAGGGATATTATGACCGGATGGTTCTGTTCATCCGGAATCTGTTCGAATATGTGCTGAAAACCAATGACAGTCTGAAGTTTGCGGTGCTGACCGGGTGTATGCGTATTTCTAAGGAAAGTATTTTTACGGGGCTGAATAATCTGAAGGTTTTATCTGTGTCAGATGTACAGTTCGATGAATTTTTTGGATTTACAGACAGTGAAGTCAGGAAAATGCTGGAATATTATGGACTTTCGGATCATTATGATGAGATGCGGGAGTGGTATGACGGCTACCAGTTTGGCAATGTAAAGGTGTATTGTCCCTGGGATGTGATCAATTATTGTGATGCCCTGCTAGCGGATCCCGAGGCGCAGCCGAAGAATTACTGGTCCAATACCAGCGGCAATGAGGCGGTGAGGCGGTTCATCCGGGAATCGGATAAGGCGGCTGTCAGACGTGAAATAGAGAAGCTGGTTGCAGGCGAGGTGATTACAAAGGAGATTCATCAGGAACTCACATATAAGGATATGTATGCTTCTGTTGATAATTTGTGGAGCGTTCTGTTCACCACCGGTTATCTGACACAGAGAGGAAAGCCGGAGGGAAACAGCTTTCCGCTGGCAATTCCGAATATGGAAATCCGGAATATTTTTACGACACAGATTATGGAGTTTTTTAAGGAGAGTATACCGAAAAACGGGGAAGTTCTGGAGAAATTCTGTACTGCTCTGGAAGGCGGGAAAACGGAAGCGGCAGAAACGGTGCTCAATGGATACCTGAAACGCACCATCAGCATCCGGGATACTTTTGTGCGTAAGAAAATGAAAGAAAACTTTCACGGTGTGAAAGCGATCTCTAAGGGTTCTGAAAAACAGAACCCAAGAGCCTGCTTTTTTCATGGAATATTAATAGGGATACTGGGATTTTGTGATACCTGGAGTGTTTCTTCCAGCAGAGAATCCGGAGACGGCTACAGTGATATTATTGTGGAGACGGATGATGGGGAAACCGGTATGATTCTGGAATTGAAATATGCAGAAGATGGGGATCTTGAAGGGGCCTGCAGGAAAGCGCTGCAGCAGATCGGTGTGAAGCACTATGAGGAAGCCCTTATGGATGAAGGCATTGATCACATTTTAAAATATGGAATTGCCTTTTATAAAAAAAGATGCCGGGTGATGCTTGGGGCGGAATGAGCGGAGTATGGAAAATATATCAGGTGGGGAGATGACTCCCGCCTCTATAGGCAGTGAGCAACAAATTAGTATCAGTGGCGGGTGTCAATCCTCCACCTGATATACGCTCCGCGGGGACGCGCAGGGATTCGGTAAGGAAGATGTCAGCTGAAGCTGACCCGAATCCCGCACCAAGACCCGCAAGCGGGTCTTGAATTATAAAATCCGCACGTTGCCGGGCAGGGCTGTCCGGATCAGATTGTGCACAGCATTA
>CAYLWI010000178.1:0-1800 GCA_964387345.1 uncultured Eubacterium sp. | reverse complement strand
TTTTGACATTTCCAAGATTAAGTTCTACTTTTCATTGTTTTTTAAGTAGAACTTAGTCTTAAAAAAGTAGAATTGACTTTTCAAATTAAGTCAAATCATCAATATAATGTAAAAAATAATCATTATTAAATAAATATTCTAAAATTTAAAATTAATTGCACGACTATTAACAAATATCCCAATCCTAAATTAAATATTTTTATGCTGATATTTTTTACGATACTGTGCTGGAGTCAACCTATAAAAATTATTAAAAGCATTATAAAAAGAACTAAGACTAGTAAATCCATTTTCAAAAGCAATATCTACAATTGGATAATCCGTCCTTTCTAATAGATTGGCAATTTTTTTCAAACGATATATTATTAAATATTGTTTAGGTGAAATACCAGTATTTTCTTTAAATAATTTAGAAAAATATCTTTTAGACATATTAAAAGCACTGGCTATTTCTTCAATTGACAATTTTTCATTATAATTACTTTCTAAATAATCTATCATATTGTTAATGCGGTCTCTATTTTTTTCACTCCTAATATAAAGATTCTTAATTTGCAATAATCTTTGACTTAATATATATAAGAGCTTTATTATTTGACTTTCAATGAATAAATAACTATATTTTTCGATGTTGCTACTTTTATTGATAATTTTTATGATAATTTCTTTAATTAGATAAACTGTTTGTAGATTTTGCGGCTGGGTAAAATAGACATTTTGATTATCAAATTTTTGCTTAATATACGAATAATCAATATACAGACAATAACCTTCAAATTCAGATCCATCATTAACCGGGCAAAACTGATGTATTTCTTTTGAATTAATTATTATCACTTTATCATTAGAAAGAATCATTTCCTGTTCATTCAAGAACACTTTTAAACAACCAGAAATACCAATAACAATTTCTAAATGATTATGCCAATGTTTACTTTGATGATAACTAACATTCCAGAAATGAATTTTATAAAGTAGGATTGGTAATTTTTCATCAATTCGAATCTTTTCATATTTACAGATACTCATTTTAGCTCTCCTTGTATACAAAAAATTACTAACTGCATCAATATCATTAATATTTCTTAATAAACTACCCCACCAGACATTTGCGACAGGGTATTTCAAAACCTTTGTGATGACAACTTGAATAGTATTTGTTCATAGGAATCTTGTTTACCTTGATTTTTCACATATTCTTTTATTGCCTACTCACTTACGTTGCGCTCCACGCTCGACACAAAAAACCACCGCTCCAAAAGCTTCCTCCCCAAAACTGTTTCTTCACTTCAGGATGTTCAGCAAATATACGTTTTGATGTTATACTTTTGATTGTTGTTATAATCTTAGTTGGACTATAATCTGGTGTTGATTGCACAAGAAAATGCACATGATCTTTATCAGCACCTATTTCAAGAAATGTTATCCAATCATATCTCAACTCTATTCCTTCGCATATTTGCTTCAAGCTTTCATTCACAGTTTCTGTTATGACTATGTGGCGGTCTTTTGTTGGACAGACGAAATGGTAAACAAGATTCGATACATTATGTGAATGATGAATATAAATACTATCTGGCATATGTAATCACCTCAATGTTATTTTATAACATTGAATACTACACCGCAAGCAGTTGGGATATGCCTAAGAGTAAAAAGTATTCACTGAATACTTTTTACTTATCATAAATCATAAAAAAATAAGAATTCAATGACATATTAATTACATTAATTCTTTTTTAATAAAAATAACTATTGATAATTAACAGATATTAAAAGAAAGATAGATAAATTAATATC
>CAYLWI010000177.1:0-1862 GCA_964387345.1 uncultured Eubacterium sp. | reverse complement strand
TTAGTAATATAACGGTCTGCATTCTCTTGTAAAATCGTGATCCGGACTTTCCAGAATGAAAGTATGGATAAAATCATCCCCCGGCTTCAGGAAGGGGAACTGATCCCAGGTAGCCCACTCCGGTTTTGTAAACTTCGGCGGATTGCTGATCACTGCCTCGGTCCAGTCCGCATTGCACTCAAACCACAGCTCAGAGAGACGATCCCAGTGGCGCATAAGATTCGCCAGCTTCTCACTTCCCTCCTCTTTATTATCATCCGTGGTGATCGGCAGCGCGCTGCCCTCGAACTCGATTGCCTTATGGCTGAAAAAACGGATCAGACCAGGCATTTTCTTAATCTCCTCCGCCTGTGTCTCAAGAAAGAACTTATCACACGCTTCCTTATCCACGCCTTCCGGATAACGGTAGGCAATCACCCATCTGAGAATCGGATGCTCCTCATAAGACCAGTCAGCTCCCAGAAAATCCTCCGTCGGTTCTGCCGGAATGTGAATAATATCTGCCTTGATCACGTTCTCGCAGGGCTCGGGCGTCATCCCCACCAGTCCTTTGCCTCCCCGGCGGAGATTGATGTCATAAGCCCAGTTCTCATGAATCCGGTAAGTATATAATCCCTCGTTTTTTGCTCCCTCCGGCGCGGGAACCGGGTAATACAGCACATAGCGGTTTGTCCAGGGATACTGCGCAAGGACGTCCGGCACATGGGATCTCCGGAACCACCGCTCCATTGCCGGACGCGCATTTTCATCCAGCAGATTATGAAAGATTACCATTTTCTCCATTGTCATAAAACATATCCTCCTCTTCATCTTTCTTTAGCCAACAGGATCTGCGATTCCATTATGGAATTGTCCCATACATTATAACTCATTTTTCACATTCAAAACTCTCAATTATCGTAATCTCTGTTTCAATTTCTGAAATAACAGATTTTTAACAATATAATCTTTTTCTTCTGATAATTTCACAAAACAGCCGGATACATGGGTTGGCATTATTCCTGTTCCAGAAAACAGATTTCCGGACGGGCTCCAGACTCTCATCAATCGGAAGAATCCGTATATCCTCCGGTACGCTCTGTAAAACAAAATCATCCATGGTACTGAACCCCTCTCCCAGCAGAAGATGAAATACGATTTCATTGGTAGTTGTCACATACTTTGTCCGGAAAGGCGGAATACCATAATAATCTGAAATCTGCTTCAGGGATTCCCGCTGCTGTGGCGTATCCGCATTAACGGAAGCCCAGTGAATGTCCTCTGCAAAATCCGCCACGGACAGATCTTCCTTTTCCGCCAGCGGATGCCGGATACTATAATACAGACCACGTTTTGCTTCCGCTACAGAGAGGTGATCCAGATCTTCATATTTCAGCATTTCCATATCATGGGCCAGCATGAAATCAATTACGCCGTCTGCCATATCATCCACATAATTCGTAAATGGTCTCGCCACATATGATACTTCTATATCCGGATATTTCTTTTTAAACAGATCTATTTCCCTAAGAAAAACATCCGGAATACACATATCTGATGTAAATCCCAGAACCAGATGTCCCTTACGGCCATTCCGGATGTCATCCATATCCCGGAATCCTTTCGCCATGGCCGCATTCATTTTTTCGAAGGTTCTTCTCAGAATCTCTCCTTCCGGCGTCAGCCGGATCGCATTTCCCCTGTGCCAGAAAAGCCTGTAGCCCAGTTCATCTTCCAGAGCCGCCAGCTGCCGGCTCATGGTTGCTTTTGATACATACATTTTCTCCGCTGCCAGGGTCAGATTTTCCATTCTGGCAGCTTCCAGATAAAGTTCCACCTGCTTTGATGTCACTGCTTTTTCCTCCGGCTTCTGTTTCATTTGT
>CAYLWI010000176.1:0-1873 GCA_964387345.1 uncultured Eubacterium sp. | reverse complement strand
AGGAGGATAATAAAGAATGAATCCGGTAAAAGTAAGAAATGTAGAGATCGGCACAGGAATTCCGAAGATCTGTGTCCCCATTGTCGGCGTTACCAGAGAAGAAATCTTAAAGGCGGCAGAGACAATTAAGACTACCGCGGCGGATGTGGTAGAATGGCGTGTAGACTGGTACGAAGATATCTTTGACTTTGAGAAGACAGAGGAGACAATGAAAGCATTAAGAGACGTACTTGGCGATACTCCGATCCTTTTCACATTCCGCACATCCAAAGAAGGCGGAGAGAAAGCAATCGAGACAGACGCTTATGTAGAGCTCAATCAGAAAGCAGCAAAGACAGGACTTATCGATCTGGTGGACATCGAGGCATTCACGGGAGATGATGCGGTTAAGGCAGTTGTTGAGACGGCCCATACGTGCGGTGTGAAAGTCGTTGCATCCAACCATGATTTCCATAAGACGCCGGACAAAGACGAGATCGTATCACGTCTTCGGAAAATGCAGGATCTCGGGGCAGATATCCCGAAGATCGCTGTTATGCCGGAAAATAAAAAAGATGTGCTCACACTTCTGGCGGCTACGGAGGAAATGGCATCGGAGTATGCAGACCGCCCGATCATTACCATGTCTATGTCCGGGACAGGCGTCATCAGCAGACTGTGCGGTGAAGTATTCGGCTCAGCGTTGACATTCGGAGCAGTCGGAAAAGCTTCCGCACCGGGACAGATGGGGGCGGAGGATCTTCAGACGGTACTGGGACTTCTCCACAAGAGCATCTAGATCCATCAAAGACCAAGGAGGTACAAAATGGCAGGATTTAACAACAGAGAACAGTTTCTGGCTTCCGAGCCGGAGATGGACATGACCCAGTTCAGACATGTGGAACTGGATCTGCAGTATGCGGAGCAGTCGGAAAACCAGATCCTGGATATCATATATCCTGATGAGGGCGACGGGCCGTATCCGCTCGTCATCGTGTTCCACGGCGGCGCGTTTGCTATGGGGCATAAGAGGACACATCATATTAAATCGATGTGTCTGCCTGTTACACAGGGGTATGCTGTTGCTACTGTAGAATACCGTCTGGTGCAGGAAGCACTCTGGCCGGCACAGCTCGTCGACGGCAAGGCTGCGATCCGGTACCTGAGAGCCAATGCAGAAAAATTGCACCTTGATCCGGAGCGTTTCGCCGTGTGGGGAAATTCCGCCGGCGGTACTGTAACCCAGCTTCTCGCAGTAACAGGCGACCGTGAAGAGTACGATGATCTTTCTGTGGGAGTAAAGGCATCTTCCAGGGTACAGTGCGCGCTCGCATGGTATACGATCAGCGAGCTGTGCTCTGCGGAACAGTTTGGCGTTGATATCGAGGATATCAGGACAAGGACAGGCGCGGGCAAAGGCATGATGCCGGGAGACGGTGTGGGGACTTCCTCACTGTTCACTATGCTTCTCGGCTATAATCCGATCCAGTACCCGGAAAAAACATGCAGGGTGAGCCCGATCTGTCAGGTGAGAGAGGACTGCCCGCCCATGCTTCTGGAACATGGAACGGACGATCTGATCATCGATCACCATCAGTCCATCTATATGTACGAGAAGGTGAAGGCGGTGTGCGGTGAGGATCGTGTAGAGCTGGAGCTTTTTGAGGGAGAGCCGCACGGTTCCCAGAAGATCAAAGATGATGAGAATATCAGCCGGTGCATAGACTTTCTGGACAGGCATCTTTATAACGGGAATAATCCGTACAGAAAAGAGCTTGGAAAGATCCGTATCATTGGCGAAGAAGAATAAGATAAGGAGAAGAAGGAATGGAAACTATTATATCAGTCATCGGGCTTCTTGTGGCGGCGGTTGTGTTTATCGTTGTTATCTGGA
>CAYLWI010000175.1:0-1939 GCA_964387345.1 uncultured Eubacterium sp. | reverse complement strand
CAATACTATTCTGAATGATTCTAAAGTATTTGTCAAGTTTTCTCTCTTTCTTACAACGGAAATGAACAATTTATTTTTTCATTTTAACAGATCAAGAAGAATTCCGCATAAAATCTTGTTCTTTTATTATTTCTTATACGCTTCTTCCTCCACGCAAAATGTCGTTTGTAATAACATCTTCTTCTTTTCTTGATTCCCATACTTTTATTTATTGACAGAAATACGATTATTATTTATTATAATATCTGAGATTAGCGAAGATTCAGTTTATTCTATGACATTTTCAGCGACATTATAAAGGAGAGAACGACATGAAAAAATTATCCCGCCAGCTTTTAGCCGAAACAATTCACGAAAACAGGAAATCTAAAAAACTTACAATGGAGCAGCTGGCTGCGCTTACGGGTATTCATCGTACCATGATCAGCCGGATCGAAAAGCAGGACTATATGCCCTCTGTTGAACAGTTAGAGAAACTGGCCGACGCCTTACAGTTTGAAATCACAGATCTTTATATAGAAGAAACACAGTCTGATTCCGTTGTCCCCGATCATCCGTACAATATCGCGGTTGCCGGAACCGGTTATGTGGGGTTGTCAATCGCCACCCTGCTCTCCCAGCATAACCATGTTACAGCCGTAGATATTGTTCCGGAAAAAGTACAGATGATTAATGAGCGGAAATCTCCTATCCAGGACGAATATATAGAAAAGTATCTGGCCGAAAAGGAGCTGGATCTCACTGCCACACTGGATGGAGAGGCGGCATACCGGGAGGCTGATTTTGTCATTATTGCAACCCCGACCAACTACGACAGCCAGAAAAACTTTTTTGATACCTCTGCGGTGGAGGAAGTCATTGAACTCGTACTGAAAGTGAATCCGGACGCCACCATGGTCATTAAGTCCACCATCCCGGTTGGCTATACCGCATCTGTGAGGGAGAAATATCATACAGACAACATCATTTTCAGCCCGGAATTCTTACGCGAATCAAAGGCATTGTATGACAATCTCTATCCTTCTCGGATTATTGTATCCTGCGATGAGACAACTTCAGAAAGGGCCCATATTTTTGCGGCTCTCTTACAGCAGGGCGCGATCAGGCCCGATATCGCGACTCTCTTCATGGGCTTCACCGAGGCGGAAGCTGTAAAGCTTTTTGCCAACACATATCTCGCGCTCCGCGTCTCCTATTTTAATGAATTAGATACATATGCAGAGATGAAGGGGCTGAACACCCGGGATATTATCAGGGGAGTCTGCCTGGACCCGCGGATCGGAACGCATTATAACAATCCCAGCTTCGGATACGGCGGATACTGCCTTCCGAAGGACACCAAACAGCTGCTTGCCAATTTCCAGGATGTCCCGGAAAATCTGATCCGGGCGATTGTGGAAAGCAACCGGACAAGGAAGGATTTTATTGCGGACCGTGTCTTAACTATTGCCGGCTACTACAGTTATGATGAAGAAAATGAATATAATGCGGACTATGAGAAGGAATGTGTCATCGGAGTATATCGTCTGACCATGAAAAGCAATTCCGACAACTTCCGCCAGAGCAGTATCCAGGGCGTCATGAAACGAATCAAAGCCAAGGGAGCCACAATTATTATTTATGAACCCACTTTGCCGGACAGTTCCACCTTCTTTGGCAGCAAGATAGTAAATGATCTGGATCAGTTCAAAGAAATGAGCCATGCCATTATTGCCAACCGCTACGACGACTGTCTGGATGATGTGAAAGAAAAGGTATATACCCGGGATCTGTTTGGGCGGGACTGATCCTTTTTCCCCTCTGGCGCAGCAGAAAACGGGGTCCGCAGCTTCTGTACATCATTTCAGAAGCTGCGGACCCCGGATTTTTTATCGGGAATACTTCCGATGAAAATCTCTGATACGCACGTTTTCCTTTGTTGCAATTCTATTTTACCTTT
>CAYLWI010000174.1:0-1985 GCA_964387345.1 uncultured Eubacterium sp. | reverse complement strand
CTGACCGGGCCGCGCAGTTCTCTCCCTTTGCATTGACCGGTTATGGCGAAGTGATCAGGGAAACTGCCCGTCTTACTGACCGGAAGCCGGAACTTTCGGAATCGGAAAAGGCGGAGCTTGATTACAGATTGCAGATGGCCTGTGATTTCCCCGGCGAATGTCCGGTGGTCACGATTACTTACTTTGTGCCAGACCAGAAGAAAACAGGCGGCGCATATCATTCAATTTCTGGAAAGATCCAGAAGATTGATGACTATGAAAAACAGGTCGTGCTGGATGATAAGACACGGATTGACATTGACTGTATCCTTGACATTGATGGGGATATTTATGCGAGAACAAACGACGGGGAAATGGATTTCGATTAAAGCGCATGTCCTTATTGCCAATGATTTAGAGAAATCAAAAACGAGAAGCGTTCGGAACGAATGCGCAGCCCCGTATCTTCAGATACCAATTTGCAATTTGTGAAACCTGTATCTTGAACTTTGACTTTCGAGTTGTGAGAAATAATTCCTCTAATAGAAAATTTGATTATAAGAACAAGAAAAAACTTTGTGAATACAAAAATAATTATCCTGTTTTGGATGGATTATGCTATAATCCATATCAGGTCTTTTTAAAGTAGTGATTTTGAAAATAGAGGTCAGGTATGGACGTATTCCAAAATCAGAAATGAGGCGCTTGCCCATGCGTTTTCATATATGAATTTAATTGAACATTGGGGAAGCGGGATTCCGAGAATCATCGGCATGGTTCCGTTACAACTGCTATGGTCGCAGAGCTTTTAGACGTAAAACAGCGTAGAGCAAGAGCCATTTTGCGGGATATGGCTGAAGGCAATTATTTGAGAAAAGAAGGTGCGGCACGAAAAAGGTGAACTGGAAGATCTCATGTACATCCGGAAGTCAGATTTTCTGAAAGATGATCTTGGAGATTATGGCGATACTAACCATTTTGAATACGAATAACAGGGGGTGCTTCAACCATGTCAGATAACTCTAAAATAAAAAATACAGATGAGCTGGAATTCGCTGTATTCTGTATCGAAAATATTGCCATCAGGCTGGGAAAAAATGCCGAAGAAGTTTATCAGGCGTTGACTGAAAAAAGCGATATTTTGAGTAGCTATATCGTACCAGAGTATGAGATGCTTCATACCCAAAGTAAGGACTATATCGTAGATGATATTATCAGCTTAATGGAAGAAAGGGGTATCCAATTATGATTTTATATCATGGCTCCTATCTGGAGATTCAAATTCCGGATTTATTACATTCCAGAGAAAATGTTGATTTCGGACGTGGCTTTTACACAACACCACTTTACGACCAGGCAGTAAAATGGTGTGAAAAATTCAAGCGTCGTGGCAAAAACGGAATTGTTTCCTGTTACCGTTTTGATGAAAAGGCTTATCAGGAACTCAGGATTTTAAGATTTGAAAGCTATTCTGAAGAATGGCTCGACTTCATTTTAAAATGCAGAACCGGAAATGATACAACAGATTATGATATAGTGATTGGCGGTGTCGCCAACGATAAGGTGTTTAATACCGTTGAACTTTACTTCGATAATCTGATCGACAAAGGAGAAGCTATTCGTCGCCTGCGCTATGAAAAGCCCAACTTACAAATATGTTTCCGAACACAAAAAGCTCTTGATGAATATCTGCACTATGAGGGGAGTGAACAGCTTTGACCGCCAATCCTATTTTACTGCAAAAAAAATATGCCCGAATTATCGAGAAATTTTCCGAAAAAGAAAATCTGTCTCTGGATGATGCTCTGAGCATCTTCTATCGCTCAACTATTTATCGCTTAATCAGTGAAGGAGTATCTGATCTGCATTGTATGAGCGATGATTATTTGACAGAAGAACTGATTTCCGAGTATAAAGAGAAAAATTAAGATGGGTTCCAATTCATAAAGGTAACTTCACTGTGGAGTACACTTGCGAGCATGGATATTCCCTGTTCAGTAAAAACA
>CAYLWI010000173.1:0-2037 GCA_964387345.1 uncultured Eubacterium sp. | reverse complement strand
GCCCAAAAGAAAGGAAATTTTATATGAGAAACCGTTTTCAGGATTTTATGTATGGCCGGTATGGAAATGACCAGTTGAATCAGTTTTTGTCAGTGGCTGCGCTTGTGGTTCTGATTATCAATCTGTTTGTAAAGATACCTTTTTTGTGGTTAGGAGCGCTGGCGCTTCTGGTCTGGAGTTATTTCCGGATGCTTTCGAGGAATACTTCCAGAAGATATGCGGAAAATGAGCGTTTTCTCAGTCTGATTTCCAGATTCCGCCGGGGCGGCTACAGCAGACAGCAGACCGCCGCGTCCAGAAGAGCGGAGCGGGAGCAGAGAAAGTATTACCGCTTTTTTGTATGTCCCCATTGCAGTCAGAAGGTGCGTGTGCCGAAAGGCAAGGGGAAGATCGAAATCACCTGTCCGAAATGCAGGACTTCATTTATAAAGAAAACCTGATCCGCGCTCTGAAGGATGCGCGGAGACAAAAATTTTTGTCTTCATATCATTACTATGATTCCGGGGGTCTTTATGTTCGGTTACATTTATGTGAATCAAAAGGATTTATCAGAAGAAAGCAGGAAACAATATCAGGCTTATTACTGTGGCCTTTGTCAGGTGCTGAGAAAGAGCAGCGGCGTGAAGGGACAGATTCTTCTGAATTATGATATGACATTTCTGATTATTCTGCTGACAGGACTGTATGAGCTGCCAAATCAGGAAAAAACATTTATCTGTCCGCTCCATCCGGGGAAAAAGAAGCTGGCATATATCAATGAGGCGTCTGTTTATGCTTCTGATATGAATGTGCTTTTGTCTTATTATAATCTGATAGACGACTGGAAGGATGATCATTCCCTGCCGAAACATGTGATTTCACAGATGCTGAAAAAGGATTATAAACGGATTGCCAGGAAATATCCCAGGCAGGTGCAGGCGGTGGAGACTTATGTCCGTCATCTGGATCTGCTGGAGAAGAAACAGGAAGAGAATATTGACGCTATTTCCGGACTTACCGGCGAGATGCTGGGTGAGATTTTTGCCTGGAGAAACGATATCTGGGCAGAGGAGCTTCACTGCCTGGGATTTTATATGGGTAAGTTTATCTATCTGATGGACGCCTATGAAGATCTGGAAAAGGATGAGAAAAGGAATGAATATAATCCCTTTATGAAGCTGGCAAAGCAGAACCACAAGGATTTTGAAACTCTGAGCAGGCTGATTCTGACCAGCATGATGTCAGAGTGCGCCAAGTCCTTTGAACGTCTGCCGATTTTATTGCATGCGGATATTATCCGGAATATTCTGTATTCCGGCGTATGGTCCAAGTATGAATATCTGCAGGAAAAGAAGAAAAAACGGAGGAAATCCAAGTGAGAGATCCCTATGAGGTCCTGGGCGTGCCCCATGGAGCCACAGATGAAGAGATAAAAAAAGCATACCGGAAGCTGAGCCGTCAGTATCATCCGGATTCCAATGTGAACAGCGCGCATCCGGAAATTGCCGAGGAAAAGTTCAAGGAAGTTCAGCAGGCGTATACCCAGATTATGAAGGAGAAGCAGCAGGGATATGCCGGAGGATACCAGAACGGCAGCGCCCAGAACCGCAATCCTTATGGTCAGGGTGGATATTATGGCGGACAGGGATATGGCCGGAGCCAGGGTGGTTATGACAGCCAGAGCGGTGATTACGCGAATGATTCTGCCGAGATGCGGGCAGCAGCAAACTATATTAATAACGGTTACTTCCAGGAAGCACTGAATATTCTGAACCGGATGCCGTCAAACCAGCGAAGCGCCCGCTGGTATTATTTTGCGGCGGCAGCGAACCAGGGAGCCGGGAATAATATCCAGGCCATGGAGTATGCGAAACAGGCGGTGCAGATGGAGCCCAGCAATATGGAGTACCGGCAGTTTCTGCAGAATCTGGAGTTTGGCGGCACCTGGTATCAGAATATGGGTTCCGGGTACCAGAGACCTTTCTCCGGCGCCACAGGCATGTGTCTGACCATGTGCTGTATTATGTCCATGTTCGGCGGATGCTGCTTCCGGCCTTT
>CAYLWI010000172.1:0-2172 GCA_964387345.1 uncultured Eubacterium sp. | reverse complement strand
TTTTTAGAATTTTTCACAAAGCAAAAACCTTCCGGACATTTAAACAAGATCACCCGGGACATTGTCGCGGCCTCCCGTTCCAGAATCTGGCAAAGCCGCTGCCTGAGATCTATCCGGAACAGAAAGATCACTGGGACTAATAAAACAGGATGCTTCACAGATCCAGAATAACTGCTCTGTGAAGCATCCTGTTTTTCAATGCAAATCTGCGCCGCCCCCGGACATGGAATCCGGAAAACTCCGAGCTACTTCTGTCCCGCAATCTTCTCTGCCAGATCATTCAGATATACCCAGCGTTCCATTTTCTCATCCAGCGCCGCCTGGGTTTCCTGCTGTTCCTCCATCAATTCCCGCAGTTTCACGGAATTTGTAGCGTTTTCTTCCATCTGTTTTTCAAGAGAGGACAGCTTCTCCTCCAACGCGGCAATATCGTCATCTATTGTCTCGTATTCTTTCTGCTCTTTATAGGTGAATTTCAGCTTCTGGGAGTGTCTGCGCCAGTCCTTCGTCTTTTCTTTCTGCTCCGGCTCTGTTTTCACAGTTTCCGCTTCTGACGGAACCGGATTCATCCGATTCTTCGCCTCAAGATAATCGGAATAGCCGCCTTCGTACTGTGTCGCATGTCCCTTCCCGTCAAGCTCAAAAATACGGTCCGCCACATTGTCCAGGAAATAGCGGTCATGGGAAACCGTAATCACAATACCCGAAAAGGAATTCAGATAATCTTCCAGAATTGTAAGTGTAGGGATATCCAGATTGTTCCCCGCCTCGTCAAACAGAAGCACGTTTGCATTTTCCGCCAGGACTCCCAGAAGATACAATCTGCGTTTTTCTCCGCCGGAAAGCTTCCCGATGGGCGCATACTGCATGTCCGGAGTAAACAGAAAACGCTCCAGCAGAGAGGACGCGCTGATCTTCCCGTCCGCTGTGGTGATATACTCCGCAATATCCTTCACATAATCAATAACCCTCTGATTTTCATCCATATGCTGTTCTTCCTGGGCGAAATAACCGATTTTTATGGTCTCTCCGATCTCGATCTCACCGGCGTCCGGCTCCACAAGCCCCGCTATCATTTTAATCAGCGTTGACTTTCCGCTTCCGTTCGGGCCAATAATTCCCAGCCGCTGATTTTTCAGGACAATATAGCTGAAATCCTCCAGAATCTTTTTTTCGCCGTAAGCTTTGCTGACATGATGAAGCTCAATGGTTTTCTTTCCCATTCTCCGCTCTGCGGAGCCCAGTTCCACCGTCTGATCCTGTACCGGCGCCTTTCCGTTTTTCAGGTCTTCCAGACGCTGCAGCCTGGCCTTCTGCTTTGTGGTTCTGGCCCGGCAGCCGCGTTTCGCCCACTCCAGTTCCATCCGCAGCACACTCTGACGTTTCCTTTCAGAAGCCAGCTCCATTTCTTCCCGGGCAGCTTTCAGTTCCAGGAAACCGGAATAATCCGAATCATACCCATACATTTTCCCCTGGCTGATCTCCAGGATCCGGCTGCACACCCGGTCCAGGAAATAGCGGTCATGGGTTACCATAAGGATGGTTCCCCGATATGCCCGGAGATACTCTTCCAGCCAGGTAATCATCTCCCCGTCCAGATGATTCGTGGGCTCATCCAGAAGAAGGACGTCAAAATCTTCCGCCAGAGTTTTTGCCAGAACTACTCTTCTCTTCTGTCCGCCGGATAAGCTGTCAATTTTCTGATCATACTGCGCAATTCCCAGTTCCATCAGATTCGCCTCCACCTGCCAGTCCCGGTCTGTGTTTTCCGTAAATGAAAAGGACCGGATATCCGCCCCCTCCGGAAAAACCGGATTCTGGGGCACATACGCAATTTTCAGTCCGTTCTGTCTGATGATCTGCCCATCATCCGGGACCTCCTCGCCGGCAATCATCCGGAGTAACGTGGATTTTCCTGTGCCGTTGATCCCGACAATTCCGATTTTATCTCCCTGCTGGATTCCAAAGGAAGCATCCTCATATATAATCTTCTCGCCAAAAATCTTGCTGATATGCTCTATGTTTATGATATTCATGAAAACTCCTCGTCAGTCTGTCCTGTATTTCCGGAATCTCCGGGACATAAATTCCCCGCCGGAAAATCCCGGATTCACACAGTACATATCATACCACAGAAGCAGACCTTCCGGGAAGTTATTTCGGGTATTGTTC
>CAYLWI010000171.1:0-2180 GCA_964387345.1 uncultured Eubacterium sp. | reverse complement strand
CTCCGGCTCTCCCAGAACTCCCGCAGCATTCCCGGCAGCGTCTTCAGGCTGCACACCCGGCAGTCGTCCCACTCTCTGGGAAACAGCCCTTTATAGTCCCTCCTCAGGAACCTCTCATCCAGCAGCCCGATTACGCCGCAGTCTGTGGCTGTCCGGATCACCCGTCCCGCCGCCTGCAGCACCTTATTCATCCCGGGGTACTGATAAGCATAGGCAAATCCCTCCGCCTGTTCCCCGGCGTCGTAAAAGGACTTCAGCACTTCCCGCTCACTGCAGATCTGGGGAAGTCCGGTTCCCACAATCAGCACGCCGATCAGCTGCTCATGCTTCAGATCAATCCCCTCTGAGAAAATGCCTCCCAGCACGCAGAAAGCCACCATGGAATTCTCACGCTCCCGGGAAAATTCCTCCATAAACGCCTCCCGCTCATCTTCCCGCATGCTGCTGCTCTGGATGATACAGTCCATTTTCTCCGTCCTCACTGCCAGAAACTGTTCCCAGACATCCTCCATAAAACGATAGGAGGGGAAAAACACGATATAGTTTCCCTTCCTCGCCTCCGCTGTCATCCGGATATAAGCGGCAATCCGCTGAAACTCCGTCAGATTTCTCCGGGTATAGAGGCTGCTCACATCTCCCGCCGTAAACAGCAGCCTCTGCCGTTTCTCAAACACAGACTCCGCATATACCGCATAATTGTCCGTTCTGGAACTGAGCAGATTTTTATAATACTGTACCGGAAGAAGAGTGGCGGAGAAAAACACCGCGCTGCGGCCTTTGTCCAGACATTCCTGCAGATTTTCCGCCGGGTTCACACAGTACAGGTGAAGGCAGAAATGATCCTCCCCGTCAAAATCTCCGTAAATTCTGTAATTCTCATTCACCCGCTCAAACATGTTCATAAAATGGCGCAGGTTCAGATAAAACTCCGAGATTTCCTTCCGTTCCGGGAATTCCGTCCGCCTCTGGAGAAACTCATCCAGCAGGGACATAAGCCGCATCAGGGAAAACGCAAAGTTTCCAATGCTTTCATAAACGGTGTAAGATTCACACTCCCGCTTCCACTCCAGCATCTGACGGTTGCATTTTTCCAGGACAGAAGTGATTTTCCTGCTGTAATTTTTCATAATCCGCTTCATGCGAAGAATATCTTCCTTCACCAGGAGGGCGCTGTACATTTTTCTTCCCCGGTCCACCAGGTTGTGGGCCTCATCCACCAGAAACAGATAGTCTCCCTTTTCTCCGTCCGCGAAAAAACGTTTCAGATACACGTTGGGATCGAACACATAGTTATAATCACAGATAACCACATCGGACCAGAGGGAGGTATCCAGCGCCATCTCAAAGGGACAGACCCGGTGCTTTTCCGCCTGGGCCAGAAGGAGCTCCCTGGTAAAATCATGCTCTTCTGTAATCAGCTCATATACCGCGTCATTCACCCGGTCATAATGCCCCTTCGCATAGGGACAGCTTACCGGATTACAGTCCATCTCCTCACAGGGACAAAGCTTTTCCTTTGCGGTGATTGTCAGCACCTTCCCCTGATAGCCGCAGGTTTTCAACAGATCAAAGGCGTCCTTCGCCACTGTCCGGGTAATGGTCTTTGCCGTCAGATAAAAAATCTTGTCCGCCAGCCCCTCTCCCACGGCTTTCACTGCCGGAAAAACCGTGGCGATGGTCTTCCCGGTTCCCGTAGGCGCCTGCAGAAACAGAATCTTTTTCCGGGCCATGGTGCGGTAGACATCTGATACCAGTTTTTTCTGTCCCTCCCGATAAGGGAATGGAAATTCCAGCATTTTGATGGAATCCCGCCGGGCAAGACGCCACTCGTACTGAAAATCGGTCCACTTCCGGTAAGAGGCGATGACCTCCCCAAACCACTGCTCCAGTTCCGCAAAGGTATACATTTCTTCAAACCGCCGGATCTCCTCTGTGTCCAGATCGCAGTAAGTAATCTGGACGCCCATCCGGGACAGGCCATTCTGCGCGGCAAAAATATAAGCATAGCACTTTGCCTGGGCCATATGCACCTGGAAAGGCGCCCCGAACCGGGTAACATCCGTATACATGCATTTGATTTCATCGACAAAATATACCTGCTCCGACACAGCTTTCTCCGCTTCTGGAAAATCCGGGACAGCGGCTTCTCCTGTCTCTGCCTGCCCGCCGGAATCCGGAAC
>CAYLWI010000170.1:0-2213 GCA_964387345.1 uncultured Eubacterium sp. | reverse complement strand
AGGAAAGGAGTAAGTAATGGGTGAAGAGAAGAAGGGCTTTTTTAAGCGGCTGGCCAGCGGGCTGACCAAGACAAGACAGAATATTGTTTCCAGTATCGACTCGGTTTTCCATGGATTTTCCCATATCGATGACGAATTTTACGAGGAGATCGAGGAAATTCTGATAATGGGAGATATTGGCGTGCGCTCCACAGAGGAGATCATTGAAAATCTTCAGCAAAAGGTGAAGGAGCAGCACATCAAAGAGCCACGGGACTGCAGGCAGCTCCTGATTGACAGTATCAGGGAGCAGATGCAGGTGGGAGAGACCGCCTACCGGTTTGAGGAGGAGACATCCGTTGTGCTGGTGATCGGCGTCAACGGCGTGGGAAAGACCACCACCATCGGGAAGCTGGCGTCCAGACTGAAATCCCAGGGGAAGAAGGTGATTCTGGGAGCTGCGGATACTTTCCGGGCGGCGGCAGGAGAGCAGCTTACCGAGTGGGCCCGCCGGGCCGGCGTGGAGATTGTAGGAGGCCAGGAGGGATCTGATCCGGCTTCTGTGGTCTATGACGCGGTACAGGCGGCCAGAGCAAGACGGGCCGATGTACTTCTGGTCGATACGGCGGGACGTCTTCATAATAAGAAGAATCTCATGGAGGAGCTGAAAAAAATCAACCGGATTCTGGAGAGGGAATACCCGGAGGCTCATCGGGAAACTCTGGTGGTTCTGGACGCCACCACAGGGCAGAATGCCCTGAACCAGGCAAAGCAGTTTTCTGAGGCGGCGGAAATTACCGGAATTGTGCTGACAAAGATGGACGGAACCGCAAAAGGCGGTATTGCCGTTGCCATCCAGTCGGAACTGGGAATTCCGGTAAAATACATCGGAGTGGGAGAGACCATCGAGGATCTTCAGAAATTTGATGCGGATCAGTTTGTGGACGCGCTGTTTGATGTGCGGCGGGAGGATGAATAAAGAAGCTGCAGGGAAGGAGGAAAAGATGAGAGAAATGCTGACACTGGAGACCTTTGAGGAGGCCAGCGAAGTAGTAAAAAAAGTAACACAGGAGACCAAGCTTGTATACAGTGAATTTTTCAGTGAGCGCACTGGAAACAAGGTATATCTGAAGCCGGAAAATATGCAGTTTACCGGAGCCTATAAGGTGCGGGGGGCTTATTATAAAATCAGCACTCTGTCTGAGGAGGAACGGGGCCGCGGCCTGATCACCGCCTCCGCCGGGAATCACGCCCAGGGCGTGGCCTACGCGGCAAAGCAGTTTGGCGTAAAGGCGACCATTGTTATGCCTACCACGACGCCGCTGATCAAAGTAAACCGGACAAAAAGCTATGGCGCGGAGGTGGTTCTGCACGGAGATGTATATGATGAAGCCTGCGCCAGAGCTTATGAGCTGGCGGACGAACACGGGTACACCTTTATCCACCCCTTTGATGATCTGGCAGTCGCGACCGGACAGGGAACGGTAGCCATGGAGATTTTCCAGGATCTTCCCCTGGTGGAATATATTCTGGTGCCCATCGGGGGCGGCGGACTGGCCGCCGGCGTTTCCACCCTGGCAAAACTTCTGAATCCCCAGATCCGGGTGATCGGCGTGGAGCCTGCCAGGGCAAACTGTATGCAGGAATCCATCGGTGCGGGGCATGTGGTTACCCTCCCGACAGTCAGCACCATCGCTGACGGTACGGCGGTAAAAACTCCCGGCGAGAAGATTTTTCCCTACGTCAGCCAGAATCTGGACGATATTATTACGGTGGAGGATGACGAGCTGGTAGTAGCCTTCCTGGATATGGTGGAGAATCATAAGATGGTTGTAGAGAACTCCGGTCTTCTGACTGTGGCCGCCCTGAAGCATCTGAATGTAAAGGGCAGACGGGTAGTTTCCATCCTCAGCGGCGGAAATATGGACGTTATCACCATGTCCTCCGTGGTCCAGAGGGGGCTGATCTTCCGCGACAGGATCTTCACAATTTCTGTACTTCTTCCGGACAAGCCGGGAGAACTGTGCCGGGTATCCGGCGCGGTGGCGGCGGAACAGGGGAATGTCATCAGGCTGGAACACAATCAGTTTGTATCTTCCAACCGGAATGCCGCCGTGGAACTGAAAATCACCATGGAGGCTTTCGGCACCGGGCATAAGAACCAGATCATCCGCGCGCTGGAGGCACAGGGGTATGATGTGAAACTGGTGCAGACGGTGTTATAAGAGTATTTC
>CAYLWI010000169.1:0-2231 GCA_964387345.1 uncultured Eubacterium sp. | reverse complement strand
GGATGTTATTACGCTTGACGATATCTTTCAGCTCTACGGAATTGAACAGGTCCCGCAAATACTGGCGGCTGGCTGTTTCGTCATAGCGGAGGTTGGACAGGTAGGGCATACCGCCTGCGGTCAGATACTTGCTGAAGCACTGGCGGTTATCTGTATTCGGGTAGACAGTGTGGTACAGCTCGATAAATTCCGCAAAGGAGAAGGGATAGACCACAAACTCCACATACCGTCCGGCCAGATAGGTCGCCAATTCGCCGGAAAGCAGTTTTGCATTGGAACCGGTGATGTAAATATCGCAGTCCAGTTCCACGCGAAAAGAATTGATGCATTTTTCCCAGGCGTCCACCTCCTGTATTTCGTCAAAGAAAAGATAGATCTTGCCTTTGATTTCCGAAGCCCGATGGATGATTTCATCATGGAGCGCCACGGCAGTACAGAGATGGGCGTTGCTCATATTCTCAAAGTTGATGGAGATGAACTGGCTGCTGTCCACACCGGAGGCACACAGTTCCTCTTTAATCAGGTCCAGCATGACCGACTTGCCGCTTCGGCGCATACCAGTCAGGACTTTTACCAGGTCGTTTCCGATGAAAGGACGGATACGGCTCATATAGGTTTCCCGTTTAATCATATTGATCTGCCTCCCTTCTTGGGCTGTTTTTATAATATCACGGATATACTGGATTTTCAAGCAACAGAAATGATTTTTAACTGTTATAACCGATAAAACTTATATTTCGGCATAGATTGGCAGATGAAATAGGAAGGAGGACAATGGCATGGCGGTTTTCCGTATCGAAAAGACCCGTGATTACACGGTCATGTCAAACCATCATCTGCGGAACACGTCGCTGTCCCTGAAAGCGAAAGGCCTTTTATCCCTCATGCTCTCCCTGCCGGACGGATGGAAGCGTCATAGGGTACAAATTTGATCCGGAAACATAAAAAAGAGCCGTCCGTGATGAGGGCGGCTCGAAATCATTTAGTCTTCGCCAAGAAAATAGTCCACTTTCTTAACGTATTCTTTCTGTTCTTCCATAAACAGTTCCTCCAGAAGTACGGTCTTTCCGGTTTCCCGGTATTCTTTCAACCCTTCGATGTATCTGCCCCGGAACTTGTCCTCAATGACCACCGGCGTCAGATCTGCTTTTAAGCACTCCCGGAACAGGATCAGCCTGCCGGTCCTGCCGTTTCCGTCCTGGAAGGGATGCAGCACCTCATACCGGGCATGGAACTGAGCCATGACGGAAAGAGTTTTGTCTGAGATTCCGTGATACCAGGCGAGAAGTTCCTCCATTTTTTCCGGCACCTCTTTGGGGAGGGTGGTTTCGTACATTCCCACCATATTTGGACGTTCTTTATAATCTCCGATGGCATAGCCGTTGGCACGGTCTTCAAACACACCGCTTTTCAGCTCAAAGTGGAACGCCTTAATGAGTTCCTCACTCAAAGGCTCATCCAGCGTGTCGATCATCTTATTGAACATCAGGAAGTGGCCGTTGGTTTCCTCCACATCTTTGGCCCGGTAATAATCATCACTGCGGGGTAGCATACCGATGTCAAACAGAGAAGCGGTCTGCTCCTCATTCAGTGTGGAGCCTTCGATCTTATTTGAGTTGTAAGCCAGTGTCCTCTGGGTATAGGCGTAGATACCGGAGCGGTCAAATTTCTTCCGCTCAATCTGGAAACGCCGGATCAGTTCTTCGTTCTTCATAGGAAATCGCTCCTTGTTATTCTCAATGAGTCTATTTTACCATACTGCGGGGACAAGATACAGAGGGGATTTTCTGTCGGAACTGACAGAAATCTCAAGCCTGGGATGCAGGCTGTCCGTTTGGGACTTGTAACTCCAGTTCCGCAATCTGCCATTCCATCCAGTCGCCATGCACAACAGCAGTAGCAGACCAGCCTTCCAAGCGAGTTCTTATATGAATTTGTAGAAAAATACGGTGAGAAAAAATGGGTGGCCTCCACCTATGATGGAAATGTGGGACTTCTGGAAAATTATGTCCATCCTTATTTAGGTGACAGGAAACTGCGCAATATCCGGACAAAAACAGTCGATGATTATTACCACTTTCTGCTTTTCGCTGCCGAGCCTGTCAACAACATGGGCAGGCCCGGAAGAGAGAGAATCACGGCATCTACCATTCATGACATTCACAAAGTATTACGCTGTGCATTTAACCAGGCTGTCAAATGGGAATATATTGCCAAAAATCCGTTTCTCA
>CAYLWI010000168.1:0-2251 GCA_964387345.1 uncultured Eubacterium sp. | reverse complement strand
ATAACAGGTGAAAAGCATAATGGCAAGGAGGATTTACACCATGAGTATGAGAGACAAGCTGCACACAGGAGAATTATATCTTCCCAACGATGACAGTATTTTCCATGAGCAGATACAGTATCTGGACCGGCTTTATGATTTTAACATGACCCGGCCCACAGAACTGGATAAGAGAGAAGCGATGTTAAAAGAAATGTTTGCTGAAATTGGCGAGGGATGTTATATTGAGCCGCCCCTTCACACCAATATGGGTGGACGTCACGTGCATTTCGGGAAAAATGTTTATGCGAATTTTAATCTGACCCTGGTGGATGACACACATATTTATGTCGGGGATTATACGATGTTTGGTCCGGGAGTTGTGGTTGCCACGGCAGGTCATCCTCTTCTGCCGGAACTGAGACAGGAAGGATACCAGTACAACGCTCCTGTTCATATTGGAAAGAACTGCTGGATTGGCGCCGGCGTCATGATTGTTCCCGGCATTACCATCGGGGATAATGTGGTAATCGGAGCGGGAAGCGTGGTAACGAAGGATCTGCCCTCCAATGTGCTGGCGGTGGGAAATCCCTGCCGGGTTTTGAGAGAAATTAGTGATCATGACAGAGAATATTATTTTAAGGATAAAAAGATCGATTATGCGCAGCTGGAAGCAGATAAGAGGGAAGCAGCGCAGTAGGAGGCGCGTATAGCCAGACACAGAGGCAGAGAAGATCAACCTGCCTGTGTGGGTGATGGCTTTCATCCCCGCCTGCGGTCCGGGAGCAGCCGGGGAAATTGTTTCTGGAATCCGCTTTAAAAACAGAAAGCGGCTGCGGCATCATCTGGTCTGATGAACATTCCGGGCCTCCTGCTCTGAGAGATGTCCGTTGATATTTCTTTTGCGGGAAGAGCTTCCGCTGTTGTTATGATCGGAACGGTTCAGCGCCTGCGCATCGTCCTGCTTTACCATGGGAGGCGGATAGGGATAGAGATTTTCGTAAGATTCCCTTTCCGCGTCGCTTGTGATTCCGGAAGGAATCAGCCCGGTCTGATCTGAGGACGAAGCTGAGTGCATAAGATAATCGTAGGTTTCACCTTTTTTTCTGGACATAAAAAACTCCTTTCGCAAATCTGATAGTTACTGTTAGTATTCGCGAAAAGAGTTTTTTTATTCTGTCACTGGCCGGAATCCCAGACGACATGTTCTAATATGAATTCCATGGTCAGATCCAGCAGAAGCTGGTCTGCAATACTTTCGATTTCCTCATCTCCCAGCATTTCCGCAAAAATCTCAGGATCTTCTCCCTCCTCCACCGCCAGGGAAGCAATTTCTTCTGCCAGAGCCTCATCAGAAATCCTTAAATGCTCTTTGTTAGCGATAGCGTGAAGAACAGACTGCTGCCGGATGATCTGTTCTGCTTCCTCTTCCTTTTCGGCGTAGATCTCCGCCTCGTCCTTTCCGGTCCGTTTTCTGTATTTTTCAAGAGTCATACCGCTGTTTTCCAGCTCACAGAGGAAATCTTCATACAACTCCTCCGCCAGTTCCTCCTTCAGATCTGCGTCCACAGGGATTTCCGAACTGGCGATGATCTGCTCCAAAAGGTTTTTTGTGAGCTTCTGATAAGCAGAAACTTCATGCCGTTCCGCCAGTTCCTCGCGGATGGCGCTGCGCCAGTCTGCCAGAGTATCATATTCGGAAAAATCACGGGCAAAATCATCGTTCACTTCCTGATATTCCGGTATCCGCAGAGATTTCAGATGAATCTGGTAAATGACAGTTTTCCCTCTGAGAGAGGGAACGCGGTAATCCTCCGGAAAAGCCACGGAGACCTCGAAACGGTCGCCGACGGCGTGTCCCACGACAGCTTCCTCGAAGCCTATCACGAAGGTATGAGATCCCAGAAGAAGCGGATAATTGCGGCCTTTTCCTCCGGCGAGAGGCTTTCCGCCGCATGCGGCGTCGAAATCAAGGACCGCCTGATCTCCCATTCTTGCGGGGCGGTCATCTATTGTATAAACAATAGAATTTTCCTGTTGTTTATTTTTCAGAACCTTGTCGATTTCCTCTTCCTGCACCGCGATATCCGGACGGTGGGCATGGAGTCCTTTATATTTTCCGAGTTTCATAGAGCTGCTCCTGTCTTACGGTAATGATTTTCCGGATGGCAGACATATGTGTATTCGCTGCGTTCTGGCAGCGTACTGCCTGTATTTACCGGGTTTTCCCATTATATCACAGAAAGGGGAAAAGTTCTCTGGTTTTTGAAAA
>CAYLWI010000167.1:0-2330 GCA_964387345.1 uncultured Eubacterium sp. | reverse complement strand
CAGCCCGGGGAAGGAGGGAACTTCTGATGGCGCTGATCTGGTATGAGTTTCAGAAGGTGTGGCGGAAAGGAAGTTTCCTGGGGCTGATGTTTCTGATCCTTATATTAAATCTGTTTCTGCTGTGGTATTTCAATCGTCCGGCGGAGGAAGATGCGGCTCTTTCTTCTTATAAAGCCGTGTGCCGTGAGATTTCCGGCATGACGGAAGAGGAAAAGATGGATTATATCAGCGGCATGGAGGATACGGCACTGAAGGACGAACTATATGGGGAAATATCGGCAGTGTCCGGTTATGAGGAATATCTGGAGTCAGTACAGGAAACGGCTGCGCAGCTGGGCGGAATTTCCATTTTTCAGCCTGGAGAAAAGGAAGAAGATTTTGTCAGCCGGAATATTCAGAAAAGCGCCGCTGATCATGCAGGAATGACATCAGAAAGTATCCGCTGGTTTCCATCGAAGGGAGTTGTCATGGCGGCGGAGAGCCAGATAACGGATCTGTTTCTGCTGCTTTCTGTGTTCCTTTTTGTGGGACAGCTGATTACGGAAGAAAAGACAAAAGGACTTTTTGCCATTACCCGTACAACCAGACTGGGAACCGGGAGGGATCTGGCGGCACGTCTTCTGGCTCTGCTGATACACTGCGGAATTGCCGGTATTGTGCTGTATGGAAGCAATCTGCTTTTTGCATGGAGCGCGGCGGGGCTGGGAGATCTTTCGGCGGCGCTTCCTTCCCTTGCTCCATATATGCAGACCAGCCTGGAAATATCTGTGGGAGAATTTCTGCTCCTTGGAGTTCTGACAAAAATAGTCTGCATCTTTGCGGTCGGTCTGTTTTTAACGGCATGTGCGATTTTTGCATCTCACAGTTTTGTACCCTGGCTTGCAGGCGTCGGATTTCTGGGAGCGAATGGTCTGCTGTATGCGCTGATTCCGTCTTATTCCAGGCTGAACTTACTGAAATATCTTTCTTTTTTCGGGATATTGCGGACAGATGAGGTATATGGAAACTATCTGAATCTGGATCTGGCCGGTTTCCCTGTAAGCCGTATGATCTGTACGTGGCTGGTTCTGGCAATGGGGATTATGGCCGGAGGCGCCGCCGCGTCCGGACTGTTTTGCAAAGGAAACCGTCATAGCGTAACAAAAACGAATGATTTCCTGCAATTACCATTCCGGTTTTGTGACAGTCTGCTCCGGCATGAGGGATATAAAATACTGATTGCAAACAGGGTTCTTTTTATTCTGGCAGCTTTTGCTGTTCTGATTGTCTGGACAGATCTGGGAAAAACATACGCTCCATCGGCAGGCGAGCAGTATTACCAGGAACTGATGCTGTCACTGGAAGGAGAACTGACCGGGGAAAAGGAGAACATTCTTAAATCAGAACAGGAGCGGTTCGAAGAAGCATCTGCACAGATTGAGAGGATTGACAATATGGCTGCGGAAGGGATAATCAGTGAAGATGCGGCGGATGAACAGAAAGAGAAATGGTACAGCCAGCTGGTTTTTTATCCCTGGTTTGAGCGGGCGCTGGAACAGTATGACCATATTCTTGCGGAGGGAGGCGTGTTTGTTTATGATACCGGATATCTTTATCTGTCTGGACAGATGGACAGCAGTTTCCGGCTGGATCTGCTCCTGCTGTCCCTGTGTTTTTGCCTTGCTTTTTCCAATGTTATGGCTATGGAAGACAGTAAAGGTATGTGGGGACTCCTGGCTGCTGCATGGGCAGGCCGGAAGAAGGTGATCTTATCCAAGTGGCTTGTCTGTGCGCTGATTTCTGCAATCATGACCCTGCTGCCCTGGATTTGTCATTTTCTGTCTGTCTCCCGGGTTTATCCCATGGGAGAAATGCTGGCGGGGATCCGCAATATCCCGCAGTACAGAGATTTTTCCCTGGACATTCCGGTATTTGTCTTTCTGCTGCTGGCTGTATCTGTGCAGATGGCAGCGGTACAGATCCTGTCATTTGTGATTTTCTGCCTGTCCGGATGGAGGAAAAACTATTTCCAGACTCTGTTCCTGGCGCTTCTGCTGTTTGCTGTTCCGCTGGCGCTGGCAGAAATGGGACTGGATGTGATGCAGTGGTTTTCCCTGTGGCCGGTGTATGGATGGCCAGGGGCTCTGTAGAGGAAGACTGTAAATGTATGCGTAGTAAGGTGATTTTACAGTTACAGGGCAGGGTGTTTTCACATGCAAATGAAGTATGGGTTGGGAAAAGAGAATTTTAAAAAGAGGAAATCGTCACTGATTTCCTTTGGGAAAAGCCTGGACGCCGGCTTTTGAAAAAATGCTGTGGAAGTCGGAAGGATATCTGATATAATATGAGTA
>CAYLWI010000166.1:0-2339 GCA_964387345.1 uncultured Eubacterium sp. | reverse complement strand
TTTAGTAATTGTTTTAAAAGATACTGTAGGTTTACTGGTTGTACTGTGGGTTTTAGTATCAGCCTGTAGTGTCCTGGCCTTTTTGTCCAGTAATGTGTATCTTACACTCATTATTGTTGAATTATATGGGGTATTATTCTGGAATATGGGAATTCAATTGGATGCAATTTGGAATGTTTTTTCTATTACGGGGGCAGAAGGCACTATGTGGGTGATCCGAATCATTTTATATGTGTCATTAGGATTTTTAATTCAGGAGATAGTAGGGTGTATGCAGAAAAAACTCTGTGATAAAGTGTAAAGCAGGCCACCCCTTCACTCTCTCAGGCCCGGCGGATGAAGAAATTCAGTCAGGCCGGGCGGCTCACTGAGAACAGTATGCTGGCAATCATGTCCGGGGAAAAGAAGCCGGAGAAGTTCATCCTGACCTTGACGGGGATCGCATACGCAAGTATTTTCCAAAATCCTATATGCCCTTGCAAATGGAAAACACCATCATCAAGCTGCTTGAGGCATGGCAGAAGAAACGCCAGCGCAGCCAGGAGCGGTAAAACCGAATACAACTAACCTGCCGGACAATCCATTTGCCCGGTTTTTTCGTTTTCACAAGGAGGTATCCATGTATATCGGCAAGATACGTCCAGAGTTTTCCCGACAGAAGCAGGGCATTGTACTAGCCGGGCCAGTGTTCTTGCAGGTACGCTTTATCCGGCCCCACCTTCCGATGGGGCGGTTTTCCTCCGGCAGTTTCAAGTCCGGTATGTAGTAGTCCCCGACCAGAACATAGTCCAGACCGTTGCTGTCATCATGGATACGCTTCTTCAATGTTTCCATACTTCGCATACTTTTTCTGGCAACGCAGTTCAGGTATATAATAATAATCAAAAAATCCACACATCTAAACCGAATCTAAATAAAGTCATGGTATAAATTGAAGTGATACTTTGAGCGAACGAATTTCGATTATCGAAGATGAAACCGCCATCCAGTCTATCCTTTCGGAGCTGCTGACAGATGCCGGATACAATATAGAGGTTGCAGGCGATGGCCTGGAGGGAATAACAATATTTCGGGAGAAGCATTTCTCCCTTGTCCTGCTGGACATTATGATGCCGAAAATTGACGGATATACGGTCTGCGAGATGATCCGGCAGGAATCCAATGTGCCGATTATCATGCTGACAGCACTGGACGAGGAAGAAGCCCGGGTCAAGGCATTTGAATTAAAGGTGGACGATTACATCACAAAGCCTTTCTCCGTGAAGCTGGTACTCATGCGGGTGGAGGCGGTTTTGCGCCGGGTAAAAGAACGGGAGAGCCGAGAAGCTACAACCACGCTTTCTTACGGAAATATCCGGTTGGATCGGGAAAGCCACGCGGTTTCTGTTGGCGGAACGCCCGTCTCCCTCACTCATACGGAATACGGGCTTTTGGAACTGTTCATGCTCCATCCAGGCCGGGTATTTACACGGGACAATCTGCTCAATCATGTTTGGGGCTATGATTTCTTCGGGGAAGATCCTGGGGATTGGAAAATATAAAGATACAGAAAAAGTGCTGCCGGAAACCCTCAAAGAAGTAGAAAATATGGAGCGGCTGGTAAAGGAAATCCTCACGATTTCCAAAATCGAGATGGATGG
Source organism: uncultured Eubacterium sp. (assembly GCA_964387345.1). Taxonomy (GTDB): domain Bacteria; phylum Bacillota; class Clostridia; order Lachnospirales; family Lachnospiraceae; genus Eubacterium_I. The sequence continues at coordinate 699 of CAYLWI010000166.1, read as the reverse complement.
TCTGGCCGGGAAAGCAGAGCCGGTGTCGCTGCCGGACACTATTACCAAAGTCACCGAAACACTGCTCCCGCTGGTCCAGGAGCGACAGATTACCGTTCATTCCCAGTTTACCGAGGATGTCACGGTATCCGGCAACGCCTCTCTGCTGGAAAAGGCCATTCACAATATCTTGAGCAATGCCATGGAAAGGCTCACAGCGCAAATGAAACGGACGCAGGGCATCACAGAGCAGCTAAAGACGGAAAACGCTTTAGAATGGACACAGAGAATGAATAACATACAAGCGTGTGCAAAGGAGATTATAGAAAAGGAAATCATCTTTGCATAATTACAGAAAGGCGGCAGAGAAAAATCTTTGCCGCCTAAAAATTTATAAAAAAGGTCTTGTTTGTGACGCTGCGTAATGATTTATAATAGGTGTCAGGAGGTAAATAATTATGGCAAAATACAGAGCAATTCCGCAAGGGTTTATGACAGTTGGAGAAGTGGCAAAGAAAATGGGAGTTACCGTCCGTACTCTGCAATACTACGATAAAGAAGGACTGCTTTCCCCATCGGCAGAAAGCGAAGGTGGACGCAGGCTTTATACCGATAAAGATTTGATTACACTTCATCAGATTATATCTTTGAAATCACTGGGCTTTTCTTTGGATGATATAAAAAAGCGGTTGATCTCTTTGGAAACACCTGCTGATGTTG
>CAYLWI010000165.1:0-2390 GCA_964387345.1 uncultured Eubacterium sp. | reverse complement strand
ATGAAAATAAGTGAAATAAGCACTGTTTTTTGTTATACCTGTTTATTGTACCCGAAAATAAACAAGAAAACAACTGCAATCTGTGAAAAAGTTTGTCTATTTTTAAACGATTTCTATTACTTTCCCCGATATCCCTGCTGCAGTTCTCCGCCAGATATACATCACCCATTCAATTCCCGTCAGACACTCCATGCAGACCAGGAACCATTTCTTAATATTATGATAAAAATATTTTTACAATTATTTCAAATCTTTCGCACAGGTTTTTCACATTTTTCCAGTATACTGATAACCAGAAAAGCAAAGAAGTCCGCCGTTGTCTGAGGGACGCCCTGATGGCGGATGCGGCTTCGCCAAAAAACGATCCGGGCGGAACCCGGTTTACATATATTTCAATTTCTTTTTCATATACTTCCTTTTTTAATACCCTCTGCAGGTGATCCGAAACAGGTGACCGCAGAGGGTAATATAATTTTATATCGGTATATGGCTGACGCTGGTGAAAACAGTAACATGACCTTCATCCTGCCAGCGCCAGTCCGCATCATATCTTTACATTACCAGGGCCACAGAGCCATTCCATAATACAGCGGGAATTTTCCACAAAACGCAGGAAATACTTGCGTTCAGAAATAATCTTGTGTACAATGTCACTTGATGCATTTAAACAGGAAATCCCCTCCGGGGATGCCTCCAGGGACAGAAATCTGCCCGGAAAACAGGAAATAATATCTGACAGGAGAAAAATAAATGATCAGTGCAAATAACGTTACATTGAGAATCGGCAAGAAAGCGCTCTTTGAAGATGTCAACATTAAATTTACCGAGGGCAACTGCTATGGACTCATCGGCGCCAACGGAGCCGGCAAGTCCACCTTTCTGAAAATCTTAAACGGACAGCTGGAGCCCACTTCCGGTGATGTAACCATCACTCCCGGCCAGCGTCTCTCCTTCCTGCAGCAGGATCACTTTAAATATGACGCATACCCTGTTCTGGATACGGTAATCATGGGAAATCAGCGCCTCTATGAGATCATGAAAGAAAAAGAAGCCATCTATATGAAGGAAGATTTTACAGATGAAGACGGTATCCGCGCCAGCGAACTGGAGGCGGAGTTTGCCGACATGGACGGCTGGAATGCCGAGGCGGACGCCGCCACCCTCTTAAATGGTCTGGGCGTTGATACAGAATATCACTATATGATGATGAGCGACATGCCCGGCCCCCTGAAGGTAAAGATCCTGCTGGCCCAGGCATTATTTGGGAACCCGGATATTCTGCTTCTGGATGAGCCTACCAACAACCTGGATCTGGACGCAATCGCGTGGCTGGAAGAGTTTCTGATCAATTTTGAAAATACGGTCATCGTGGTTTCCCACGACCGTTATTTCTTAAATAAGGTCTGCACACACATCGCGGATATTGATTATGGAAAAATCCAGCTTTATGCCGGAAACTATGACTTCTGGTACGAATCCAGCCAGTTAATGATCCGGCAAATGAAAGAAGCCAACAAAAAGAAAGAGGAAAAGATCAAAGAGCTGCAGGAATTTATCTCCCGCTTCTCCGCCAACGCTTCCAAGTCCAGACAGGCAACTTCCAGAAAGAAAGCTCTGGAAAAAATCCAGCTGGATGAGATTAAGCCCTCCAGCCGGAAATATCCCTACATTGATTTCCGTCCTGCCCGTGAAATCGGAAACGAGGTTCTGACTGTAGAGGGACTTTCCAAGACCATCGACGGCGTGAAAGTTCTGGATAATATCTCCTTCATGGCAGGCCGGGAAGACAAGATCGCTTTCGTAGGAAGCAACGAACTGGCAAAAACTACCTTATTTAAAATTATTACCGGAGAAATGGAACCGGATGAGGGTACTTACAAATGGGGCGTGACCACCAGCCAGTCCTATTTCCCGAAAGATAATACAAAAATCTTTGACACCGATCTGATCATCGTAGACTGGCTGACCCAGTTCTCTGAGATCAAAGACGCCACCTACGTCCGCGGATTCCTGGGACGTATGCTCTTCCCCGGCGAGGACGGCGTAAAGAAAATGCGGGTGCTTTCCGGTGGAGAGAAGGTGCGTGTTCTCTTTTCCCGGATGATGATCGAGGCTTCCAATGTACTGATTCTGGATGAACCTACAGATCATCTGGATATGGAGTCCATTACCTCCCTGAATAACGGGCTGATCAAATTTCCCGGCGTCATCCTTTTTGCCTCACGGGATCATCAGATCGTCCAGACGACAGCCAACCGGATCATCGAGTTTCTTCCCAACGGAACCATGATCGATAAGATCACGACCTACGATGAATATCTGGAAAGCGATGAGATGGCAAGAAAACGCCATGTATATACCATGGCAGAATCCGATAAGGAAGATAATTA
>CAYLWI010000164.1:0-2398 GCA_964387345.1 uncultured Eubacterium sp. | reverse complement strand
ATTATATGGAAGAAGAATACGGACTGATTGTCCGTCTGGTACCCAAAAACTGGCAGGAAGCATTGCATGGAAATATGGTTCTGGATTTTGAGAGAAACAGCCCGATGTATATGGATCATTTTCCCGCGGAAATGATCTATCTGCCCTTTCAGAAGCGGCGATGGGAAATTTTATACCCGGACGAAAAGAACTCTGTTCCGAAGGAAAGAAAGGCTGCGGAAACCGCAGAAAACAAGGGGAAACCGGAACAAGATTACCTTGACATCAATGTGCCGATTGGTTATAATATGTTGGCTGTCAAGGTGAAGAAGAATGATTGAGAGTAATCACAATTCAGATAGATATATTTTCCAGCAGGAGGACACAGACCAATGAGCAAAAAGAATCTTTTAACTTATCAGGGGTTACAGAACCTGGAAACAGAATTACAGGATTTAAAGGTAGTCAAACGGAAAGAGGTTGCACAGAAGATAAAAGAGGCAAGAGAGCAGGGAGACTTATCTGAGAATGCGGAATATGACGCCGCGAAGGATGAACAGCGCGATATAGAGGCGCGTATTGAAGAAATTGAAAAAATTCTGAAAAATGCTGAAGTTGTAGTAGAAGATGAAGTAGATCTGGATAAGATTAATGTCGGATGTCAGGTACACATCTTAGATTGCGAATTTGATGAGGAACTGGAATATAAAATTGTCGGCTCCACGGAAGCAAACAGTTTAAAGGGAAAGATTTCAAATGAATCACCGGTTGGAAAAGCTCTGCTGGGAGCAAAAGTGGGCGATACAGTTGAGGTGGAAACACAGGCCGGCGTGCTGAAGTATAAGGTTCTGGAGATCCAGAGATCAAATTAAATCAGAAGTCGGGCAGAACCGGAGAGGCAGCAGGCTTTGGATGTTTCCGAAAGCAGGCCGGGAACCGGACAGGTACAGATATAGGAGAATGAGAAAATGGCAGAACAGAAGAAGGGAAATGCGCAGGAGCAGGATCTGAACCAGATTCTGAAGAACAGGAGAGACAAGTTAAAGAATCTGCAGGACGCGGGAAAGGATCCTTTCCGGATTACAAAATATGATGTGACACATCACAGTGAAGAAATAAAGAATCATTATGACCAGCTTGAGGGAAAAGAAGTTTCCATCGCAGGGCGTATGATGTTTAAGCGTGTGATGGGAAAAGCTTCTTTCTGCAATGTGCAGGATCTGCAGGGCAGCATTCAGGTTTATGCAGCCAGGGACAGTATCGGGGAGGAATCCTACAAGGATTTCAAAAAGTATGATATTGGCGATATCCTGGGCATCAGAGGCGAGGTATTTACCACAAAAACAGGTGAGATTTCTGTCCATGCATCAGAAATAACCCTGCTTTCCAAGAGTCTCCAGGTGCTGCCGGAGAAGTTCCATGGTCTGACTAATACGGACATGCGGTATCGTCAGAGATATGTAGATCTGATTATGAATCCGGAATCAAAGGAGACCTTCATTAAGCGTTCCCGGATTATTAAAGAAATCCGCCGTTTCCTGGATGACAGAGGATTCATGGAAGTGGAAACTCCCATGCTTGTGTCAAACGCCGGCGGCGCGGCGGCGCGGCCTTTTGAAACTCACTACAATGCCCTGGATGAGGATGTGAAGCTTCGGATTTCCCTGGAGCTTTATCTGAAGAGACTGATTGTTGGCGGTCTGGAAAGAGTCTACGAGATTGGCCGTGTGTTCCGGAATGAGGGTGTGGATACCCGTCACAATCCGGAGTTTACGCTGATGGAGCTTTATCAGGCTTATACAGATTATGAGGGAATGATGGAACTGACGGAGAGCATGTTCCGCTATCTGGCCGAAACTGTCTGTGGCAGCAGTAAGATCTCCTATAATGGCATTGAGATTGATCTTGGAAAGCCTTTTGCCCGTATGACCATGAATGACGCTATTAAGAAATACGCAGGCGTGGATTTTGATGAAATTAAAACCGATGAGGAAGCAAAAGCTCTTGCAAAAGAGCGGGGCATTGAGTTTGAGGAGCGCCATACAAAAGGCGACATCATCAACCTGTTCTTTGAGGAGTATTGTGAGAAGGAACTGATCCAGCCGACTTTCATTATGGATCATCCGCTTGCGATCTCTCCGCTGACAAAGAAAAAGCCTTCCGATCCGGACAAGGTAGAGCGTTTCGAACTCTTTATCAACACATGGGAAATGTGCAACGCTTATTCCGAGCTGAATGATCCCATCGACCAGAGGGAGCGTTTCGCGCAGCAGGATGCAGCTTTCGAGGCTGGTGATGAGGAAGCGAACCATACGGATGAAGACTTCCTGAATGCACTGGAGATCGGTATGCCGCCCACAGGAGGTATCGGATACGGTATTGACCGTCTGGTAATGCTGCTGACAGACAGCGCTGCCAT
>CAYLWI010000163.1:0-2442 GCA_964387345.1 uncultured Eubacterium sp. | reverse complement strand
GCTGAAAAACCAGAAATCTCAGGCGTTAACAATATTTAAAAAGATTCTGATCAACAGAATGAACACAACGCGAAAGGGATGACTCCATGACAACACAGCAGCTTGAGATATTTCTGTCTCTGGCAAATCATCTGAATTTCACAAAAACCGCAAAAGAATTTTTTACTACGCAGCCCACGGTCAGCCGTCAGATCAGCCTTCTGGAAGAGGAAATGGGCTTTCCCTTATTTGTGCGGAACAAAAAAGAGGTCCGGCTTACCTATCAGGGCGCCATTATGGTAAAAAAGTGCACGGAAGCGCTGAATACAATCCAGGCCGGCATTCAGGAGGTCCAGAATATCGGACACAATACAGATATGGAACTCAGGATCGGCTGTCTGGAAGGTATGGATCTGGATATATTTGTTTCACCGACGGCGGCATATTTCAACAAATCCTTTCCAGACGTAAAGATTTCCATCGAACGGCGCTCTTTCGGCGAACTGCGGAAGAGACTGGATTCCCGGCATATAGATCTGATTTTCACTTTAAGCTTCGAGATAAAATATCTGGAGGACATTGTATATGATGAATATTATCCTGTGCAGGCCGGAATTCTGATGCCCGCCGAACATCCGCTGGCCGGAAAGCAGGATCTGAAACCAGATGATTTCTGCGAGGAAACATTCATCCTGCCTGCCGTCTCGGATTCCCCGGGCCGTGCGGAAGAACTGCAGAAAATCCTAAAGAAAGTCGGCATTCCCTGCGGAAACATCTTTTACGTGCCAAATCAGGGATCTATTCTTTTGAATATACGTTCCGGAAAAGGAGTCGCCCTTCTGGATAACAGCTGGCGGGAGGCTTACGATGACCGGTATTATTTTTTCCCGCTGCCCCGTGACGCGGCGCCGCTTTCTGTCATATACGCCTGGAAGCGTGAAAATTTAAATCCGGCAGTAGCATTATATACAAATATGCTGAAAGAAAAAGAATTCATCGACGTGTTCGCTAATTAATACCGGCACTTTTTCCGTTTCCTGCATAGATATACGTTCAGCGTATCATCTGATAGAAAAAGAAAATTTCACAAATCCAGACAGACCTGCTACACTTTCTGTATAGTACGCGGAAATACTTTCCCCAGTCCGGAAAGACTTTTCCCATAATACAGAACATACAGGAGGATTTCATAATGAACGATCAGACAACAAACCAGCTTCCGCCCATTGCCATCCGGGATATGCGGGTACAGACCGCGGTAAACTGCCAGACACCGGACCGGGTTCCCTTTGTACCCAGTCTGGGAAATGTCTACTGCCTGGAATACGGGGTGACAATCAAAGACGCCATGACCGATATCCGCAGCGTAATCCCGGCCATGGATGAAATATGCCGGGAAATTGATCCGGATGCTCTGTTTGTTCCCACTTTTTTCCCTATGAAAACGATGGAACGTCTCGACTCCCGGTGTATGGGATGGCCCGGATCAAAACCGGAGTTCGGAGACAACGCGGTCTATCAGGTTTTTGACAATACTTATCTGGAAGATGATGAATACGAAGAGTTCCTGCAGGATCCCAGCCGGTTCCTTTTCAATAAGGTACTGGCGAAAAAATACGGAGCGCTCTCCGGTCTGTCCATGCTGAATCCTTATGCTCTCTGCGGAACCACGGTGCTGGGCTTCGCCGGTTTATCCGCGCCTCCGGTCAGGGCGGCGCTGCAGAGTATGCTGGAGGCTGCAGATATCACCTCCGGATATCTGCAGGGTATGATAGAACTGAATATGCACGCCGTTCAGAACGGCTATCCCATCTGGGGTGATTTCGTTGTGATGAACCCCTTTGACGAATTTGCCGATAATATACGCGGTCTGGTAAATACAGTTATGGATCTGAAAACAGACCCGGATCTGCTGGAGGAAGCCGTAAACCGTCTTGCGGCCGTCAATATTCCCGCGGCCGTCGCCCAGGGAAAAATGATGCACGCAAAATATGCTTTTATCCCGCTCCATGCAGGTATTGATGAATTTATGTCGCCGGACGACTATCATGACTATTACTGGCCGCCTCTGAAACGGCTTCTGGATGAGCTGATTAAAAATGATATCACTCCCATGGTCATGTGCGAGGGCTCCTATTATACCCGTCTGGAAATCCTGAAAGAAGTCCAGAAAGGAAAGGTTGTATATTTCTTTGAAAAACAGGACATGAAAAAAGCAAAAGAAATCCTGGGCGGCACTGCCTGCATTGCCGGCAATTTTGACACAGGACTGCTGATGCACGGGACAAAAGAAGCCATTGAGGAAGAGACGAAACGTCTTCTGGATGTCTGCGCCCCCGGCGGCGGATATCTCATGTCCAACTCCATGTCCATCGACCAGTGCAGACGGGAAAATCTGATTGCCTGGTACGAAGCGACAATGAAATATGGTAAATATTAGAGGAGTATTCCATGAATTCCCTG
>CAYLWI010000162.1:0-2449 GCA_964387345.1 uncultured Eubacterium sp. | reverse complement strand
TCTTTTGTTTTGTACTGGTATTCATAATATAGATATGGTATAATATAACACAATTAAAGCATGATCTTTCCAGCTTGTCTGAGTCTAAAGCGGCAGAGCCGCGTTCTAAGTTCTGTTACATTCCGGAAATCTGATGCTTTTATTTCCTAATTAACAGCAGAGAGATTTCCGGTGTGATGCAGGACAGTGATTTCGCAGGTATTTGCAGAAATGCAGACATGGTCTCTTTGCAGCATACTTTCAAGGAGGCTATATAATGGCAAATGAAACAACGTTGAGTGTATTACCTGTCAACCGGACTTATAAGTCTACTGTATTTATTCTTCTTTATGAGGACAAAAAGAATTTGCTGGAATTGTATAATGCAATGAGTGGGAAACATTATACAGATCCCGGACTGCTGGAGATCAATACTCTGGAGAATGCGATTTATATGACAATCAGAAACGATGTATCATTCCTGATTGACGGGCGGCTTTCCCTTTATGAGCATCAGTCTACCGGCAATCCGAACCTGCCGCTTCGATTTTTGTTTTATATTTCTCATTTGTATTCCCGGATAACCCGGGATGCCAATCTGTACGGAACAGCGAAAATCCAGATTCCGGCGCCGGAGTTTGTTGTTTTTTATAATGGGAAGGAAAATGTGCCGGAGCGGCAGGTGCTGAAGCTGTCGGATCTGTTTACCGTGGACGATCATCCGGTAAAACTGGAGCTGAAGGCAGTAGTACTGAATATTTCAGGGAAAAATAATCAGAAACTGAAGGATGCATGCAGGACTCTCCGGGAGTATGCTGCTTATACGGATAAGATCCGGGAGTATACAGAGCATATGTCTCTGGAAGAGGCGGTTGACCGTGCAATCAGGGAGTGCATAGAGGAAGATGTATTGAAAGATTTTCTGGAAAAACACAGAGCGGAGGCGAGAGAGATGAGTATATTTGAGTACGACCAGGAGAAGCATATGAGGCAGGAACGCGAGGCTGCCCGGGAGGAACTGTTGGAAAATATGATCCGGAAAAAGCTGGCAAAGGGCAAAGGTCTTGCTGAGATTGCAGAGGACCTGGAGGAGACAGAGGATCATATCCGGGAGCTGATTGCGAGAATGGAGGATTGATTTACTGCCTGAATATCCCGGATAATTGTGGAGGTGAGAAAATTCAGATTGTGGACAGGCGTACGAACAGATAATAATTTTTAAATATTTTTACAGGGCTTCTTTGGGAGGATATCTTCCTGGAGAGGCCCTGTATTATTTAACCGGATCAGGCAGGTGGCGAAGCGGATTGCGAATATCCTCCTGGTTTGATCTGAAGTTGTTTCATATGGCTTATCCGGTTTCGGCAGAATGGGAATATCTGCAGCTTAGACATTCCAGATTGCAGCATGCGCACCGGAGTATTTTCTTTTTTTCAGAGCGGACTAAAATGAAATCAACGAAAGGAAATCAGCCCAGGAAGAAGGAAATTCTCCAGAGGATACTTGAATGGGCAGAAACCAGCCTGAAGAAAGGAGAATAATGTAATGAATGCAGCAACAGTTCAGAATCTGACATATACCGTGCAGGAAGCGGGAAGGGACAGAATGATTCTTAACCATATCAATTGTTCTTTTGAGAAGGGGAAAATCTATACCATATCCGGGCCCTCCGGCTCAGGGAAGACGACATTGCTCTATGCCATGGCGGGGCTCCTGGATCATGTGCAGGGAGAAGTCCACATCGGAGATACGGAGCTTCTGACCGAGCGGAGGCGCACCCGGGACCGGATACGGCTGGAAAAAATCGGAATTGTATTCCAGAATCTGAATCTTTTCGATTTCATGGACGTGGAGGATAACATTCTGGCGCCCTATTATCTGCGGAAACAGAAAATCAGCATGAAGGTGCGCAGACAGATCGCGGAGTATCTGGATCTTCTGAATCTGGGACAGATCCAGAAAAAGCAGATTTCTTCCCTGTCCGGCGGAGAGCAGCAGCGGGTGGCGATCATACGGGCCATAACCTCCGCGCCCCAGATGATCCTGTGCGACGAGCCCACCGCCAGCCTGGACAGCGAGAATGTATATATCTTTATGGAAGCCCTGCTGAAGCTGCAGCGGGAGAGCAAAAGCTCAATCATAATCGTTACCCATGACCAGAGAGTGTATGATTATGGGGATGAGAAGATCCAGATCGTGGACGGGTGTCTGCACAGATAACAATTCAGCCCAGAAAAGAGGAAACCCTCCAGAGGGTAAAAACAGCCCGGAAATAATGAAATCCTCCAGAGGATACCTATATGGGCAGAAACCAGCCTAAGGAAAGAGGAAAGGAAGTGTTTGGGTGAGGAAGCTGGGGAGGATGCTGTGCAGAAGCAGCAGAAAAGAGAAAAGGTTATTGTATATTTCTTATATCTTGAATGTGTTTTTAATATCAACAATCATAATGATTGTCTATGCCTTAAGAAGC
>CAYLWI010000161.1:0-2534 GCA_964387345.1 uncultured Eubacterium sp. | reverse complement strand
AGAAATTGTGATATGGATTGACACAGAAAACAGGTGCTCCTAAAATCATAAAAAAATAATTTCACAGGCAATGTGCAATGTACATGGCCCTGGCTAAAAAGGAAATGATTTATATGGATCAGATTGTTGCAACAGTACAACAGTGGCTTAAAATATTATCAGCAACGGTTCGCAATTTTCAGGAGAGAGCTTCTTGACCAGTTTAATAAAGACTTGCTGTATGATGTGGCATATGAATTTATAGGCGAGAATGTTAAAATTTTATCATACGAATCTGAAAACAATTTCGGAGAATTTTCAGAAGATAAATATGCAAATGTTCTTGCTGAAGCATTTGAAACCAGAATCAACAGCCTGGCAGGAGGAGAAAGATCATGGGTAAATTTATTAAGGCATCTGTCTTCATTATAATATATGCAGTTCTGATCCACATTATGTACCTGTTTCAAGTAAACGTCAAATCCTCCGCCCCTCATAAATCATGCGCCGCTGTTCATTGGCGGCGCTTACTATAACATTCATCCGGAAGCTCTTTCGACCATGGCATGATCGATTCCAGCATTGCTTCCTCTATATTCCCGTCTTTATCTTTTCGCTTCATCAGCTCTGTCAGCAGATACCGGATATAATAATAAACATTCAGACTGTTCGCACGGGCTGTCTCAGTGATGCTGTAAATGACCGCGCTTGCCTGCGCTCCCCTGACTGTATTGATTGTCACCCAGTTTTTCCGGCCAACTGTAAAATTCCGCAGCGCACGTTCACTGGCTGAATCATCAATCGGGACTTCCCCATCTGTAAGAAATACTTTCAGATATTCTTCCTGATTCAGACTGTAATTCAATCCTTTTGCTGTTTCTCCCTTCGGGAGGACCGTCTGGTCAGAACAGATCTCCCTGACCCACGCAAAATATTCCTCAACCAGTGGCTTGATTGAGGCCTGCCGTTCCTTCAGGCGTTCTTCCGCAGTCAGCTCTTTTAAGGCTCCCTCCAGGTTATAGATCGCCCCGGTCCTTACCAGCGCTTTGTACGCGATGGAGGATTTGATCGCTTTTTCATTTCCTTTCCCAATTGCCTTGATCGCATTGGCAAAATGACGCCTCGCATGCGCCATACAGTTCGCATTGGTCACCCCTTCCAGTTCCCTTGCCAGCTTATGGTATTGTTCCAGCCCGTCCGTCATCAGAATCCCTTTGAAGTCTTTATAATACTCCTTGGGGTGGCTGCTGTGTCTGGTCTTCTGGTACTCATACACAACGATCTCTGGACCTGGACTGAGTTCACCGGTGAGATGCACCCACATATAGCTTTTACTGCCCGCAGGTCTGCCGTCATGGATCACTTCTGCCGTTGTTTCATCACACTGGTTGACATGGGCTTCCAGCTGACGTTTTTTCATCCAGTCGTATACCGGCTGGAAATATCGTTCCGCTGTCCAGACCGTCCAGTTTGACATGGTCTGTTTCGATAACTGAAGTCCGTTCGTCTGAAAATCTCTGGCAATACGGTCCAACGGATTGCTGTTCACGTACTTCGCATTGATGATCGCCGCTTCCAGAGAAGGGGTGGCAATACTCCCCCTGAACAAAGTGGAAGGATGGTCTCCCCGCAGGAATTCATCCTGATGGAGCCCGTCTGTGCCAACGTATACTTTTATGATATGTTTCTCCGCAATCCATTTCGCAGGTTCGAACCGCAGCTGCCAGTAAACCTCATCCGGCATACTTTTATAATTGCTTTCTCCAAATGTTTTGATCAGTTTCTCCTCCGGGACATCATGGGAGAATTCTTCCTGCGGAAACTCTTTCAGGTCTTCCTCTTTCTGTCCTTTTTTCTTTGGGCGGCGTACAGGCTTCAGTTCCAGACGGATCGTTTCCTCTATTGTTGGTTCTGGTGCATCTTCCATGCAATCCGCTTCCGCCTCATTAAAAAAGGAGAGCTGTCCTGCAATCCCGTCCGGTTTTTCTGTATGCCGGCCAAAACGCTGCTGGTTTGCCAGACGGATCTGTTCGATCAGATTCTCATAGTCATGCTCCAGCTTATCCAGACGGTCCTGCATCTGAAAAATAACACCGTCTTTTGTCTCCATATCCATGTTTTTCAGTTGTTCGGGTGTAAATTTCTGACACATACTGACGACCGCCTTTCCTGTAAAAAAGTATACCAGAAAATGCGCCCTTGCGCCAATCACGAAAGAAAAGCAATCCGTCATTTTGCCCTGGTTTCTGGCATGTCCAGCTCCGGACTGGCCGCCTGTAAAATATAGGATTCCCAGACTTTGCCTGTTCCCGGAAGTATCGCTGCCAGGCTCTGCTGCTGCATCAGAAGATACCTTCTACGCCTCTGGAACACTGATTTTCAGGCAGTTAAAACAGAAGAAAAATTTCTCTGTTTTGCACAATCATTTCAATATATTTTTTCCGGCGCCACCTCTTTCACTCTGAGGTCCAGCGGGTTAAGCCCCATCATCAGATAATGGAACTGCTCTTCTGTGAGATCGGCTGCCTCCTGTGTATTCCCTGGCCAGGACATCC
>CAYLWI010000160.1:0-2543 GCA_964387345.1 uncultured Eubacterium sp. | reverse complement strand
CCCATGCCGACTTATATGATCGGCACTTATAATGAGGATGATACGGTTGATGTAATGATGATGGCGTGGGGCGGGATCTGCGCGGAGGATATGGTTGCCCTGAATCTTGAGGCGGAGCATAAGACCGTGGCTAATCTGGAAGCCAGGAAGGCCTTTACGCTCGCCATACCCGGGACGGACACTCTGAGAGAGTCTGATTTTCTGGGAATTGCGACATCTAACAAGATGTCGGATAAATTTGAGCGCACCGGGCTTCATGCAGTGAAAAGTGAGAGAGTAGATGCTCCTGTGATCACAGAGTATCCTGTTACTTTGGAGTGTGAAGTGGTTGAGATGCAGGATCAGCCTTATGGCCTGCGTGTTCTTGGAAAAATCATTAATGTGACCGCTGATGAAAAAGTGCTGGATGAAGCCGGGAAGATTGACGCCGGAAAAATCAAAGCCTTCGTTTTCGACCAGATGCGGAATGGCTATTATGCCATTGGTGAAAAGGCCGGACAGGCATGGAGCAGCGGCGCGGATCTTATGAAAAAGTAAAAGAACTTAAAAATGATAAGGTTCTCTTTCCATAAAAATTGGAGGGAGAACCTTTTTGTAACAGAAACAACTGGCGGCACAAGGAGAATCTGTCAAAGTTAATAATTTGATTAAAATGGAAAAATATTTCATGCAGCTCCCCTGCAATTTAAAGACGATTTCTGCAGATACTGATAAGGAAATCGCTTTGATTTCAGAAAGGAGTTGTTTTTTTGGATAAGAAGAAAGAGCGCCTGGCTATTACAACAGTTCCGATGCAGAGCTGGGGTGATCTTTATGATGAGGATGAAGCGCTGAAAGCGGGAACAATTTTTAAAGATCTGGATCTGCCCTTTTTCGCAGCGAAAGACATTGTCTCCTCTGAGGCGCCGGGGTCTGACCTGATGAAAAGTCCGGAGCAGAGAGACCGGGAAAAGATGATGTGTGAGATTCAGAAAATCAGTTTTGTCCTGGACGATCTGCGCCTTTATCTGGACACGCATCCGGATGACGCCCGGGGGCTGGCGGAACTGAAGAAAGCATTAACCAGGAGGAAACAGCTGACGGAGGAATTTGCGGAGCAGTATTATCCGCTGACTCCGGACTGTATGGCGGAAATTTATGAACGGAAGCCGGAAGCAGAATGTTTCTGCTGGCAGAAAGGGCCGAAGCCGTGGGAAGGAGCGTGTGTCTGAATGTGGATTTATGAAAAACGATTGCAATACCCCATAAAGATTACAAAGACCTGTCCCAAAACAGCCCAGCTGATCATCAGTCAGTATGGCGGACCGGACGGCGAGTTGTCGGCGTCCATGCGGTATCTGGCGCAGCGCTATACCATGCCGCTGAAATCTGTGGGCGGACTGCTTACGGACATTGGAACAGAAGAACTTGCTCACATGGAGATGATCTGTGCTATGGTATACCAGCTGACGAAAAATCTGACTATAGAAGAAGCTAAAACGGCAGGTTTTGACGCGTATTATATTGACCATACTACAGGAATCTGGCCCCAGGCCGCATCTGCCATGCCTTTTACGGCAAAAGAATTTCAGTCCAAGGGAGACGCCATTACGGATCTGACAGAGAATCTTGCTGCGGAACAGAAGGCGCGGACCGTTTATGATAATCTGCTCCGGATGATCACAGATCCGGAGATCCGGGAACCGCTGAAGTTCCTCAGGGCAAGAGAGATTGTTCATTTCCAGAGATTTGGCGAAGCGCTGGAAAAAACAAAAGAGAAGATGGATGAAAAGAATTTCTACTATTTTAATCCGGAATTTGATAAACAGATGTTATAGATGAAAGGTCATGCTTCAGAAGGCGGCTGCTGTCTCCTGCAGGCATGACCTTTTTGTCAGAAGCCGGAAATGCCGGGTTCACTTTAGGCGGGAGATGATAACAAAAAAGGATATTATATGACCGGTTCAATTACCGCCCGGAAATAGTGATCTGGCTCCACCGGGGTCTGTTTCATCCGGCCTTTGATCCACCACAGCGCCATTTCCACAAAACTGCCGGAAATATGATTAATCAGAAAATCTTCCGGAATATCGGTATTCCTTTTTCTGTTCTGGTTTACAAACTGTGATTGTACCAGACCATTCAGACTGTCTTTAAAATATCGCAGGAAGATTTCATTGCTTTCGCAGGAAAGCAGTTCAAGGATATTATTTTCATTTTCCTGAAGATGCTGCAGCAGATGGCAGAATACCGATTCCGGCGCTGAACCATCGGAATATAGTCCGTGCGTATGGGTACAGTCGCGGGCGCTGGAGATAATATGACTGAACAGCCTGTCACACAGTGTTTTCAGAAGATCATCTTTTGTTTCAAAGTGGGCATAGAAGGTGGAGCGGCCGATATTAGCCCGGTCTATGATTTCCTGTACTGTAATGCGGCTGTAGTTTTTTTCTGCCAGAAGTGAGCTGAATGCATGAAATATGGCGGCCCGTGTTTTTTGCTGACGTCTGTCCATGTTTTTTCCTTTCCGTACAATTTTTGAAAGCGTCTGGTAAAGAACAGTT
>CAYLWI010000159.1:0-2584 GCA_964387345.1 uncultured Eubacterium sp. | reverse complement strand
TGACACTGGATTGTTTCAATAGTAAATTAAAGGCAGCGCAACGCTGACTTCCCGCTGCTTTTCTGTACTATTTGGGATTGCGGAAAAAGAGTTGTAAAAAACGGCTGTTTCCGGAGATATATGTCGGCCGGACTGAAAAATTGTCAACAGGAGGCCCGGTATTCTGCGAACAGAAAAGATCGCTTGTTGACTATCTGTTGAAAACTTTTTATAATAAACAGTGAAGCGCAGTAATCAGACTTTTACTTCAGGAGGGTGACAAAATGGCAAAAAATCCTTATGCAGGAACAAAAACAGAAAAGAATCTATGGGAGGCCTTCGCGGGAGAGTCCCAGGCCCGCAATAAGTATACGTACTTTGCGTCGGTTGCGAAAAAAGCCGGATATGAGCAGATTGCCGCTTTGTTTTTAAAGACAGCGGAAAATGAAAAAGAGCATGCGAAGCTCTGGTTCAAGGCTCTGGGAGAGCTGGGGGATACGCCGGAGAATCTGCTCCACGCGGCGGAAGGTGAGAATTATGAGTGGACAGACATGTATGACCGCATGGCGAAAGAGGCCGATGAGGAAGGTTTTCATCAGCTTGCGGAGCAGTTCCGCGGGGTGGCCGCGATTGAGAAAACCCATGAAGACCGTTACCGTGCGCTGCTTCACAATGTGGAAACTGCGCAGGTGTTTGAAAAAGCAGGCGTGACTATGTGGGAGTGCCGTAATTGCGGACATGTTGTGGTAGGGACAAAAGCGCCGGAAGTATGTCCGGTCTGTTATCATCCCCAGAGTTTCTTCGAGGTACGCCAGGAGAATTATTAACAGAAATTTGAGGACGCCGGGAAGAAACAGGACTCCATTGTTGTTATTTGTTGTTATTCGGGGCGGGCCGCTTCTGTGGCCTTCCCTTTTTTTATGCGGGAAACCCGCCAGATGTCTGCGTGGCAGCCCCTTCTTTGCCGGAGTGACATCATTCCACTGCTATGCAGCCATAGCAGCCGCCTGACTGGTAAAAAGGAAAGCGGACAGCTCTGCTGTGAGCTGCCCGCTTATCGCGGCGGACAGGGGGAATGTTTCCCTGTCCGGTTTATCGGAACGGCAGATCATCCCGCGGCAGAGTATGGGGACAGATCCGGGGCCGTTTTATGAATCGCTGTTTTCACTCAGATTTGCCAGATGGTCAATCAGGGCCGATCTTTTTGACAGTTCCTCCTTTTCGTATTCCACGCCATACTCTTCTGTCAGTGTGGGGACGGAGGAGAAAAGATTTGTTCCCAGCCCCAGGCGTTCGCCGTCGATCTGGACGCCGAGAGCGGCCAGGGTGGTCGGGAAGTGATCGAAGGTGGAAAAGATTCTCGTTTCATCGGATTCGGGTTCGACAGCGGCGTTAATATATGCCACGT
The DNA here is from genome assembly GCA_964387345.1 of uncultured Eubacterium sp. Taxonomy (GTDB): domain Bacteria; phylum Bacillota; class Clostridia; order Lachnospirales; family Lachnospiraceae; genus Eubacterium_I. The sequence continues at coordinate 1,197 of CAYLWI010000159.1, read as the reverse complement.
ACGTTCTTCTGTTATAATCAGAGGAAATTCCTTCGCAGAAATCACTGTCCATAGTCGGATGGTCTCCGGCCAGTACGATGGTTGTGTTTTCATAGAAGTCCTGCTCCTGGATCCAGGAGATAAATTCCTGCAGCTGGCTGCTGGAGCACGCCATGACGTTGGCGTACTGGTTATCCCCATATGTATCTTCACATTTTTCACATACATACCCGTCTTCAAAGTGGGTATCCACCGTCAGCATGGTCAGGTTGAACGGCTCGTCCTGCTCTGCCAGTTCCAGAAGCGTATCTTTGGCAAACTCAAATAAATAGAGATCCTCATATCCCCACCATACATAATAATCTTCCGGAAGATAGCCGTTTTCAGTAATATATTCATAATCTATGATGTCATAATCTCCATGCTCGGTGAAGTATAACCGGCGTCCCCCGAAGGTCGCGTCGGAACCGATGAGAAGCGTCTGGGAATATCCCTCCGACTGCAGTATATCACCCAGGGTAACCGCTCCTGAGAAAAAGGATTCCTGCGTATCCATGCTGTTGCCGTCAATGGATATGTTGAGAGGCAGGCCCGAGGTCTGGGAGAACATCGCGGCAATAGTCCAGGTAGAGCCGGGCAGGGCGTAAGCGCCGTTGAGCGCTGTATCCGATCCGGAGAAGTCCTCATATTCCTGCGCGATTTCTGTCAGTTCGGGAATGACATTTTCGGAGAACGCGCCTCCGTTTTCCTCATCCGCATAAGTGATTTCCATGGACTCCAGGAAAATGTATATCAGATTCCGCTTCTGTTCCGGGAAAAGAAGCGTTGTCTTCGAAGGATACACATAATTGTCATCCACGAAATCAGAATAAGTCTGTTGCGAGGCCAGATATTCCTTCAGATCCAGTTTCCTGGCGGTTATGTAGAGCGTTCCCAGTAAAAGCAGCAGAAAAACGGGAAGCAGTAATAGGATGATTACACGGCCGAACCGTTTTTTGCGGCAAAAGACAAGAAAAATGATTGTCGCGGCAAAAATCAGTATGGCCGGAAGCAGACATTGTAATAAGAATGCATAGATCATATCTGAATTCGTGCCTTCCAGCGGACTGGTCAGAGTAAAAACCAGTTCATTCATACTTAAACTGGTCCATGTGCGGAACATCCACCAGGCGCTGAAAAAAAGCAGCGGCGCAAGGAAGGCAAGCAGTTCCATAAATA
>CAYLWI010000158.1:0-2586 GCA_964387345.1 uncultured Eubacterium sp. | reverse complement strand
TCCGTGACAGTATAATTTTCTTTCTCCACACATAACGCAGACACTTCCTTTACCTTAGGCTTCTGACTGGCGCTTTTCGGTACATATGTAATAATATTGTTTTTCTCTTTCCCGATCGTATACTCCGGCACCAGCTCCTGTACCAGCGAACGGATCTCCGGATCCTGGCGGTAAGCCGCCGCGTACAGCTTCTCCAGATGTTCATGCAGGAATTTCTCGTTGACCGGAATCTGCTGTCCGATAAAGATCCGTTGATTCTGGGTCTCTGTCTTTTCCTCATCCATCAGAAGCTCTTCATAGAGCTTTTCTCCCGGCCGCAGTCCCGTGAATTCGATCTTGATATCCACATCCGGGATATAGCCGGACAGACGGATCAGATGCTTTGCCATATCCAGAATCTTCACCGGTTCTCCCATGTCCAGGATAAAGATCTCTCCGCCTCTGGCGTAAGCGCCGGCCTGGAGCACCAGGGCCACCGCCTCCGGTATGGTCATAAAGTACCGGATGATATCCGGGTGAGTGACAGTCACCGGGCCTCCCTCGGCAATCTGCCGCCGGAACAGGGGAACCACGCTTCCATTGCTTCCCAGAACGTTTCCAAAACGCACCACCGAATACTCTGTCTCAGAGCGGCGGGAATAGCTTTGTATGATCATCTCGCAGATCCGCTTGGAAGCGCCCATGATATTGGTGGGCCGCACAGCCTTGTCTGTGGAAATCATGACAAATTTTTTCACATGGTTTTTATCTGCCTCATCCGCCACAATATGGGTCCCCATTACATTATTTTTGACAGCCTCCCAGGGATTGTCCTCCATCAAGGGCACATGCTTATGGGCGGCTGCATGGTAAACGACATCCGGACGCCAGGTGCGGAACACACTGTTCATCCGCTTTCTGTCCCGGACGCTGGCAATGAGAACCCTGAGATTCAGCTCCGGGAATTTCTTTTTCAGCTCATTCTGCAGATCGTAAGCATTATTCTCATATATATCCAGAATAATTAACCGGGCCGGACCGGCCGCCGCAATCTGCCGGCAGAGCTCGCTGCCGATGGAGCCGCCTCCTCCCGTAACCATGACAATTTTCCCTTTTAAATAACCGGTGACCGCTTCGATATCCGTCTTCACCGGCTCCCGTCCCAGCAGATCCTCCAGCCTTACATTCCGCAGCGCTCCCTGCAGATTCAGCATCCTGGTCTCATCGTTAATAATCTGGTAAATTCCAGGCAGGATCCTGACCCGGCAGTTTGTGAGCGTACACTGCTCTACAAGGTCTTTCCTTTCACTCTCCGCCATGGACGGAATCGCGATCATAATCTGGCTGATGTTATAATCCTTTACTGTCTTTTCCAGGAGTTCTCTTCCCCCCAGGATGGGAACTCCCATAAGATAGCTGCCCTGCTTTTCGGGATCGTCATCCAGGATACATACCACATTTTTCCCTTCCACACGGGCGCTCTGCTTGATCTCTCTCAGAAGCATCTGCCCTGCTTTTCCCGCGCCAAAGATCAATATATTTTCTCTGACGCTTCTGGTGAGACGGCTGTGCTTATATTCAGCCGCCAGATCCCGGAACCGGTAAAAGAACCGGCTGATCATGGTGGCAATCGCCATAATAAACAGATATATAATATAGTAGCTTCTTGGCAGCGACAGCTGCAGGATATGCAGCCCGATATACTGGATGACATCCGTCAGGGCCACTGCCAGGATCACAGACATGATTTCTCTTTCCGCCGCATATCTCCACAAATTGGAATACAGCCGGAAAAAGTAAAAAACAACCAGCGTAACCACAATATTGATTACACAGTAATTCATGACACTGTCCCAGAATACCGGATCCACATCCATCCAGCGCAGCTCAAAGCGGATCAGAAGGGACAGCCCGGACGCAATGAGAACGGCAAAAACGTCATATATCATCATCAAAATCGTGACCGGTCTGATCTTCAGTAGTCTTTTCATATTTCTTTCCCCTTAGTACCCGGATGACCTCTGGTCAGAACCGATACTGCCAGCCATCCGGAATTTACCCTTATCACATTCGATATTATATAAAACCAAAAGTATACCAGAACGACATCCTGTAGGGTGCTCCGTCACCATCGCGTTCTGGCATCATTTTCAGCACACATCCCCAGTTCCATATGCTTCCGATCATGAGACTTCTGCCGCTGATCCCGGAGACTCGCCTGCTTTTCATGTGTAAATTTTGTCTGAAAATATCCTTTCCGGTTATTAAATTTTATACTTCGCATAAAAAAAAGTCAATAGTCTTCCAGAAATTTACAACCGAAGTCGCAACAAGTCGTAACAAGCCTCTTAAACCTGCTTGTTCTGCTGTTCTTTTTGCTTTTTGTTCATTCCCCCAAAAAAACACATTTTCTGTCATTTCTGAAAACAACTCATGCTTTTAAATATACTGCACATAATATTTTCTGAGTATCCTTCCTTCCGGATCCGACCTGATCCGGCGGCGAGCATCCGCTTCTATCATCGATACCTGCTTTGCCGTCATACCTTTAGCGTCTCCGACCTCTTTCAGCGTAAAACCCTCTGCCCTCATTTTCATAACACTCTG
>CAYLWI010000157.1:0-2620 GCA_964387345.1 uncultured Eubacterium sp. | reverse complement strand
CTTTTTCAGTTCCTCATACATCTGTTCCGATACCGGAACCGGAACCTTCAGCTTCCGGGCCTCCCGTACCAGGTAGCCGCTGAAGGTTTCCAGTTCTGTCCGGTGTCTCTGGAGAATATCTCTCTGGAGGGAACTGGTGGCGTCATCTCCATAAATATGGTAGAACTGATAAAGGATCTGATCAATATGCTCCCGGGTTACATGGATTCCCTTTGCCAGAGCCACCTGCCAGGCTTCTTTTATAAGCGTCTCATAGCTTTTTGTTTTCTCCGGATCTTTCCGGATCTGACCGATTGTGTTTTCATAACATGCGGTTGATACATTGTAGGCGCAGTTTAAAATATATTTCCGCCAGATTTCTGTCTGGATGTCATGGGCGGTATTGCAGTCGATGCCGGCGCCGGATAAGATGGCGGAGACTTCTTCCACACGCTGCCGCTCTTTTTCAGAGGCATTCTGTATTCCGATCACAATCCGCGCGATTTCACCCTGCTGCAGGATAGAAAAATCCGGCCGGGAAAAGGCTATAATATAAATCAGGGAATCTATAACGGTTCCCTTATTCAGTATGGCCCGTGTCCGGTCGCCGGGATCTGTCCCGTTCATGACCGGAATGATCACAGTCTGATCCGTGACTGCGGAAGCCAGACTCCGGCAGACCTCTTCCAGAGAATAATTTTTTACACAGATAAAGATGTAATCCTGGGGTCCGATTTCGTCTGCGGGAAGAACCTGTTCCGGTATGGCGTTGATTTCACCTTTTAAGTCGCTGTGAAGTATCAGTCCATGTTCACGGATGGATTCCATGCGCCTGCCGCGCGCGCCGAAGGTGACATGACGATATGTTTTTGCCAGCATGCCTCCCAGGTAGCCCCCGACTCCTCCGGGACCGATGACGGCAATTTTTTTATTCTGAAAATTCTTATTCATAAAATAATTCTCTTCTTTCACAGAAAAATTTGTAATATGCTCACCAGTCAGATTGTATCATGTTCCGGCCAGGGAAGCAATTGGTACCGGACAGAATTGCTGCCGTCCGGATGAATGCGGGAAACACGGGGACGCATATGAAGGACGCCAGGGGACTCGTGTATAACCACAGAGAGCTCCGCCAGGAAGCCGGACGTTTTTGCCTGTGCCATCGCAGACGGCAGAAAAAAAGACGTGCCACAAATTCTGCCACACATTGTAAGCGATCACAAACTATTGTATAATGAACAGGAAATGTGAAAAAACAGTGAAGAAATGGTGAAATGATGTCAGTATTATCAGAAAAATTAAAATATTATCTTTCCCTGAGCGGGATGAATTCCGGTGAACTGGCCCGCCGGTGCGGACTCGACAGATCCACGGTTTTCCAGTACCTGAATGGCAGGCGGCCCCTGCAGAATATCATGCATCTGGAAGCGATCACCAGGGAGTTCTGCCTGACTCCCGGGGAGCGGGAGGAAGTCATGGAAGCCTGGGAGATCAGCCAGATCGGGATGAAACGCTACCTCAGGCGGAAGAAGGTAAAAGAGATCATAAGTTCCCTGCTGACACTGGAGGATATGGAAATGCTTCCACAGCCCGGCAGCCCCGGATACAGCACCGGCCGGGAGATCCCGGAAGAAAGCGGGTTTATCTGCGGGGAACTGGAAGTAAACCGGATCGTGCGCGCAATCCTGTATGACGCTGTGGATAACGGAGGGGATCTGTCACTGCTTGTCCAGCCGGGCTACGGGTTCCTGATGGAGAACCTTATGATGGTGGATCGCAAAAGGCAAGACATGAAAGTAACACATATCATCTGCCTGGAGAAGGACAGCGGGGAGGATGGCTGCGCCAATCTGGATACTATACAGAAAATCCTTCGTTACGGGGTAGGCATCCGGAAATATGAACCACGGTATTATTATGGCAGTTCAGAAGATCATTATGGGATAATGAGCGTGATACCGTGTCTCGTCCTCACAGACCGTTACGCCATATTCCTGTCGCCGGACCGGAATGCGGCATATCTTCACCGGGAACCGGATATGGTATCGTACCTGCAGAAGGAGTTTGCCAGGATGGTGCGGGAAACCCGGCCGCTTATGACGTCCATCGACGGGATCCGGGACAACTGCTCGCAGTGGAGCAGATCCTTTGTAAAAATATGTGATTTCCCCCATGCGTATGAAATGAGTTCCGGGTTATGCAGCGTCCAGTTCTGGGACGGATACCTGATCCGGAAGTACATAAACAAAGAAATCCCCGGATATGAGCAGCTGGCCGGGGAGTATGCGGAATATGCCGGAATGCTTTACGAGGTGAAGAAGAAGGGGCAGGTCACAGTGCTGATGAACCGCGGCTTTGTGGAAGAATTTATAAAAAGCGGCGTTTTCCGGGAATATCCCGAAATCTTCTTTTCCATGCCCGTTTCACCGGATGACCGGCGGCTGCTGGTCGGGAGGATCCTGGAGGCGGTCAGGGAAGGCTGGTATCATATCCGCATGGTGCCCGGGGAGGAATTCTGCCTGGGATACCGATGGGAAATCCTGGTTTATCCGGGAAGCCAGCTGGTGCTCCAGTATTCGGTCAGGGATCAGTTCAGGGTCTTCCGTTTTGAGGAACCGGGGATCATCGAAGCCATGTACGA
>CAYLWI010000156.1:0-2626 GCA_964387345.1 uncultured Eubacterium sp. | reverse complement strand
GTTGACAGATATCCGGAATCCCTTTATAATTACGCTCGAAAACATTCTGGGTGGATTTTTCCGGACGACGTCATCTTTTCGCCACACAATTATCCCGGTGATAATTGTGTGGCGCTTCTTATATATGTGTATATATGCGGCGGGGGAATATGCCTGGACAAGAGGAGGAACGTTATGAACGAAAGTTTTATGAAAGAGAAACCGGTATTGCCGCTGCTTGCGTCCATGGCATTTCCCATGGTGCTGTCCATGCTGGTAAATTCTTTATATAACATTGTGGACAGTTTCTTTGTGGCGCAGATCAGTGAGGACGCCATGACGGCGTTGTCCCTGGTATATCCGGTCCAGAATTTTATCAATGCAGTGAGTATTGGTTTCGGTATTGGCATTAATGCGGTGATTGCGTTTCATCTGGGGGCGGAAGACCGGACGAAAGCGGATATGGCGGCGACCCAGGGAGTGCTGCTGGCCCTGCTCCACGGTGTGGGAATGACAATCGGATGTATTGCCATTATGCCTTCTTTTCTTGGGATGTTTACATCATCGGAAAATGTGATTCAGCTTGGGATACGGTACTCCACAGTGGCGTTTTCTTTCAGCATTATTATTTCTCTGGGGATTACATTTGAAAAGATTTTTCAGTCTGTAGGGAAAATGAAAGTCACAATGGCGAGTATGATGTGCGGGTGCGTGACCAACATTATCCTGGATCCGGTGCTGATTTTCGGTCTGGGGCCATTTCCGGAAATGGGAATCGGAGGGGCTGCTCTGGCAACGGGAATCGGACAGACACTGACACTGGTGATTTATCTGGTGATTTATGTGGCGCGTCCCATCAGCGTCCGCGTCAGAAAACAGCATCTTGCGCTGCGCAAAGCGATGGTTCTGAAATTATACTCTATCGGGATTCCAGCCACCCTGAATCTGGCGCTGCCGTCCATCCTGATTTCCGCGTTGAACGCGATCCTGGCGGCATATTCTGAGGTGTATATTTTAGTTCTGGGAATTTACTATAAGCTGCAGACTTTTCTGTATCTGCCTGCCAACGGCCTGGTACAGGGGATGCGCCCTCTGATCGGGTATAATTACGGAGCCAGGGAATACAGGCGGGTGAATCAGATCTATAATCTGGTTCTCGGAATGAGCGCCATTATTATGGCGGCGGGAACGTTAATCTGCCTGCTTCTCCCCGGTCAGCTGATGGGACTGTTTACCCAGACGCCGGAAACGATTCGCGCAGGAGAAGTTGCGCTGAGAGTGATCAGCGCAGGATTTCTTGTATCCGCCGTGTCTGTTGCCTCATCGGGAGCCCTGGAAGGGCTGGGGAAAGGGATACCGTCCCTGGTTATTTCTCTCTGCCGTTATATTGTAATCATTATTCCGGCGGCATTTCTGCTCAGCAGGCTGGCGGGACCCGCGGGGGTATGGAATGCTTTCTGGGTTGCGGAGGCGGCAACCGCAGTGATCGCTTTTGTGATTTATCGGAAAACAGTGACTCAAAAAGGGTGATTTTAGAATAAAGTTCTGCCCCGCCGCAATGTCAGCCGCCCGGGAGGCGGCCAGAAAGCTTCAGTAATTCATAGGAAACCAGGATATGAAGCCGTACCTCGGGGATATCCAGATCACAGGAGATCAGTTCCCGGAGACGGTGGAGACGGTAAGTCAGGGTATTCCGGTGAAGATTTAAAGCTTCGGCGGTGTGGGACTGGCTCCGTTCATATCTGATATACATATACAGTGTCCGGCTGAAGTCGCTGCGATTACTGGCGTCATATTCCAGAAGACGGGTGACGTCGGGATGAATCAGATCGGTATGGATATGCTGTTTCATAATGGAAAATCCATATCTTACCATATAATCCTGGAATTTGTATATGACGCCGGGTTCCCTGGAACAGAGGCTGGAGGTGACTTCCGTCTGCTGGAAACGCTCAGACAGAAGATCCAGCTCCTGGAAAGAGCTGCTGCAGCATCCATAATAGCCGCTTTTTTTCAGCCAGGGAGAAAGGTCCCGGATGACAGAATCGAGATTCCGCTGATTCAGATTACACATGACACAGATATAGTTATTGTGTGTAATGGCATAGGCGTATGGGAACAGGTCGTTAATGTTGTGGCATAAGTGGATATGTATATTGTACTGTTCAGATAAATTTACCAGAGTAATCAGTACTTTTTTGTCTGTTTCTTCCCAGTCCAGCAGCGTCAGATGATGGTTAAAATATTCATAATCACATTTCTGGTCAGAAAGAGCGAAATGAAACAGGGAATCCAGAAACAGCATACTCTGCTGCTGGGAATGGGACTCGAACCACAGATCTGCATAGTGACAGAAGATCGAAAACAGATCCAGCGTTCCCTGTGAAGGCTCCTTTTTCAGAACCAGAAGATTCGTGACGCCGATCCAGGTATCTTTCAGAAAGAAATTATAGCAGTAGGCTTTATGGGGGAGGATTTCCTCTTCTACCGGATATAAGCCGTGTTTCTGAAACAATTTTTTTGCATAAGTCTGGTTGAAATACAGGATAAACTCAAGATTTGTACTGCCGTATTCTTTTAACTCATCCCAGAAAATGTCTACCTCTCCTTTCGCAAACTGTGAGGACATGGCCAGCATCCGCTGTCC
>CAYLWI010000155.1:0-2659 GCA_964387345.1 uncultured Eubacterium sp. | reverse complement strand
GGACATGGCATGAATGCATGGACTTTTCTGTCACATTCTGGTATGCTGAAAAAAATAACAATAAGAGGGTAATGATGTCTGAGGGGAAAGAGAAGCATGATAAACTGGAAGAGATTTTCCGGCTTTATTCGGATCTGATGTTTTATGTGGCTTATGGGATCCTTCATAATGAGCAGGATGCGGAAGATGCGGTTCTGGCAGCTTTATGGAAGATTTTTCAGAATATTGAAAAAACAGGAGAGCCGGACTGTCCGAAAACGAAGCGCTTTGTCGTTATAGTAACTGAGAGACAGGCGATTGACCTGTACAGAAAAAATGCCCGGCAGAAATCTGTAAGCATGGATGAGCTGGAGAAATTCCCGGAGAGAACCGTTCCGGATTATGATGTGGGGAGCGCTGTGGCTTCCGCCATTCTGCGTCTCCCGGTATCTTACCGGGAAGTGATCCTGCTGCGTTTTTCAGAAGGGTATTCGGTAAAGGAAATTGCGGAGATCCTGGATTACAGCGTCAGCAAGGTGGAAAAGCTGATTTCCAGAGGAAAAGCCAGGCTGAAAAAGCTGTTAAGGGAGGAGGGCATAGAATATGAGTAAGCTGGAGGAACAGCTTTATAAATATGCGGAGGATGCTGCAGGGCAGCTTGTGCCCGATGAAATGGACGTACCGCACCATCAGTTTTCCGATGGTTTTTATGGGAAGGTCCGGAAGCTGACAGATCCGGCGGAATATAAAAAATGCAGGCGGCGCCGCCTGCGCTGTCGCGGTATGAAGATTGCGGCCGCCTGCATTGTGATCTGTCTGGTTGCAGTTCCCGCAGCTTTTCCGGCGGCAGGTTCTTTTTATGAAAGAATTTTCCGGATGATCAGAATCGCTGTCGGGCCGGATGAGGAAGAGGGACTGAGGGAGGCGGAGTTCGGTTATCTGCCGGATGGAATGGAAATCCTGGGTGTTTCCGGGAATGGGGAGGCCGGGTATTATCTGTATCAGGCAGGGGATCCGGAACAGGAACAGGTTATTTTCCAGGTGTTCCAGCGGACGGTGGCTGAGGGCGAGAAAGAAATAACTGTCGAAGCAGAGGGAGCGACAGAAAAGATTGAGACAGACGGGGGAATTTATTATGTTACCAGGGAGAACGGATCTGTCAGTATTGCCTGGGACCTGGAGGAAAATTTCTTTGTAATCAGCGGTGATCTGGACCAGGAGGAGCTGCTGAGGGTGGCAGAAGGGATTTCCCTGGAGTGAGAAGAAAGATAAAGAGGAAAGCTGCAGGGCTGGGAAGCGGGAAACCGGGAATGGGTTCCCGCTTCTTTTATGTCATGGGCATGGTCCGGCCTGTGGGTGATGTTTCTGTAAAAAGTTTTCCGGATGATCCGTCTGCCGGTACTGCCATCTGAAAAAATATGATAATGGGTGTCCGGAATTTTATCCTGGCAGCGTTATTATGTATGAAGAGATAAATATTCCGCCAGGCGGAAAAGCAGCGCCGGGAATGGCGGGGCACAGGCAGGGAGACACAGAGGATGAGAACAAAAAAGAAACTATGGATTCTGTTTATTATTATAATCGCGGCGGCAGGCCTGCTGGTCTGCATCCGGGTAAAGAAAGGGACATCCGTTACCAGTCTGGACAGTAATATCACCAGCAACGTCCTGGTCCGGGGAGGCGACGGGGATAATATATATTCCATGGATGTCAATAAAACCGGGATCTTTTTTGTGGAAGATTATGTAATGAAATATTGTGACTATGAGGCCGCGGAGACCTATGTCCTGTGTGGCAGGGCAAACTGTCTTCATGCAGATTCCGGCTGCGGGGCTTTTGTAGGGAATGCCGCTGGGCTGGGGCAGTGGAACGGAAAGATTTACGCCTTTCTCCTGGATACGGTGAAGAACCGGTATGAACTGACAGAGATGTCCCTGACCGGCCAGGACAGGAGAGTGATCACAACCCTGGAGATTGGTGAATACCAGGTGGGAAACTGGGTTCTGACGGATTTATCCTACGATAATAAAGATATTTACTACGGGTATGGAAAAGCATTTGTTTCCCTGGAATACAGCCTTGTGGGAAATGCGGAATCCGGCTATACAAATAACCTGTCCCGGCAGGAACTGCTTATAATTGATCTGGAGACTGGAAAGACAGAAAAAATAGCGGAATCTGTCTGTTATGATCTGTTCCATACACTGGAGTTCCAGCTGATTGACGGGGATTCGGCAATATATGTCCTGGAAGAGGCTCCCGACGCCCTGACCGGGGATGACCTGGTGGAAGCTATTGAAAACGGAACCATATCCGGACTGGACGAAATGTATGAAGCTGTCCCGGAAGAAGACAGGCAGGATATCTGGGAAGATGACCTGTACAGTTTTTATCTGGATTATGCGGTTTACCGCATGGTGGAAAAGACATCCGTGATATACCGGTATGATATGAACACAGGAGAATCCGGGGAACTGTGCAGGGGGGAATGCCCCCTGGCGTATAGTGCTGATGATGGAAAAATCTACGGCTGGGATTCCCTTTACCAGTGCATGGGCTGGTATGATGACAGCTTTGTTGTGTACACGCCGGTGTATGATGAGGAAAGCCGGCTGCCGGGGTTTGAACTTCTTTTATGGAACGGGACTTCCGGGCTGGAATCCCTGATGCAGGCAGGGAA
>CAYLWI010000154.1:0-2708 GCA_964387345.1 uncultured Eubacterium sp. | reverse complement strand
TGCCGGGTGCTGGCGGAAGTGGAAAAATTTTAAGAGGATTTAACAGGAGTCAGAATATGGGAAAGAACAATGGACGAAAAGAAGAAAAGAAAAATAAGTTTCATGTCATTGATATGGAGGCATGGCCCCGGAGCGATCATTTTGCCTACTATACAGAAAAGCTGAAGACCGGATATCAGATGACGGTGGAGATGGATGTGACGAAGCTTTACAAGCGCTGTAAGAAGATGATTGTCCGGTTTTATCCGGCCATGATTTACGCGATTATGAAAGCGGTGAACCAGAACAAAGCCTTCCGTATGGCGTATAATGAGAAGGGACAGCTGGGATATTACGATGTCTGCCATCCCTCCTACACGATTTTCCATGAGGATGACAAGACTTTTTCTGATATCTGGACAGAGTATGATGAGTCCTTTGACGCGTTTTATGATTCTGTCCTCAGCGATATGGAGAAGTATAAGGATGTAAAAGGCGTGAAGGCGAAGCCCGGCAGACCGGACGCTTTTACCTGTATTTCCTGTGTTCCCTGGGTATCCTTCCGGGGACTGTCCCATGACACCAGAGGGAAAAAGCAGATGTTTTTCCCGATTATAGATTTTGGAAAGTATTATAAGACGGAGACGAAGCGCAGGCTTCTTCCGCTGTCTGTGTATGTGGATCATGCGGCGGCGGACGGCTATCACACGGCGAAGCTCCTGAATGATATACAGTATAATTGTAAGCACTGCAAAGAGTGGATGCAGTAGGAAGGAAAATGTATGAAAGATACCCGGAGTGTGGTTTCAGGCACAAAATTGTATGGCTGGAATGATCTGGTAAAGGTGGGCTGTAACGACTGCAGCGGCTGTTCTTCCTGCTGCAGGGATATGGGACAGTCGGTTCTGCTGGATCCCATGGACGTGTTCCGGCTGGAACAGAATCTGGGGCAGACTTTTGAACAGCTTCTCTCCGGGCCGGCAGAGCTGCATGTGGAGGAGGGGCTGATCCTTCCGAATCTGAAGATGGCGGGAAAGCAGCCCCGGTGCTTTTTCCTGAATGACCGGGGACGCTGTGGGATTCACTCTTTCCGTCCGGGAATCTGCCGTCTGTTTCCTCTGGGAAGAAATTACGGAGAGGGGAAGCTGCAGTATTTTCTCCTGACAGACGCCTGCCCCGCAAAAAACAAGTCAAAGATAAAGGTCAGAAAATGGCTGGATATGGAGGGACTGGCGGAGTACGAGGAGTTTCTGATCCGGTGGCACGGACTGACCAGAAGACTGCGGCAGATGCTGACCGGGCAGTCTGAGGATGAGGATATGGCGAAACGTCTGAATCTGTCTTTTCTGCAGACTTTTTATCTGGCGCCTTATGCTGGAGAGGACTTTTATGGGGAGTTTTACCAGCGGATGGAAGCGTTCGCGAAAAATAACAGAATGAATCAGACATAATAAGAACAGATGTCCCGACGGGGGCTGTCTGCGCAGGCTGCGCGGACGGCTCCTTTTTGCGGTGCAAAGCACAAAACGGATCAGCTCCGGAAGACGGAAACTTCCGGGAAATAAACAAATTTTTTTGAAAAAAATCTATATAACGGGTGAATAATTGACAAATGTCAATGACAAAAATCACGTTTTCAGTATATAATGATCAAAATGTCAGAAGGGAAATGCTTTTACTCTGACTGAATATTTATTACAAAACGAAAGAGGATTTTTATGGACGCATACCAGTTTTATACAGAGACTTTTCATCTTACTGATCCGGTGCTGATAAACACCATGGTTGAAAACAGTGAAAAACGTCATTACAGGAAAGGGGATATGATCGTACATATCGGAGAAATTCAGAAAGAAATCTGCTTCATGGAATCGGGTGTTTTCCGGGGATATATGATGGATTATCATGGGAACGAGATGACAGACTGTTTCGGGAACAGGCGTGGCGAAATCGCAGGCTGTATGTTTTTTGGTCCGGTTGCGCAGGGGCTGGTATCCAGTGTGGCATTTGAGATGCTGGTGGAGGGAGACTTTTTCTGCGTTCCCATCACAGCAGTTCTGGGATTTCTTGACAAATCCCTGGAAGCCATGGCGATTTATAACCAGATCATAAGCAATGGCGCCCGCAAGCACTGGGAACTGAAAAAGGTCATGGTGTGCTGCGGCGCCATGCAGAGATACCAGTGGTTCCTGGAGGAATATCCGGGTCTTGCAGACTGCATAAATATCAAGTATATCGCATCCTTTCTGGGAATGAAGCCGGAAACCTTGAGCAGGATAAGGAAGACCCTGGCGGAGGATGTACATTAAGATTTTTCCCGAACCGGCGGGATGATACAGGGAGATGGTATATATTCCTTTTCTCCAGATTTTACTGGACGTAAGGAGTATCAATCATAAATATATTGAAAAAAGGAAGGAGGTCAGATAACAAATTTCAGGCAGCAGATCTGGAAACAGATCCGGTATGCTGTCTGTACGTCACCGTATGATGGTGAAAAATCTCTGGCAATGAGTGATTTATGGGGAAATCCATAAATCAATGTGTTTATTGCAAATATAAGATATTCGAGGAGGAAGAATTTATGAAATTAAGAGAAATGAAAAAGGTAATTGCCATAGCTGTCTGCGCGATCATGATTCCGGGAGGGGTTATGGCAGTGCAGGTTCAGGCGGCAGATCAGACCATGGAACAGAGTGAAGCAGACCAGCTTCTGGAATCTGATTCTG
>CAYLWI010000153.1:0-2722 GCA_964387345.1 uncultured Eubacterium sp. | reverse complement strand
TACATGCCCCAGCAGCAGGCGCTGTATCCCTCTTTCCGTGTATATCATTTTCTGCTGTATATGGCGGCCCTGAAGGGGATACCGGGGAAGGACGCCCGGCGGCAGATACCGGAACTGCTGGACAGGGTGGGGCTGGGAGATGTAAGGAACCAGCGGATTTCCGCGCTCTCGGGCGGCATGAAGCAGCGGCTTCTGCTGGTGCAGGCTGTCCTGGGAAATCCGCAGCTTCTGGTTCTTGACGAGCCTACAGCGGGGCTGGATCCGAGACAGCGGATTGAGATCCGGAACCTGATTGCCGGGCTGGCCCTGGAGCGGATCGTGCTGATTGCCACACATATTGTGTCGGATGTGGAATATATAGCGAAAGAATTTCTTCTTCTGAAGAAGGGGCGTCTGGAGGCGAAAAACAGCCGGGAAGGACTGATTGACAGTCTGGAGCAATCCGTATATGAAATCCGGATTCCGGAAGAGGCACTGCCGGAAATTTCCGGGAAATACCAGATTGCAAATATCGCGAGGGACGGTGATTTTCTGAGAGTCCGGGTTCTTTCCGGGGAAAATCTGGAGAAATACGGGGCCAGACGGTGCAGGCCGGTCATGGAGGATGTCTATCTGAGTTATTTTGGCGAATAAAGAAAAGGGGAAAATACCATGAGGATCTGGGCGGGAGAACTGAAAAAAATATGTCAGAGGAAAGTCTTTCTGATATTCTTTGCAGTCCTGGCCGCCCTGAATGTCATGCTGGTATACCGGGAGATTGGCGGCAGCGATACCGGATATGATCTGCGCAGCCTGGAAAAGGTATACCGTGAACTGGAAAAGATGACTCCGGAACAGCGGTCAGAGTGGGCGGATGAACGTTTCTTCCAATTGCAGATGTGTGTGCAGGAGGAATATTATGATGACTCCGGGTATCCCTACACCATGTACAGCGACAGCCTCTGGCAGGAAATCGGACTGATTTCATACATAAAAGGGCAGACGGACCAGTGGATGGATTATGCTTCCTATCTGGCCGGTATAGAAGAACAGGCTTCCGTGGTCAGGCAGCTGGATCTGTTCGGGGGAGCATCCGCCTATGAAGTAAGGGCATCCGGAAAGACGCAGGAAATATATGAGGCGCTGGAGGGAACAGAGATACAGTTCGATATATCAGCGGGTATAAGGCTGGTGACAGACTGGCGGCAGACAGATATCCTGATTCTGGTCCTGCTGGTCATTTTCCTGCTGTATCTTGTATGGAAGGAAAGAGAAGAAAATGTACTTATTCTGATCCGTACGGCCAGATATGGCCGCCGGGAACTGTATGCGGCCAAACTGCTGGCATTTCTCGCGGGCGCTGCCGGGATCGTGATCCTTTTTTACGGTATAAACCTGTTGGAAGCTGTTAAGTTTGTGGGGCTGGGAAATCCCGGACGCCCCATCCAGAGTCTGGACGGATACCTGGCTTCTCCTTTCCGTATTACGGCAGGCCGGTACCTGCTGCTTTTTTTCCTGTTCAAGATCCTGGCGGTATGGATAACAGGATGTGTTATTTTTGTCATCTGCGCGCTTTTGCATGAACTGAGACAGATTCTTCTGGCAACAGGAGGAATCGCTGCGGCCCAGATTGTTTTATGGGCGGTCATTCCGGAAAATTCCCGGATGTGTGTCTTTCATAAAGTGAACCTGGTATCGCTCCTGGATACCGGCGGATGGTTCGCGTTTTACAGCAATATGAATGTCCTGGGCTTCCCGGTCAGCGAATGCACCGTGAATTTTGTGTTTTTCGGGGCGGCCGCCGGAGCGCTGGTGGTCTGTGGCGGTTACATTTCTGCCCTTCCGGCTGTGTCACTGGGAAAAGCAGCGCGTTCTGCGGGGAAAAGGAACCGTTGTCCGGGGACATGCCTGGGGACGGGGCTTCTGCGGCATGAGATATATAAAATATTCTGTTCCTGCCGCGGGCTGCTTCTTCTGGCTGTGCTTGCCCTGTTCTGCGTAGGGAGCAGCATGAACATGAAATATTACAGCACAGTGGAAGATTATTATTACCAGGGCTTTTCTGCGCATTTGTCCGGGAGCGTGTCAGAGACGGGGCAGACTTATCTTGAGGAGGAAAAAGAGAGAATCGCCCGGATGGACCAGGAACTTCTGGAGCTGCAGCAGAAGCTGGAGTCCGGGGAAATCAGTATGGAAAGCTTTGAAGCCAGATCGGCGGGAGTCTCTGTCAGCGTTGAAGAGCGGTCTGCCCTGGAAAGAGCAGGGATCCAGTACGAATACCTGATGACGGGCCAGTCCGCGGACAGGGAATATATTGACCAGACCGGCTGGGAATATCTGTATGGAACCGCAAACCATGAAAGCATGGAAAAATATACGCTGGCGGCGTTGTTCTTCCTGATCCTGGTTCTTTCCCCCGCTATTGCCGGGGATTATACTTCCCATGTGATACTGGTCAGCAGGACGGCAAAAAAGGGAAGGCATACGCAGCGGTTCTGCGTCTGTATTTCGGGAATCCTGTTTGGGATAGTTCTTTCAGCGATTACATATTTCCCGAATTTCCTGTGGATTCTGCAGCGGTTTGAGATGAACTGCAGTAGTATTTCCGCGCAAAGTGTCATGGAGCTGTCGGCCCTGGGAGAAAACCTTTCCCTTGCGGGCTGGTGGGTTGTAATGGCAGTATGGCGGGGTCTCGGGATGATACTGGCGGCTCTGGTTGTGCTGTTTTTTTCCGGAGTCTGCA
>CAYLWI010000152.1:0-2723 GCA_964387345.1 uncultured Eubacterium sp. | reverse complement strand
CCGACATTTGCTAGAATGGTACAAGGGATTTTTTATTGTACAAGAATATCTTTTTATGCAATAAAATTGCGTTGGAGGAGACACAGATGAAACGGAGAGATAAAATCAATTATTATCTGGATCTGGCAGAGATGGTGTCCCAGCGGGGAACCTGCCTGCGCAGACAGTATGGAGCGGTAATTGTAAAAAACGATGAGGTGATTTCCACGGGATATGTGGGAGCGCCCAGAGGAAGAAAGAACTGTTCCGATCTGGGCGTCTGCATCCGGCAGAAGATGCAGGTTCCCCGTGGAGAACGGTATGAGCTCTGCCGCAGCGTCCACGCCGAGGCCAATGCAATAATCAGCGCGTCCAGGGGAGAGATGCTTGGAAGCACCATGTATCTGGTAGGAAAAGAGGTAGATACCGGGGAGTATGTAAAAAACTCCAGCAGCTGTTCCATGTGTAAGAGAATGATGATTAACGCCGGAATAGAGAAAGTATATATCCGGGACAGCCGGGATGAGTACAGGGAGATCCGCATCCAGGACTGGGTGGAGGATGATGAGTCAGTTATCGGAACGTTCGGATATTGACAGGGAACAGGGGGAGTGAGAACAAATGATACAGGAATTAAATGGGAAACATCTGGACAATCAATATCATGATCTGGAGCCCCGCCCGGAGGACAGGGTCATCAGTGTGAAAAATGGGTGTATTCTGCTGGGAGGGGAGAGGGAGGAAATCGTATTTCCTGTTTTTGGAGATCTGCCGGGGGAATGCAGGAACAAAAAGTTCCGGTACCTGTTTTCTATAGATGAAGAACGGTATTTTCATGCGGAGGATCTGGAGGTAAAGGGATATCGTTATGAAAAAATGCAGTATCTCCGCCAGGGAAGTCCCAAGGAAGCCCTCTATGCCGGACTGGTGGCGCTGCAGATCGGGCGTTTCTATGACGCGCTTCATTTCTGCGGCAGGTGCGGACATCCTATGGAACATTCGGATCAGGAGCGGATGATGTATTGTCCTTCCTGCGGGAACCGGGAGTATCCGAAGATCTGCCCCTGCGTGATCGTGGGCGTGATTCATGATGGGAAAATTCTGGTCAGCCACTACAAAGGCGGTTTCACCGATCATTACGCGCTGATCGCGGGTTTTGCCGAGGTTGGAGAAACCATCGAGGAGTGTGTTGCCCGGGAGGTTTTCGAGGAAACGCATCTGCATGTGAAGAATCTGCGGTTTTATAAATCCCAGCCATGGCCGTTTTCCGACAGTCTGCTGTTTGGATTTTTCTGTGATCTGGACGGGGATGATCGCATCATCATTGAGGAAGACGAGCTGGCCATGGCGAAGTGGGTGTCGCCGGAAGAAATATTCGAAGAATATAACGACTATTCCCTGACTAACGAAATGCTTTGTAAATTCAAGGAAGATTACGGAGAACATGCCAGGGACTTATAAGCAGCAGAAACGCGGGGCGTGAGAGGAAAAGCAGGAAGGTAACAGAAGGATATGGAAGGAAACAGGAAACTGGAAAAAGAGCATTTGTCAATCGTAACGCTGAAAAAAGGCGAAGGACGTACTATCAAAGCCGGCGGCGCGTGGATTTTTGACAATGAGATCGCGTCTGTTGCAGGAAGATTTGAAAACGGAGATATTGTGCTGGTCCATGACTTTGACGGCTATCCTATGGGAAAGGGATTTATCAACCAGAATTCAAAAATCCGTATCCGGATGATGACGCGGCGCGCGGATACTGTGATTGATGAAAACTTCCTGCGTATGCGTCTGCAGGCGGCCTGGGACTACCGGAAGAATACAGTGGATACCTCAAGCTGCCGTCTTGTATTCGGGGAGGCGGATTTCCTGCCGGGCATGACCATAGATAAATATGAAGATATCCTGGTGGTGGAATCCCTGGCGCTGGGGATTGACCGGATGAAGGAAACGATTGTGGATCTGCTGAAGGAAATTCTGGCGGAGGACGGTATCCGGATCCGGGGCGTATTTGAGCGCAGCGACGCAAAGGAGCGTCTGAAGGAAGGGATGCAGCGGATCAAAGGATTTATCGGAGAACCATTTGACACAACGGTGCAGATTACAGAAAACGGCGTGAAATATATGGTGGATGTGAAAGACGGACAGAAGACCGGATTTTTCCTGGACCAGAAATATAACCGCCTGGCGATCCAGCGTCTGGCGAAGGGAAAGCGGGTGCTGGACTGTTTTACCCACATGGGAACCTTCGCGCTGAACGCAGGTCTGGCCGGAGCGGAGGAAGTGACCGGACTGGACATCTCAGAGTATGCGGTTGAGCAGGCCGCAGCCAACGCGGCGCTGAACGGCCTGGATGACCGGGTGCGTTTCCGGGCGGCGGATGTCTTTGACGAGCTGCCCCGGCTGGCGGAGATGGGAGAGTCGTATGATCTGGTGATTCTGGATCCTCCGGCTTTTACAAAGTCCCGGGCTACGATCAAAAACGCCATGAAGGGCTACAGGGAGATCAACATTCGGGGAATGAGGCTGGTGAGGGACGGCGGTTATCTGGCTACCTGTTCCTGCTCTCATTTTATGGATTATGAGAATTTCACAAAGGTAATCCGCCAGGCAGCGCAGAGCGCCCACAAGCGTCTGCGGCAGGTGGAGTTCCGGACACAGGCGCCGGATCATCCAGTATTGTGGGGAGCGGGGGATTCATATTATCTGAAGTTTTATATTTTTCAGGTGTGTGAGGAGAAGTAGAG
>CAYLWI010000151.1:0-2733 GCA_964387345.1 uncultured Eubacterium sp. | reverse complement strand
GTGCTGATGCAGGAAGTCAGGCTGTGAAATGGTTTGTTGAGAGGATCCTGGAGCTCAGCAAAAAGCTTGCTGGTATAGAGGACCAGATCAGCCAGAAGTGCCGGGAGATCCCCCATGCGGAGAACATACTGGAGATACCTGGGGTTGGAGAAACGATCCTTTCCGGGATCCTTGCAGAGATGGGAGACATATCCAGGTTTGACGAAGCCAGGGAGATCCAGAAATTAAGCGGATTAAGCCTTGTAGCATGCAATTCAGGGAAACACAAGGGAGAGACTAAGATCAGCCACAGGGGACGCAAACGGCTCCGTTATTGGCTGTTCCAGGCGGCGAAATCAGCGGTAGCGCATGGGGAGGAGTTCAAAGGACTTCATGTGTACTATACGACAAGGGAAGAGAACCCTCTGAAAAAGATGCAGTCATTGATCGTGATCGCCTGCAAGCTTCTGAGGATCATCTATATGATCCTGAAGAAGGGGACAGTCTATGATCCACAGAGAATGCTGAAAGACATCAAACGTCCGGGAACTCAGGAAGCGATTGCGGCATAATAGACTCTGGCAGCATATTTATTCCAGAACCTTGCCGGGTTCCAGATGGTTCTGAGACCGGGCAGGGTTCTGGAAAGAAACCCGATAACGATGCGGTATGTTAAGTACTGCATCAGCACAACGGCCGATGACAACGAAGCAGGGGGAGCGTCCACGGAATATCCGTACCCTGCAGAATGAATAGGTCAGTAAAATCAAAATAAAAACAAGAGCTGTAGCTTGCAGTAGTTCTCTCCGTAGGGCATGACCCTGTTTGAAAGCTTAGCAGGCACTCGGTGTATGGACAGGTGGGACGAAGGAAGTTGGTACAAGATACCATTAGGCACGGAAGGTTCACCACCATAGTTAGCAGAGGGACTATGGCCTTTATAAAACGAAACAACGGGACGTTTTATAAACTGCACCCTTTTCTGGCTATTCAGTACAAGATACAATGACTGTCATACACATCGGGCTCTGTTTTATGAGGTAAATATTTAAAGAAAAGCCTGAAAAATCAATGATTTAGGGCTTGACATTATAGGAAGGGAGGGAGATCGGACCATTAGGGGATATAAGAGCTCTGATGATATTTGGTGAGCATAAATTTTTCCCTCTGTGGGTAGTGAATTTGTTGGTGTGGTTACTACATAAGCGATGGTAGTATTTCTATTACACCTTATGCTAGTACGATTACCTCCTTACAGCCAGCAGCTCCTGGCGTATATGGTAAGCGACAGGAATGTCCCACCGTTTGCATTTATGGTAATGACCGAATCCCCGACAGAAAGATACGGGAAATTCAGTTCGGAAATCAGACCTAGCGCATTGCGTACCACTCCGGCAGAGGTCTCTATCCATGCGGTCATGTTGTCCGTGTTGATATACAAGACCTCGCCATCCGCAAGCGGTCCGCAGACCGTCACCTCACTTCCGTCCACGGCAAAGGTCAGCGTCTGGCTGCCATCTGTTAGGATGCTGCGAATCTCATAAAAAACAGGATGTGATTCCACGTTGCCAAGCGTGCGGGTAACGGTTCCATCCTCTGTTAGGACGAACACCTCGTAAGCCGCGCCGAAGTAGCCGGGTTTGTTCATCCCATTGTAAAAATGTCCCGTCATCACGATCTTGTCCCCGAGGGTTAAGACCTTGCTCCAGCTGTATTCTAGGTCTTCCGGGGTGGTGGGATTCGGCAGCCTGTATCTTTTCATTGCTTCGTTAATCGTCATGTTTTCCCCCGCATCCTCGCACACAGTTTCTCAGAAGCCTTTGCCCCAGGAGAAGCCTTTCCCAGTTCTCGTGGAAATCATCATTTCCTGCAGTTTCGTGAACTGCTCGTGGCTGATGCGGTATGAGGAAGTGCTGAAGGAATATCAAAAAAATGCCCGCATATCCTCCATCGGCTGCAGGAATCCGGTCTGCCACAGCACCGGTTTCAAAAAACAAAAAAGTGCCATCTGTCAGCATGGCGAGCAGATCAAACTCGAAAGGGCGCAAAAAAGACCCCGAAGAAAAAACAAAAAGAACTATCACTCTCCCGTTGATAGGACGCTCCCTTTTCTTTATTGCCGGTTATACTTCCGGCGGCGCTCCTTACGGCGCAACATGGGCAGAAAGGGGGCTGGAACCATGGGAAGAAATCGAATGAACCAGCAGATTTCTGCTTGAGTTGTCGTCAGCTGGCGAGAACTGGCGACAGCTCATTTTTTCTACCAAATTATCTCTTGCCAAACGAACTGATGTTTGTTATAATAAGATTATACGAAACGAGACGTTTCATTTAGAATGTGAGGAATGACCATGAGAAGCAAGAACCCGGAACTGATGGACGCCATCTGTAACTTTGTTGACCTTTATTACCGTGAAAACCACGTCTCGCCGTCCGTAAATGAAATTGCAAAAGGCGTTGGCGTGTCAAAGGCGACTTCCTATCGCTACCTGGTCGCCATGAATGAACGCGGTATGCTTTCTTATGATGGGAAAACCATTGTAACAAAGCAGATCAGCAAATGTACCTCCGGGTATTTCTCCGCACCGGTGCTCGGCAGTATCCGTTGTGGAGATCCGGAGCACGAAGTTGAAAACGTAGAGGAATACGTAAGCCTCCCGAAATCCATCTTTGGAGACGGGAAATTCTATATTCTGCGGGCTAAAGGCGACTCTATGGTAGATGCGGGCATCGAAGATGAAGACCTGATCGTTA
>CAYLWI010000150.1:0-2834 GCA_964387345.1 uncultured Eubacterium sp. | reverse complement strand
TATAAGAATTGTACCATGGGAGTACAGAGAAATCCATTACTTTCTGAATGGTTCCGTTTGATCCCGGCAGAAACCACGCCCGAGGATTGCCAGGGCAGGAATGATCACCCGTCCAGAAGATCCCAGCCATCCAGTATGTACTTATATTCCGATCTCAGTTTTTCAGTGCAGGAATCTGACAGAATATACTGATATGCGCAGACGAATGCCTCCATGCCTGTATCGTCCCGGTAATACGACTGTATGATTTCCAGCAGCCGGTTAATCCCGCTTAATTTTCCCCGGTAGTATTCCAGGCTCAGATAGTCGTGTTCACACTCCGGGAAAGGTTCCCCGCGGTCGTTCAGGAAGCACCCATAAGCAGTCATATCAGTTGAGTCTCCCTGTTTCAGAAGTCGTTCACAGATTTTCTGCCGACGTTCCGTATCTTTATCTGTACATAAGGACGTAAGGACAAACGGGGTTACAGAATGTCCCAGATTCTGATAGTTTGTAAAAACAAGATCTCCCTTCCGGAATGGCGTAGGGACATCGATCCACATCCCTTCAAAGGAATATAATAAATCGAATTCTTCTTCAGAGAAAGCTCCTGTTGTGTGCCAGACATTAATTCCAAGAGGGACCCCTTCTTCGTTGACCCGGACTCTGAGACGCCATGGAGTTTTGGAAGTTCCGGAAAGGATTTCCATCCTGGTAACAGAAAAATCCAGGAAATCTTCAGCATATTCTGCGATGCTCTCCTTCCCGGCTGCCAGACCGTCCTTAAATGACCGG
The DNA here is from genome assembly GCA_964387345.1 of uncultured Eubacterium sp. GTDB lineage: Bacteria > Bacillota > Clostridia > Lachnospirales > Lachnospiraceae > Eubacterium_I. The sequence continues at coordinate 2,060 of CAYLWI010000150.1, read as the reverse complement.
TAGACGGATTCCCCTTCCTCATATCCGTTATATCCCCCGTAATCGGCTGAGTACAGCGTATCAAAACGGTAAACAAAGTTTTCATCATCCCTGAAAAAATCATCCAGCAATCTGTCCTCCAGCGCCATATACTGCCGTAAAAATCCGTGAAGGCTGTCATACCGCGGACAGTTAATCCTTTCTTCGATTACCATATCCGGCATTGTACTGATCAGTTCCTGCCATGCGGCATGCTTTTGCAGCAATGTATGGTTCCGGCTCTGATAAATCAGATATGCGCTTTCCATCGTATTGAAAGTATGCCCCAGCTTTTCGCAGTATTCCCGGATATCCTTTGAATTGATAAATTCATAAATTTTTATTTTCTTCCTCCATTACTGATTCTTTTCCGTTATAATCTGTATATTCTTCCTCATCTTCATCAAACTCCCCAAACATATCCATAAAAGCGAGAAAGTCCCGTACGGTCATCAGGTCAAATCCCAGCAGGTTCTGCCCTCTCCATTTCTCAGGTACGAGGGAATCAGGATTGTCCCTGTCCAGCCCGATTCCCCAGACACAATCATCCGGACTGGCTTCTGCCAGGATCTTATCCTCTGTGGAAAACAGGAAATTCCTCAAGGGCGCATTCTGGAGAAACTTTTCTGAATTCCCGTTGTGGACGATTTTCTCTTTCTTCTCATCCCAGATCTTTTTGTCAAAATTTTCCACTTTTCTTCCGAGCGCCATGCATTCCTGCGGGTCAGATGTATCCAGGATCCTGTCCTTGATTTCCATGTTTCCGAACAGTCTGGCTTTTTCCGCCATTACATACTGCCCGGCAGACGTATAGGTAACGCCGTCTATTTTAATTTCGCAGGGATACCATAGATTCAGACAGGTTTCTGTGATCTGTTCAGTAACCTCACATTCATAAAACAGCAACAGTTCTGGTCTTTTTTCGCAATGGTTTAAAATCCAGTTCATGCACCAGTGGGGAGACCGTGCCATAGATATTTCGATTGCCATATTTTACCTCTCCTTCTAATAATGTAAGTCTTTCATTTTTCTTTATTATAAAGAAATATATGTCCTTTTTTCGCCCCATTCTGTTGCCTGTAGTAAGATTGTTGAAAGTGAGGGCCTGGAAAAGGATTTGTGTAAAGTAGGATTTTGCGACTTTGCTGAAAAATGTTCGTTCTGACGGAAGTTAAAGGTCTGCTTAGATTAACTGGGACTAATACAGGCGATATCATTTTAATAGGTAATTGCAAAACGAGTCAGTAGTTTCAGGAATCTGAAAAAGCCAGATGAATATTTTTATGGGAATTGAAAGCAAGAGCTGATTGTAGCATTAAGATGAAGGGTGAGAGAAAAAATAGAGCTCGTAGGTGGATATGTGTGTTTGACTGCGTACTTAAATTTAATCAAATAGCTATGAGAAGCTTTCTGTTTTACTATGAAACACAACCTTCCGGGTAGCCAAAAAAAACGCAGACTACCCCTATCAAACTAAAAAAGGCTGATTTAAAACTTAACTGGCAGGCTTATGCGGCAACTACTGGGGCCTCCCAGCCAAGCACTTTTAACTTCTTAAGGTACGCATTGATCCTGCGTGCTCTCCATGGCGGCCATTTCACAGCCGCCTTCTTTGAGCCAGTCAGCCAATGCAAGAAGTTCTCTGGTTGTTGCGCCAAACTCACGTACTTCCTGCTTTCTGCCGCGTCGGAAGCAGGCAACGATAAGTTTTTTGTGTACATCAATACCACAACATTTGTCGTAAATTTTATCCATTACTGACACCTCCGAAGTAAAATTTACGGCACGGTACTCTGTCTCTTATCATTTTACTATACGTCCTTTTGCCAGTGAAATGGCTGGACAGGTGGTGGTGCAAATGAGAGTACCTGAAATCAGTTTGAGAAGCGGGCTGCTGGCCCAAAATAAACACAATCTTTGCCATTATACTAAGTATAAATATCGGCACAAATAAATTCAATACCCCACAGCCTTTGCAGTTTCATTTAACTGAAGTGAAAAGTTTATTTCCACTTTGAAGGAGGCAAAGTAGATTTTAGTCT
>CAYLWI010000149.1:0-2854 GCA_964387345.1 uncultured Eubacterium sp. | reverse complement strand
TCCAGGATCTGTCTTCTGTCACATTTTACCCCTTTTTTATTACGCATTTCAACTCTGTTCTGGATGGTTTCCTCTGAAAATGTTACGATTCACACCCCCTGTATCCATCATGCGCAGAACCAGCCGGCAGAATTCCATATGATTTATGAAAAATACAGATAAAAAAACACAAAATCCGGGTTACATAAAAGGGAATATAAGTTGTATAATCTGCAAAGAAAAACAGATGAAAGAAAGGATGGGATATAATCTATGAAATTTCAACAACTGCCAGAAAAAGAAGCCATCGTAGAAAGGCTGACCGGGATCTGGCATCCCGGACCGGATATCGAAATGGTCTCTGCCCGTGACGCCGCGGACCGGATTATAGCCCAGGATATCTGCTCCCGTGTCACGCTTCCGGTCGTCCGGGCATCCATGTGCGATGGAATTGCCGTAAAGAGCAGTCGTTTTGCAGACGGATACCCGGCAGAGCAGGATATGAAACCGGGCACAGATTACCAGAGAGCGGATACCGGAGATGATTTCCCGGACGCCTATGACGCTGTGCTTCCTATAGAACATGTACAGTTAAATTCTGACGGACAAATCGAAAAATGGCTCAAAACCGTCCCTGTAAAAGCCGGTATGAATGTCAGGGCGGCCGGAAGTACCATAAAAGCCGGAGAACTTCTTCTTACCAGAGGCGCCACAGTCCGCGCCTGCGAACTTGCGCTCCTGGCAGCCGGCGGCATCAGTTCTGTTCCGGTATACAAAAAACTCCGGGCGGCGTTCCTTCCCACAGGTTCGGAACTGGTTCCGGCAGGATCAGATATAAAACGCGGACAAATGATTGACTCTAACAGCCCGCTGATAGAATATACACTGAAAGAATGCGGATGCGAACCGCTGATGTATCCCATTACAAAAGACGACAGGAGCTGTCTGAAAGACCGTCTGACAGACGCTATCCGGAAGGCTGATCTGGTTATGATCAACGGCGGTTCTTCCAAAGGCGGGGAAGATTTTAATGTCCACCTATTACATGAAATGGGTGACCAGCTTTATCATGGAGCGGCAACCGTACCCGGAAGGCCGGTCGGAATTTTTCTGGTTGACACAACGCTGGTCATTGTGATTCCCGGACCGCCAATGGCCGCGTTAAATGTCCTGGAGTGGCTGATCAGACCGCTGATATTTCATTTCTATCATAAACCTGCTCCGCTGCGGGAAACGGTAAAAGCGGCTCTGACTCAGGATATCAAAGGTCCTGATTTCTTTGCTGTATTCATGAGAGCGAATGTAACGCAAAATCCGGACGGCAGTTATCTGGCGGAACCTGTGCCCGGGAAAACCGCGACTATGCCAGCCGCCTTCCGGACAAACGGATATTTTTACAAAGAAACAGGCGTAACCGAACTGAAAAAAGGTCAGGAGGTCGAAGTCAGACTCTTCTGCAACCGCTCTGAAATTCCCCTGGAATAATGCTGGATATATTCCCCTGTGAAATGTGAAACAGAGTATATCCCTTTATATAACCCAGCCCCGGATTTTTCCGGGGCTGAAGCCTGTCCGTCATCTTTTCTCTTAAAGATACTGCAGTTCTCTGATATTTAAAATGGCTGATTTCCAAATTCCTCATATACCTTTGGCAGAATGCCTGCACGGGATCCGGAAGCATAACTACGCTGAATTTTTTGACCTGTGCAATCAGGGAATCAGACTTCTGACTTCCTCGCAAAACGCCTGGAGCTGCGGGCTGTCATGCTCTTTTTTCCAGGCCATTACAACCCCGCTGTCCGTATCCCGGATGGGAATCCTGCAATGCTCGCTGCTATTCAGATCCGCATAATATTTGTCACAGATAAATACGTCCTGATCACTCTGTATATTCAGGGTCAGTGAATTAGCCGAAGAAACATAGTTTGTAATATTCGGAACAAATCCGGCTCTTTTACACAGCTCATGTATCATAAAAACATACTCGGGAAGATACTGCGGTGAAATACAGATAAAATCAGACTGTCGCAGATCGCCGATTTCCAGCTCCTGCCTGTCTGCCAGCGGATTATTTTTTCCCATACAGGCGCAATGCGTTGTCCGCCCGGACATCTCCCATTGGATCTTCTCCAGTTCCTTTTCCTCAAAATCATAATAAATCGAAAAAATGAGATCCACTTCATCATGAATCAGCATCCGACGGATCTCCTGCGCCGCATCTGATTCAATTCGCACATGCACGTCCGGATATTTCTCTCTGTAGGACTTCAGGGCAGGAAGCAGAAAACTCTGAGGATCAAAGGAATCCAGGCAGGCTACCACAATACTTTTTGTTTTTCCCTGCTGCAGCACATGTGCATACTGGACTTCCTGTTCCAGAGATACGATCATCTTGTGCCACATTTCATACAGATATTTTCCGGACGGCGTCAGGTGAAAGATTTTGCCGGAGCGGAAAAACAGCTGCAGATCCAGCTGGGCTTCCAGGCTTTTCAGTTTTTTGCTGAGCGTAGGCTGACTCAGATGAAAATACTCTGCTGTTTTGGTAATACTTTTATATTCCGCCACTTTTACAAAGTACATGATCTGTCCCAGACTGACATTTCGAATATCCACATTATGCATGTTATCTCCATTCCGCCGTCTCTGAACGACGGCATAAACAATCATGAAACTCTGATATCTCTTTAGCATTGTATCAGACTTTATCTGTCAGGTACAGAAAATTTCTGCCCAGATGAGCACGGCAGCCACCCGACTGGCTTATCGCGCAAAAAAGCGCTCCCCATCCGGATGATTATTTGCCGTATGAGGAGTGTTTTCTCAGAATTTATTTACTTTCCATCAGCTGTCTGGTAAATTCTTCTGCCTGTGC
>CAYLWI010000148.1:0-2926 GCA_964387345.1 uncultured Eubacterium sp. | reverse complement strand
ATGAGTCCTGCGCCAGAAGCCATTGTCGCTGTAACCACCCTCAGAAATAAGGCAAGCGATTCTGAACGCTGCAAATGGGACACCGCGTATCATCAATAAGCTGTGTGATAAAAGCCTCCTGGTCGCTAACAGCAGTTCACTGAATATCATAACTGCAGATGCTGTCATGCAGGCAATCAATGACTGCGAACTCGGATAATCCCTGGCCATCACGTAATCTGCGTGATGGCTTTTGGCATCAGATAACGTGACAGAATGGCTGTAAATAATGCGGCTATCGTATAATTAGTTTTTTTGAAACAGGCATAAATAATCTGATAAATGGAGCCTCATTTAATTTGCCGAATGACAATATATTGCATAATATGCCTATTAAAAAGTCAATATGGCAGGCATATTTTTAAGATATGCCTATCCTGGTCTCATTTTGTATTCAGATGTTGGTCAGGGGCTGACATGTAACAACTGTTATGCTTGTAATTGTAAATTTTTCTGCATATATTGACTCGGTGGCATAAAATAAGTATAATATGGTCAGAATACTACTACCAAATATAAACGGGAGGTGTGGCTATGAATATTCGTCCATCCGCAGCAATCCGCCAGAATTACAACGAGATTGCCGAAATGTGCAGAAAGACAGCAGAGCCGGTATTCCTTACCAAGAATGGCGAGGGAGATTTAGTCGTTATGGATATTGAAACTTTTAACCGCAGAGAGAAGATGCTGAAACTCCGTGAGGAACTGCTTGCGGTTGAGGAGGACAGGATGCACGGAAACAAAGGTTATTCTGTCGATGAAGTCGCAGCCATGATGCGCAGCGCAATCAAGGAGGCGACGGGTCGTGGAAAATCAGAGTAAATACCGTGTCATCGTATCAGAGCAGGCGACGCAGATGCTTGTTTCCCACGCCGCTTTTTTGGCGCAGGTCAGCCCAGAAGCAGCGGAAAGGCTGACCGTGGAATTTGAAAAGGCGGCAAACTCACTGGAAATAATGCCCCAGAGATGCCCGTGGCTTTCAGGGGAATATATTCCTAAAAATGCCTACCGATTTATCTTGTTTGAAAAACGCTATATGATTATCTTTCAAATCATAGACGATACCGTCTATGCGGATTATGTGGTGGATTGCAGGCAGGATTACGGATGGCTCATCCACTGACAACAGAATATCAGAATGAAAATCGTCACTTGACTGCAGGTGGCGGTTTTTTTATGCTCAAAAGGAGGTGCTTTTCATTTGGAAGTCAAGATCAATAAGGAAATCCGTAACTATACGGAGTTGATGTTTTTTGGACTGTCGTTACGGCAGTTCATTTATTCTGTCCTTGCCTGCGGCGTGGCGGCAGGCTTGTATTTTTTACTCCGTCTCCACTTTGGCACGGAAACACTGAGCTGGATATCAATTACGCTGTGGCGAACAGGGATGACAAAGAAACAATGTTTCTGGAATATTCGGAGCTTCTCAACGCCCTCGACAGCGGAGCTACCACAAAAATTACAATCAATAATCGCAGGCTCAACAAAGTGGATTTTGAGCAGACCATCCTGATCCCGATGGCGGAGGACGGTCTGGATAAATACCGCAAGGATGGTGATTTTCATGGGTATCTTTTCCGGTCTTTTCCCGTTCCAGGGGTAAGCCTGAGGTCAGTGCGATTGACGGTTATATTGAAGCTCTTGAAATGTCTAACCTTATTTATCTGGCAAAGCCGATGGATGTGGGAATCAAGGGCGCATTGAAAGGCAAACCAAAAATCTTTATTGCCGGCGCAGCAATCCGCAATGCCGTGTTGATGATAGTCGATATGGGCTAAAGAAGAAGTAGTATTATGAATATGCGATTGGCAGTTGTCGGAAAATTGCCTTTTTACTGCTATATTAGCGGTTAAAATATGAAAAGGAATCTACAATTATGCCAGCTTATACGAGAACATATTGATGTTCCGCCGGCATAGCGATAGAGTATAGTATATCCGGGAATTCGTGGCATACGACAATGCAATCAGCGCGGAAGAAGAAAATCTGATCTGCCTGTATCACAAGAATCAAAAATCAGCTGCAACTATTCCGTTACAGGCAACGAATATAAATATATAAATAACTGGCTGGGAGGTGAGGGGTGTTGGGCTCTTTGGATCGGGACCAGAAATTAATAAGGGCGATTATACATCACGGTTCACGACAGGCAGCAGACCAGTTGATTCAGACCTACTATGACGAGATATACCGGTTCTGTTTCCGGCAGACAGGAAACAAAGAGGATGCGATGGGCCTGACCCAGACCATCTTTCTGGCAGTTCTGAGGTCTCTCCCCTCCTATGACGGCAGCCGCGCATCCTTCCGGACATGGTTGTATTGTATTGCGGCCAATAAGGTTGTTGATGCCCGGCGTAAAGGCCGGCCGGTGTTTCTTTCCCTGAATGATATGGAGATACCGGAAACGGAGGATTTTACAGAACGGATTCATGAGAGGGAACTCGTGAGGCAGATCGAGGATTTTGTATCTCATCTCGACCCGCAGTTACAGACAGTTTTCCGTCTGTGCGTCTATGGAGAACAGAGCTTTGCGGAGATTGCAGACTCTCTGTGCCGCTCAGAATCAACCGTGAAAAGCCAGTTTTACCGCCTGTTGGGGCGGATGAGAAAGGAGCTGTTTTTTGAATGAGACATTCTGACAATATCCCGATGCCGACAGAACGGGAAAAGGAGGCATCCGTTTCCGCCATTCTGGACAACGGACTCCGGCAACCGGCGACCCTGCGGCAATTCTTAATCGACTTTCCGCCGTCTGTCCTGCTGTGTTGGCGTGACAGATCTGATGATGGAAAAGCCCTTTATCACCTGGGCTGATCTGACAGTGGCGCAGTATCTCTGTGCCGTCATTCTTCTGGGCGGGGTGGTAGCTGTCCTGTTTGTCCTCCTG
>CAYLWI010000147.1:0-2972 GCA_964387345.1 uncultured Eubacterium sp. | reverse complement strand
AACCTTTCCCTGCGCCAACCACAAAAATTGTCTTTTTCATTGTCTATTTTTCCTTTCTATATTGTATTTGTGATATTTTTACAAAGAAGCGCCCAACCGATAGGCTGCTTCCGTTTTGCCACTGCCTAAAACTTCGCCCCGGTTTTTCCAACCCAAATTGCGCTCATAGGTGCGATACCATGTGACAGCTTGAGAGTAATCGGCTCCGCCCGCCGTCATGAGCAACACGCTTTCCCGCGGAAATTTACCGTAGCCCAGACATTCCAACTCCGCATACAAACGGTCTGCCGCCGTTTTCAGCGTTCCGGTAATTGTCCAAAAATAAAGCGGGGAAGCGAACACAACAACATCGCAGTCTGCGAAAGCAGAATAAATCTGATCCATATCATCTTTTTGAGAGCATGGGCTATGCGCGTCCCGCCCCGCGTGCAGGCAGCCTTTGCAGCTATGAATGTCCATACCGTCAAGATAAAATTCCTGCACCGAATGACCGGTGCTTCGGGCACCCTCGGTAAAGCTGCGAACCAACTTCGCGGTGTTGCCATTCTTTCTGGCTGCGCCATTCAGCACCAAAATCTTTTTTGCCATGCGTTTCACCACCTTTCTGTTTACCACCATCCAAACAGGCTCCGCCCAACCTCAAGCTGTTCAATCGCCTGCATTTCTTCTGGTGTCAAATCAAATTCTAAAACCGCAAGATTCTCTTTCATGTGCTGCAAGCTGGTGCTTTTCGGAATGATGATGATTCCCTGCTGGGTTAGAAAACGCAGGGCAATTTGTGAGACGCTCTTGCCATGCTGTCCGGCAATTTCAAGCAAGGTCTGATTCTTCCAAATTCCATTCTGCCCGCAGGCCAGCGGCGACCAGCTTTCATGCCGGGTGCCGATTTGACATTCCAACCCGCGCAGCTTCTTTTGCTGACGGAACACATGGGTTTCCACCTGATTGACCGCCGGGATAACCTTACAGTGATTGACTAAATCCAGATAGCGTTCCTCCAAAAAATTGGAGATTCCTATGGCACGCAATTTTCCTTCTCGATAGGCACTCTCCATAGCCCGGTAAATTTCATGGACATCTCCGGTAGGCTCATGAATCAGCAGAAGGTCGATATAGTCCATATTTATCCTTTTCAAAGAAGCGTCAATGGAACGGAGAGTATCCGAAAATCCGTGACAGGCCCACAACTTTGTTGTAATAAACAATTCACTTCTCGGAATACCAGATTTTCGACAGGCAAGGCCAACTTCTCGCTCGTTTCCGTAGCATTGCGCCGTATCAATGGAGCGATACCCGACACGAATTGCGTCGGTCACACATTGCTCTGTCATGTACGCCGGGGTCTGATAGGTTCCATAGCCAATCATCGGCATTGGGGCGCCATTGTTCAGCATAACTGTTTCCATTTCTTTCCCTCCTTTCAGCTTCTGATGATATTGTAGCTGAGAATGGATTGACATAGAAGATACCAAAGTATTAAAATGGTTTTTAGAAAATCTAAAAGCGAGGTGGCCTTCATGTATAGCCGGGAACTGACTACTTTTATTGCAGTAGCCGAACAGGGAAGTTTTCTGAAAGCGTCAAAGGAACTATATATTACACCGGCTTCTGTCATGAATCAGATGAACAAGCTGGAATCGCTCATTGGCGTAAAACTGATTGAGCGCACCAATCAAGGCACGCAGTTGACTGCTGCCGGACGTTCTATTTACAAAGACGCAAAAAAGATGATCAAACAATCGGAGCAGGCGATTGCCCGCGCCCGCCAGATTGCAAGCGATGAACAGCAGGCAATTCGTGTCGGCACATCCATCCTGCGGCCCTGCAAAACACTGGTTGATTTGTGGTCGAAGATTGACGATGGTACGCTTTCTGTCACGATTCATATTGTTCCCTTTGATGATAGTCCTGCCAGTATGGAAACCATGCTGGATTCGCTGGGGCGGGAGATTGACTGCTTTGTCGGCCCCTGTGATTCGCTGACATGGAAAGAGCGATACAATATCCTTCCGCTCACGCCAGTTGATTGCTGTATTGCGGTTCCACGAAAGCATAAGCTCTCCAAAAAGAAAATGCTATTATGGAATGACCTTGACGGGGAAACTTTTATGCTGGTGAAACGGGGGGATTCTCCTGTGCTGAACAAAATGCGGGATGAAATTGAAACGCAGCACCCGCAAATTACACTGCTTGATACGCCGCATTTTTATGATACCGGCGTTTTCAATGAGTGCGAACAAATGGGCTGTGTGATGGAAACACTGGACATTTGGAAAGATGTTCACCCATCTATTGTGACGATTCCTATGCAATGGGATTACAAAATGCCCTACGGAATCGTGTATGCTAAAAACCCATCTGAATCTGTGCAGACATTCATTCAAATGCTTCAAAGCCATTTAAGCGCAGAAAAGACAGAGAGTTTATAAATCGCTCTCTGCCCGTGTTTCCACATAGAATAGTTTCTGGGTTATGTCCCTACTGAATCTAAAACAAGGTTACTTCAATGCAGCTTTCGCCATCCGGCGGTATTCATCCAATACAGAGACTGGGCCTTCAATCTTCATCCTGCCGTACCATCCAAATACCCAGCGGTAAAAGGTTTGGCTTGTACAAACCAGTACCTTCGCCCTGAAGTGACCGTCATCTACAATTTCCGTCTCCACATCCATACCGAAATGGTCAATCAGATGCTTCATCAGGCTGTTATCACAGAGCAGCGATACCTCTACCGACTTCTCTGTGTCGTACATCCGGAAAACTTCCTGTGAATAGTCTGACAGATTGAAACTCTCTGGTGCCGGTGTTGCGGCATCGTCCAGAATATCCGGCTGCCTGCTGATCCGGTCTACCCGGAAGGTATTCACCTGGTCGCGGGCATGATTCAGGCCAAGGACATAATAAAAGTCGCCATCCCAGACCAGCGCATACGGACTCAGGATATATGGCAGGCCGCCATTTTTCAGTACCCG
>CAYLWI010000146.1:0-3026 GCA_964387345.1 uncultured Eubacterium sp. | reverse complement strand
TCAAAAGCCGCATATTCCCGGATGACCTCCCGGATCATCGGTTCATCGTCCACAATCAGTATTTTTGCCATAACTACCCTCCTCGCAAAAATCCCCCTTCGCCTCTCTGTACTGGTTTTATCTTACCCTCTCCGCCAGGATATTGCAAATATTTTATCATCCCCTGCGGAATCATCCACTCTCTGCCCATTTATCCATAAAAAAGCCGTTTTCACTACTCTGTAAAATAGTAGCAAAAACGGCTGCATATTTTTCAATACTTGTTAACCTTTCTTTCAGACAGACAACAATGATTTTTATTCAGACGCATATTTACCCTTAACATCCTTCATGCTGAAGCTGATCCGGCCCATCTTGTCCTTGCCAAGGCACACGACTGTAACCTTATCGCCCAGGGTAAGAACATCCTCCACCCGGTTGATCCGCCGTCTGGAAATCTTGGAAATGTGAACCATTCCCTCCTTGCCCGGAGCAAACTCAATGAAAGCGCCGAATTCTTTGATGCTGACAACCTTACCGGTCAGCACCTGTCCGGCTTCAAAATCAGTTACAATGATCTCGATATAGCGCTTAGCTTTCTCCATCATCTCCGCATCTGTGCCGCAGATGGATACAATTCCGTCATCGTTGATATCGATCTTCACGCCAGTCTCCTCAATGATGGCATTGATTGTTTTTCCTCTCTGTCCGACCACATCGCCAATCTTCTGGGGATCAATCTGCATGGAGATAATCCTGGGAGCGTACTTGCTGAGTTCTTTTCTGGGTTCAGCGATGGTTTTCGCCATAACCTCATCCAGAATATACATTCTCGCTTCTCTTGTCCTGGCGATCGCCTCCTCTACAATCGGGCGGGTCAGGCCATGGATCTTGATATCCATCTGGATCGCGGTGATGCCGTCGCGGGTGCCTGCGACCTTAAAGTCCATATCGCCGAAGAAATCTTCCAGTCCCTGGATATCAGTCAGAACAATATAATCATCATCTGTCTCCCCGGTCACCAGTCCGCAGGAGATACCCGCTACAGGCTTTTTAATGGGCACACCCGCAGCCATAAGAGACATGCTGGACGCGCAGATACTTGCCTGAGAGGTGGAACCGTTGGACTCGAAAGTCTCAGACACGGTACGGATGGCATAAGGGAACTCCTCCTCAGAGGGAAGTACCGGAACCAGCGCCTTCTCCGCCAGGGCTCCATGACCGATTTCACGGCGTCCCGGTCCTCTGGAAGGTTTCGTCTCTCCCACAGAGTAAGACGGGAAGTTATAATGATGCATATATCTCTTATTCGTAATGTTCTCATCCAGACCATCTACTCTCTGCATCTCGGAAAGAGGCGCCAGAGTAGTAATAGTACAGATCTGGGTCTGTCCTCTGGTAAACATGGCGGATCCATGTACACGGGGGATCAGATCAACCTCTGCAGCCAGGGGACGGATCTGTGTGATGGAACGGCCGTCGGGACGCTTATGATCTTTCAGAATCATCTTGCGGACAGTTTTTTTCTGATACTGGTAAACAGCCTCCCCGAGCACCTCAAGCCACTCCTCATTCCCCGCAAAAGCTTCCTCCAGACGCTCTGTAATCTGGCGGATATTCTCCTCCCGCTTCTGCTTTTCGTCTGTAAATACAGCTTCCTCCATTTCCCGGGGAGGAACAATCTCCTGGATTGCGTCAAACATCTCCTGGGGAATCGCGCAGCTGGTATACTCATGCTTGGGCTTTCCCACCTCTGCCACAATCTGATTGATAAATGCAATAATCGTCTGGTTAATATCATGGGCCATATAAATGGCCTCAATCATTTTCTCTTCTTTGATTTCGTTGGCGCCCGCCTCTATCATAATAACCTTCTGGGAAGTGGAAGCTACTGTAAGCTGCAGATCCCCATTATCCCATACAGTCTGGGACGGGTTTACAACAAACTCTCCGTTTTCCATTCCGATCTGTGTCATGGCACAGGGACCGCTGAAAGGAATATCTGAAATACAGGTAGCAATGGCAGAACCAATCATTGCCAGAAGCTCTGGACGGTTCTCGGGATCCACACCCAGAACCAGGTTGTTTAAAGTCACATCATTGCGGTAATCCTTAGGGAACAGGGGTCTCATGGGCCGGTCAATGACGCGGGCCGTCAGTACCGCATTTTCAGAAGCTTTCCCCTCTCTCTTGTTAAATCCACCCGGGATCTTGCCCACTGCATACATCTTCTCCTCAAACTCCACGCTTAAAGGGAAGAAATCAATCCCCTCACGGGGCTTGTCAGAGGCAGTCGCAGTAGACAACACCGTGGTATCACCATAATGCATCAGCGCCGCGCCATTCGCCTGGGCAGCCACACGGCCAACGTCAACACTCAGTGTTCTTCCGGCCAGTTCCATGGAAAATGTCTTTTTCATTTTTCTCTTCGCTCTCCTTTTCTTCTTCCGGCAGGAGATCCGAAACCACTGATCAATACAAAAGAAACCTTCTGTACTCATCAGTAATCCCGGATCGCTGCTCCTGCCTTTTAAATTACGGGGTTCTCCCACCGGTCCGGACAGTAATCCGGAAAATTACACAAATAGCGAGAAATACTAAAAAGTATCTCCCGCCGTGTCTGTTCCCTGTTACCGTCTGATACCTAATTTTGCGATCAGCGCGCGATAGCCTTCCAGATCATTTTTCTTGTAGTAATCAAGCAAACCACGTCTCTGACCAACCATCTTGTACATGCCGCGTCTGGAATGATTATCCTTCGGATGCTCCTTCAGATGATCGGTAAGCTCCTTGATCCGTGCTGTCAGAATGGCGATCTGAACCTCGGGTGAACCTGTATCGCCCGGTTTTCTGCCATACTCCGCGATGATAGCCGCTTTCTTTTCCTTTGAAATCATGATAATTTCCTCCTTATTATTAGTATCGCCCCGAACGGTGAGCTGCCAGGTATCAGGTCGGAGACTCCAGATACTGGGCATGGGCTGAACGCTCACTGCTAACCACTATAGCATAAGGAAGAATCTTTGTAAACTATTTTCTGAAAAAAA
>CAYLWI010000145.1:0-3044 GCA_964387345.1 uncultured Eubacterium sp. | reverse complement strand
TATGACAGCCCGGTTTTGTATTTCAGAAGGTTTTGGGCAAATTATTACATTATAGGGAGGAGAAGGACATGAATACAATACCAGTGGACGAACTGTATAATGCACAGAAGCGCCCGGATATATTAATTCCGGAGTATCCCTGGAAGGACAGACACTTTTATACATTTTACCTGCCATTCCTTTGCCGGGCAGAAGAGCTGGTACGGCAGAATCCGCTCTGGGACAGATATATTTCTCCGGAAGCAGAGAAAAATTTTCTTACTGGTCTGATGAACCGGCTGGAGGCAATCTGTCTGCGGACTCTTGTTGTGGAGATTCAGTATTGCAGGGCCGGAGGCATGCTTGGTGAGGGAAGTCCGGCAGACCAGTATGAACGGTTTGTGGAAGAATATCTGCGGGATAGTGGGCAGATGATATCTTTCTGGGAGACATATCCCTGGCTTTATGAAATTGTAAATGATGAAGTGAACCGGTATACAGCATTTCTGGGACAGATTCTGAATCACTTCCTGGAGGACAGGGAGGAACTGGAGAAGTGTCTGGGGCAGGGGAAAAAACTGTATCGTATTACGGATGCCCAGATGGACCGGGGGGATATTCACGGAGACGGGAAAGCGGTAGCCAGGCTGGAACTGAATGGAGGAATCAGTGTCTATTATAAGCCAGGGGATAAAAATCTGAAAGCAGGATTTATAAAAGAACTGAATGAACTGTATCAGAAACAGGGGCTTTCTGTGTGGGATTATCATGCTGTTATAAAGACAGATCATGCCTGGGAGGAGACTGTTTTAACGGAGGAATGTTGTGCCAGTGATGAGCGTTTCCGTTATTACCGGCGTCTGGGAATCGCCCTGCTTCTCTGTTATCAGCGGGGGATCTGTGATATTCACTGTGAGAATGTAATTTCACATGGGGAGTTTCCGGTGATGATTGATGTGGAAGTTGTAAAGCGCCGGGCGAAAGACAGAAAAATGAAATGGGGCTTCCTGAACACTTCCGTCTTGTCCACTGGAATTCTGCCCTGTTATATGAAGGGAGCAGGAGAAAACCGGGTGAATCCTGCGGTTTTATGTCTGGATCGTCATCAGAAGTCCGCGGTCAGGCATCTGGTGATGAAGAATCCGAAAACTTCGGATATCTGTCTGGAACTGGAATATACAGAGCTGCAGTTTTCTAATGATATTCCGGTATGGACACAGGAAGAGGAAAAAGAAGTCGTAGAGTGTATCCGGGAGGGATTCCGGACAGCGGCAAAAAATTATGAAATGCGGACCGGCAGGAGAAAGAAAGGCGGCGAAGTCTGCCGCTATATCCATCGGCCCACCAATGAGTATGCCATGCTGCTTTTCATGCTCCGGCATCCGAAGTATCTTTCCGGAAGGGAAGAGGCGGAGAAAATGTTACATATGGCTCTTTCCAGGCCGGGAAATGGCGGAGTAGAAAACGGAAAAGTGGTGGAATGGGAAACGGAGGCTCTCTTAAAAGGCGAAATCCCGCTGTTTACTTTCCGTGAGGCTTCCAGGCGTCTTTATTGGGGATCTGATTTTGTGGAAGACTTTTTTGTGGATGACTCAGAAGAAGAGTCCGGAGTGGAAAAAATACAGAACCGGAAGCTGCGGATTCAGGAGAAACTGATCGAAATATCCATGACAGGATTACGATGGGATCAGACCGGTTTTATCAATAGTTATGAACAGAAAAATCTGAAAGAGTTTCTGAATGACAATGATAAAGAAAAATTATGTTTTGCGGAATACGCCGGACAGATGACCGGGAGTGCGGAAGCTCTGGAAACGGGAAGGGGTATCTGCGGACTGGCGGCGGAGAAGCTGGTCAGTCAGATTGTGGATATGGCTTTTGAAGAGGGACAGGCAGCTGACTGGTGGTCGGCAGATATACAGTTCCGGAATAAAGTGCTCTGGGATGTGACAGAGACGCCGCTTTATCTTTATAATGGAAAAGCCGGAATCGGCCTGTTTCTTCACATCGCTCTGAACAGAGGGATTTCACTTCCCGAAGGGGTTACGCAGATCACAGAAAAAATTGACCGGATGATGTTCCGGCATACAGGGCAGTTTTCTGCCGGGGAAGGGGAGAGCGGTTCTGGCGCCATGAGCGGGGAATATTCCATAGCGTACTATTATCAGTATCTTTATGGTCTGACGAAACGGGCTGTCTATCTGGAATATGCAGGGCGGCATCTGGATATTCTTGCGGGGAAGGATCCGGGAAAAAGCTATGATCTGATTTCCGGGCTGTCCGGAATGGCGCTGGTCTGGCTGAATCAGTGGCGTTTTACAGGAAAGGAAAATTATCTGGAATATGCAGAGCATATGCTGGATGAACTGGCGGCTTTTGTGCAGAAAAAAGCCGTGGATGGAATGAGAGAAGTTCTTCCGGGTATGGCCCACGGGTGGAGCGGCATTCTGCTGGCTTTTCAGAGGTATGCGCTGTCTGTGGGGGAAGATAGATATGATGAAGCCATTCTGGCAGCTTTGAAGGCAGAAAATAGCTGGTATCGGCCGGAGATGAATAACTGGGAAGATATACACCGGGGAGAGCCTATGGATACAGTGGCCTGGTGCCACGGGGCGGCCGGGATTCTGCTCTGCCGGATGGAACTGATGAAAAGCCGGAACCGGGAAATCGCGGCTGCGGCAGAACGGGACGCGGTCCGGGCAGCCGGGAAAATCCAGTCCATGCCTCTGCGAAAAGGGTACTGTCTCTGTCACGGAAATCTTGGGAATGTATCCATATTGAGAAAATATGCCGGAATCTGCGGGGACAGGAAGCTGGAACAGAATTGTGAGAAGTATATCCGGATCATTGCCGGGAAATTCTGTTCTGATATGATTGAACTGCTGCCTCAGGAGAAATTTGATTTCGGGTTAATGAATGGGTTAAGCGGAATGGGGACTGTCTTTCTGGATTCGGGGCTGGGATTTCTGGCTCTGGATGTTTAGGGCATGACAGCGGTCTCCGGAACTGCTGTCACGCTGTCACTTTTTTCTTGCAATTGCAAAATCCTTGTGTTATAATTCAAA
>CAYLWI010000144.1:0-3065 GCA_964387345.1 uncultured Eubacterium sp. | reverse complement strand
ATGGGCAGAAATATGCCCAGGAAAGGAGTAACTATGGCAAAATACAGATGTAGTGTATGCGGGTACATTTACGACGAAGAGCAGGAAGGCAGTCCGTTTTCCGAACTGAAGGAATGTCCGGTCTGTCACCAGCCAACAGAGAAATTTACGCTGTACAAAGAAGAAAAGAGTACGGAGGTCAGCGAGCAGAAGGAGCTGAAGCTGGCCTATCCGAAGGAGTTTGTCCGGAAGGACGAGAGCTGCCGCTATATGAAGGAGATTCACGAGATGGCGATGACAGGGAAAAGTATTTCGGCTTCCATGGGAACGGAGCTTCCCATGCCGGACTGGGATGATATTCTGATCCTGGGAGCGCAGCTGGATCCCATGCCTCTGGACGAGCACACACCGGTTAATACAACCACGGTCATCGGGAAACACGCTGAGAAGCCGCTGATTCTGGAGAATCCGGTCTACGTTTCCCATATGTCTTTCGGCGCTCTGTCCCGGGAGGCAAAGATTTCCCTGGCAAAGGGTTCCGCCATGGCGCACAGCGCCATGTGTTCCGGGGAGGGAGGTATTCTGCCGGAGGAAATGGCGGCGGCGGATAAATATATATTTGAATATGTGGGGAATCTTTACAGTGTAACTCCGGAAAATCTCAGAAACGCGGACGCCATTGAAATCAAGATCGGCCAGGGGACCAAGCCGGGGATGGGCGGTCACCTGCCGGGGGAAAAGGTGACAGGGGAAATCAGCAGAGTCCGTAATAAACCTGTGGGAAAGGATGTAACTGCTCCCTCCCGCTTCCCCGGCATCAATACAAAAGATGATCTGAAAAATCTCATCAGTCAGCTGAGATACGCATCGGAAGGACGGCCCGTCGGCGTGAAAATTGCCGCCGGAAGAATCGAGAAGGATCTGGCCTTCTGTGTCTATGCGGAACCGGATTTCATTACCATTGACGGCCGGGGCGGCGCCACTGGTTCTTCACCAAAACTTCTTCGGGATTCCGCCAGCGTTCCTACCATCTACGCCCTCTACCGGGCGAGGAAGTATCTGGACAGCATTCATTCGGATATCAGTCTGGTGATTACCGGCGGTCTGCGGGTATCTTCCGATTTCGCCAAGGCAATCGCCATGGGGGCCGACGCAGTGGCCGTTGCTTCCGCCGCGCTGATTGCCATGGCCTGCCAGCAGTATAAGATCTGCGGCTCCGGCATGTGTCCCATGGGAATTGCCACCCAGGACCCGGAACTGCGGGAAAGGCTTCATCAGGACGCTGCCGCCGCCAGGGTGGCAAACTTCCTGAATGTCTCCCTGACGGAACTGAAAATGTTCGCCCGGATTACGGGGCATGAAAATCTCCATGATCTTTCTGTGGAGGATCTGTGTACCATCAGCCGGGAGATCAGTGAATATACAAATATTCCCCATGCATAATTTTTACCCGGCGTACAAGCAGAACAGGCGGCCTTCCGGCCGCCCATTCTTTTTTCCCTCTGTCTGTATTTTCTGAAACATTTACCGGAGTCCTCCCTTTTACCGGCTTCCATGTTCCTGCCCATGGCTGCTGTTGCCGTGATGTTCGCTCTCCGTTTCACTTTCTACTTCCTCATCACTGTCACAATCTTCTTCCTGATAATCCGCCGCCGAATTATCCTCCCCGGTGCCATCTGTCCCGGCATCAATATTCCCAGACAGGGCCTCCATCCGGTCATAAATCTCCCGCATTGTCATATCCTGCACTTCCTCGACAGTAATTGTGGGATCCAGCTTCTGTAGTTCCAGAAACGCCCTGTACTTCCCGCAGGAAAGTCCCATTTCATGGGCTTCTTCCGCCTCGTCAGAATGTGCGGAATAACAATAGGTGTTAGTCTCTTCCTCTGTACATGTCTGCACCTCTGCCAGAATCCTGGCCGACTGCTCCTCATTGGAACCGATGACGCCAATTACCATCACTTCATCATCTGATAACAGGGCGGCCACCATATCATTCTCCATGATCTGTTCCACAGCCTCTGTGTAATTCAGATGTCTGATATCCAGCGAATCCGCCAGTTCCTGACCGTCGTCATTATAACTCTCCACACCAATCACTCTGTCAAACCGGTTGATCTCCAGTTCCAGGGAAGGGTTAATATCTATGCTGATTTCCGCTGTAGGCGTAAAATAAAGCCAGTGTCCGCCCCACAGCAGGAATATGAAACACGCGGCCGCCGGAATCCAGTACCGGTATCCTTTCTTTTTTACACCTGTATATCCATTTGTTTTCCGGAACAGATACTCTCTGGTTCTGTTCTTCAGCTCATCTTCTGCATGTATCTGATCAAAGGTATCCTTCAGTGTATTATTCATATTCCTCACCTCCCAGCTTTTCCTTCAGCAGTTTCTTTGAACGGGTCAGGAGCGTATAAATCGTGTTTACATTTTTCCCCAGGATCTTGCTGATCTGCGGTGCAGTATATCCTTCATAATAATGCAGATAAATCACATCTCTGTACTTTTGGGGCAGGGACAGCACTGCATCCAGAACCTCTCTGTATTCCGTAGACATTTCCGTGGTCTGTTCCGCCAGACTGTCTAAGGAGACTGTCCTGCTGCGGAAAAAGCTTCTGATCAGATCCCTGCAGGCATTGATGGTCACGCGGATAAACCATGCTTTCTCATGTTCTTCATTTTCAAAAGAAACAGAACTAAGGACATACTTCAAAAACACCGTCTGAAATATGTCCTCGGTATCCGCGTAATTCTTCAGATGTATCATACAGAGCCGCCGGATCATATCTGAATATTGTCCGACAGCTCTGTTCACCTCCTGCTCACTTCTCATTCCAATGCCACCTGTTTGTTACCTGTTATCTGCCTCATCCGCCGTGGTTGTGATGGCTATAACTGTATCCATTCCCATGACTGTTGTGATGGCCATATGCATTATTTCCATCTGAGTATCCGGTTCCATCATACGCGTTTCCACAATCTGTATTACAGTTATCACAGATCCCATCATTGTCGGCGTCTATGTGCTGGCAGCTGTTTCCTGTATTATCATAGTTCACTTCACCATTTACGTCAACATACTGACA
>CAYLWI010000143.1:0-3089 GCA_964387345.1 uncultured Eubacterium sp. | reverse complement strand
TGAAATGCGGACTGCTTTGCCGCCTGATGAAGAGTGATTGCTTCCCGGTGGGATTGATTCATAGAACTTTTTACGGTAATCGCTGTATACTCCTGTTATTTGACAGATACATGATGACAATAATTATTTCTTTATTTTCCCCCAAAACCGGAAAAATGCGGTATAATAAGATTTAATGATGCCAGCAAAGCAGGGCAGGAGTTCTGCGGACATGGTATGATGGAAATAATATTAGTCAGAGAAAGGATGGAACGGAAATGAAGAAGTATATGAAGTGTCATAAGTACAGCGCGATGATTATGGTGATCAGCGCCCTGATCTGTATCTGCACCGGACATAAGGGAACCATAAAATGGCACAAAAAGAGCGCGGTGATGATGGTTCTCAGTGGTCTTGTCTGCCTCTGGTCCGGTCATAAAATGGTTGCACCGAAGAAATCTTCTGCGGTGAAAAAGGAGACAGAGGAAGAGTCTGCCGGAGCTGTGTTCTGAGTATGACGGCTGGGTGGATGTCAGTAAGGAAGAAATATGAGCGGATATCATTTTTATGATCGGGAAAACGCAGATGTTTTCCCGGCTCATAAATCGTGATTTCCCGATTGCAGGGGAAAATACATGGGGAATGAATATATATTCAAAAAAGATTTGATTTATTCAGAAATCATGATAGAATGTATTTACTTATAAATCCAATAATAATAGAAAAGAGGAAAAAGTTATGAAAATGAAAAGAATTCTTGCTCTTGCAGCAGCGGCAGCCATGGTATTTTCCATGACAGCCTGTGGTTCTGACAATAGCGGAACCGCAGATGAAGGCAGCGCACAGACCAGCGCGGAGGCAGACGCATCCGATGATAATGCGGATGGCGGTGTTCTGGTTATGGCGACAAATGCAGCATTTCCTCCCTACGAATATGTGTCGGATGGAGAGATTGTAGGTATTGACGTTGAGATTGCCCAGGCGATTGCCGATGATCTGGGAATGACCCTCGAAATTGATGACATAGATTTTGATTCCATTATTCCGGCGATCACCAGCGGAAAGGCGGATATCGGGGTTGCCGGTATGACTGTTACCGAGGAACGTCTTCAGAATGTAAACTTTTCCGACAGTTATGCGACCGGCGTACAGGTAATCATTGTAACGGAGGATTCTGACATTACATCTCCGGATGATCTGGCAAATGTTGAAATGATCGGCGTACAGCAGGGAACCACAGGTCATATTTACTGTGCCGCTGACCCGGAAGACGGCGGTTATGGGGAAGATCATGTGACGGCTTACCCTAACGGAGCAAGCGCTGTTGAGGCTCTGAAGACCGGAAAGGTAGACTGTGTAGTAATTGACAATGAGCCTGCGAAAGCTTTTGTAGAAGAGAATGAGGGGCTGAAGATTCTGGATACAGAGTATGCAGTAGAGGATTACGCCATTGCAATCGCGAAGGACAATGAGGAATTGCTGGAGAAGGTGAATGCTTCTCTTGCCAAATTAAAAGAGGATGGCACCTTGCAGCAGATTATTGACAAATATATTACTGCGGAATAAATTCATTGTTGGCAGAGAATTGCAAAGGGGCAGCAGCAGGCTGCCCCTTTTTGCAGAGTATGACAGAAAGAGGATAGAGAATGAAAGAATGGTTTTTGGAGCTGGGGCGATCTTTTACCCAGACATTTATTACAGATGACCGCTGGCAGCTCTTCCTGAAAGGCTTTGGCGTGACGATACGTGTTGCGGTGCTGGCGCTGCTGATCGGTATTGTGATTGGTATTCTGGTGGCAATTGTCAGAACACAGCATGATTCGGGCAGAAACAGGAAAAAGGGAATCGGAACCGCGCTGCTGAATATTCTGGATGCTATCTGCCGTCTGTATCTGACGGTGATCCGGGGAACGCCCATGATGGTTCAGCTGATGATTATGTATTTTGTTATTTTTTCATCAACCAGACGGGATATCATGGTTGCGATTCTGGCTTTTGGTATCAATTCCGGCGCTTATGTGGCGGAGATCGTCCGGAGCGGCATTATGTCTGTGGATCAGGGGCAGATGGAGGCCGGCCGCTCATTGGGAATGAATTATAAGCAGACCATGCGGCATATTATTATTCCGCAGGCTATTAAGAATATTCTCCCGGCTCTGGGAAATGAGATGATCACGTTGTTAAAAGATACATCTCTGATGACAGTAATTGGAGCCAAGGATCTGCTTAAAGCCGCGCAGACCGTCCAGGCAGTGACTTATCAGGCCTTTATGCCGTACATCAGTGTGGCGGTTGTATACCTTGCCTGCGTCATTGCGTTGTCAAAGGTACTTAGTCTTGTGGAGAGGAGGTTGAGAGCCAGTGATCGACGTTAAAAATCTGGAGAAAAGCTTTGGAGATCATAAGGTCTTAAAAGGCATTAACGAGCATATTTATCCCGGGGAAAAGGTGGTTGTCATCGGACCTTCCGGTTCCGGAAAATCAACTTTTCTCCGGTGCCTGAACCTTCTGGAGGAACCCACCGGCGGCACGATTACCGTGGATGGCGTGGATATCACGGATCCTAAAGTAAATATTGATCAGGTGCGGAGAAAGATGGGAATGGTATTCCAGCAGTTTAATCTTTTTCCCCACCTGTCCATCCGGGATAATATAAAGCTTGCGCCTGCCACATTAAAGCTGATGTCTGATAAGGAAGCGGATGAAAAGGCCATGCAGCTTCTGGCGCGCGTGGGACTGCCGGACAAAGCGGACGCCTATCCGAAGCAGCTATCCGGCGGACAGCAGCAGCGTATCGCCATTGCCAGGGCCCTGGCAATGAATCCGGAGGTCATGCTGTTTGACGAGCCCACGTCTGCCCTGGATCCGGAGATGGTAGGAGAGGTTCTGGAGCTGATGAAAGAGCTGGCGGACGATGGCATGACGATGGTTGTGGTAACACATGAAATGGGATTTGCCCGCGAGGTGGGAACCCGGGTACTGTTTATGGACGAGGGAGTGATTGCGGAACAGAATAATCCGGAGGATTTCTTTGAGCATCCTCAGAATCCCAGATTAAAGGAATTTTTATCGAAAGTTTTATAAGAAAGAATAGCGGCGCCGCAAAATCA
>CAYLWI010000142.1:0-3131 GCA_964387345.1 uncultured Eubacterium sp. | reverse complement strand
GAAGTGGATCGAGGAGAAGAAGACTACAGCAGCTTACTTATTGTTTGGTCTGCTTCTTCCGATAGTTCAGGATCAAAAGCACTTCCAGGATGGCCAAGGCTGCAATCCCAACCCCATCGACGATGTAGAAGGTACGAACCCAGCCGGGGATGTAGTTGGGGTCGTAGGTCTCGTAGGTGTAGGAGTTCACCATGGTATACATGATGTCCTTACAGGCCTGCCGCATGGCGATGACGGAGGTGGCGCTGGTGGTATCGGTCATAATGGCGTCATTTCCGGAGGTGGCCAGCATCATGGAACAGCCGCCACGAACTGCTTTGTCCGCATCCATGTAACCGTAGTTTCCGAAGTAGTCGGACAGGACCATGCCTTGGAAGCCCCACTCCTCCCGGAGCACGGTGTTGAGCAGATCGGGGTTGGCCGTTGCCCAGACGGTGCCGATGTAGTTGTAGGAGGCCATGACGGAGATGGGATTGTTGCCAGCCTCTTTGATACACTTCTCGAAGGGTTTCAGGTAAATCTCCCGTATGGCCTGCTCGGTGCTCCAGGTGCAGAGCATCCCATTGCGGTTGGTCTCCTGATCGTTGAGGGCAAAGTGTTTGATAAAGGGGTACAGATTGTACTCATAGACGCCCTGGCATTCCGCAGCCGCCATGTATGCACTCAATACAGCGTCCTCGGAGAAATACTCAAAGTTACGTCCGGCAAAGGCGGAGCGGTGGATGTTCATGGAAGGGGCATACCAGCCGTCCACGCCCAGGTCCCGAGCCTCACGCCCCAGGCCAGCTGCGTAGGTCTGGGCCAGGTCGGTGTTCCAGCTCATAGCCAACATGATGACAGAGCAATAACCCAAGCCGCTGGTGGAATCGGCAGTGGCCGACACACGGGCGGAGATACCTTGAGGTCCATCTGCGTCCAGGGCTTTCAGTTTACCCACGGAGGAGATCGCCGGGGAGCCGTAGCCGCCAAAGCCGATCATCTCCACCATATCGTCCACGCTCAGCTGGTCCAGTAGACTCTCCCACAGGGGGTCGTCATAGTCATAGCCACGCAGGTCGTATAGAGTCAGGCCGTTTTCCGCACCGGTTGTGGGCATGACATCCTCATCGTTGTTATAGGCATAGACATCATAGGTGCCGTTACCGGTGATTTCATAGACGTCCCGGTTGAGCGAATAGGAGGTGGGAGCCGCAGTCGCCTCATCGTAGTTGGCAAAGCCGTCTGCACGAGACAGATAGACAATCCCGTTATCCTCGCCGCGGGCATAGTCGAACTGGTTAGTGGCCGCAATCAGGTCGC
Source organism: uncultured Eubacterium sp. (assembly GCA_964387345.1). Taxonomy (GTDB): domain Bacteria; phylum Bacillota; class Clostridia; order Lachnospirales; family Lachnospiraceae; genus Eubacterium_I. Next base: position 1,832 of record CAYLWI010000142.1, on the reverse strand, counting down.
TCTCCCGTTTGTTTTCCTCATCATAGACGATTGTGCTGTCCACATTGTAGACTTTGGTCTCCACCACGGTGTGGGAGTCGGTGCGCAGTGAGATCTCATAGGCACCAGATTCCAGGACATAACAGCCGTATCCCTGATCGTCATAGGAGGCCATATCCTCGATGTCAAAGGTCAGGGTAAGGGTCTCAGAGGCGCCGGGGGCCAGCTCAGTGGTCTTGGCAAAGGCAATCAGATTAGCCGCTGCCTTCTCGATGCCGCCGTTGGTGTAGGGCGGGTTTACATACAGCTGAACCACGTCCTTACCGGCAACAGAACCGGTATTTGTGACAGTGACGTCCACGGAGATGGTGCCGTCGGTGACATTCAGCTCGCCCATGGTCTGCTCAAAGCTGGTGTAGCTCAGACCATAGCCAAAGGGGAACTGAACCGTGGTCTCGTAGTCAATCAGCCCTTCCACTGCGGCGGTCTCGTAGAATTTGTAGCCTACATAGATGCCTTCTGTATAGTTGACAAAGGATACAATGCCGTCTGCGGCATCCCACGACTCCTTGGCGGCTTGCGCAACATCTTCCGTGTTGTCGTATGCGAAATGTCCAATGTTGTTGTAGTAGGGGGTTGTAGTCAGGTCATAGACCCAGGTGTCCACCGTCTTGGCGGAGGGGTTGACGGTGCCCTTGAGGACGTTACCCAGGGAGTTAAAGCCGGTGGCGCCTGCGCCGGGACAGACAACCAGGGCCTTGATCTGTTCATAATCGTTGATCCAGCCCATCTCCAGGGGATTTGCGCCGTTATAGACGATAATGACATCGTCAAAGTTCTCAGTGACCAGGTCCACCAGATCTCGTTCCGTCTGGCTCAGTTCCAGATAGGTTGAGCCTGGGCCAAAATCGTCATAATCGCCGTTGTTGGTATACGTTGCGTTGGTGTATTTGGTGCCCTGATTGTAGGAGCCATCCAGCACAGCCCCCATGTCGTGGGGCAGGTCTGCGCCCTCACCGCCGACTCGGGCCAAGACAATTACTGCCGTGTCGGAAAACGCCTTGGCGTTGTCCAGCAGCTCCTGGGAGTAGCTGTCGGCCGTGGGCTCGGGGAGCGTCCAATCCTGTCCGTTGTTGATGGTAATGGATGGACGATCGTCCCGATAATCCACATAGAACTGGCTCAACTCCGTGTTGGTGTTAAAACCAGCATTTGCAAGGCCGGTGAGCAAATCGGTGGCGGTGGAAATGTCCACCGAGCCGGAGCCGGTACCGCCGTAGACCGGGTTGGTGGAAGCCCAGCCGAATACATTGATGTTGGTCACGTCAGACAGGGGCAAGGTGCCATCATTGTCCAGCAGCAAAACACCCTCGTTGGCCACCGTTTCCACCACTTCTCGGGAGTTGGCGGCAGTCTCTTCGGTGATGGCTCCAGTGTCGCCCAGGACCATTTCCAGCGTGTTGCGCAGGTCACCCAAGCAGATCAGATTCACCACAATGCCCGCAAACAGCACGAATGCAATGGCGGACTGGGCGCGCAAAAATCCCCGTTTGGGCTTGGGGAACTTTTTGGCCAGGATCATGACGCCAATCCAGATAATCAGGCCCACTGCCAAGATAATCAGCGGTATCTTTACCATGTCGAGCACGCTAAAGACATCTTCCCATGCAACTTGAATACCAGTCATGTATATCACCTCCTATTTCATGTTTGGTTGTATTGGTTGCTTGGTCAGGACTTATTAAATTTGGAACCGATTCTTTTGTGTTGTCATCTTATCACAATTTCAAAAGACTTTTTTCAAACTGCGAAATTCGGTTCATTTTTGGCTAAAATCGGTCAACAAAAAAGAG
>CAYLWI010000141.1:0-3138 GCA_964387345.1 uncultured Eubacterium sp. | reverse complement strand
AAGGAAAGGAGATTGAGATGAGTATTAAAATTGCACTTGCGGGAAACCCGAACTGTGGTAAAACAACACTGTTCAATCAGCTGACAGGAAGCGCGCAGTATGTTGGAAACTGGCCGGGGGTAACCGTAGAGAAGAAAGAAGGAAAGCTGAAAGGACATAAGGGCGAGGTGATTATCCAGGATCTTCCGGGTATCTATTCCCTTTCTCCGTATACACTGGAGGAAGTGGTATCCCGTACATATCTGGTAAATGAACGCCCGGACGCGATCCTGAATATTGTAGATGGTACTAATTTCGAGAGAAACCTGTATCTGACCACACAGCTGATGGAACTGGGGATCCCGACTGTAATTGCTGTCAATATGATGGATATTGTCCGCAAGAACGGGGATAAGATCGATGTAAAGAAAATCGGCGAGCAGCTGGGCTGCGATGTGGTTGAGATCAGCGCTTTGAAGGGCGAGGGGGGATTTGAAGCCGCTGAGAAGGCTGTCGCGGCTGCGAAGACCGGCAAGTTTAAAGAGCCTCTGCATGTATTCATGGGAAGTGTGGAGCATGCCATCGCCCATATAGAAGAATCCATTGAGACAAAGGTGGCAAAAGAGAATCTGCGCTGGTATGCCATGAAGCTTTTTGAGCGTGATTCCAAGATCCAGGAGGAACTGAATTTCCCGGCGGATCTGATGAAACATATTGAAGAGCATATTACAGAATGTGAGAAGGAACTGGATGATGACGCGGAAAGTATTATCACGAACCAGCGATATGCATATATCAGCAGACTCTGCGATAATACCGTACACAAAAAAGCGGCGCTTCATGATCTGACGGTTTCTGATAAGATTGACCGTATTGTGACGAACCGTATTCTGGGTCTCCCGATTTTCGCCGGCGTTATGTTTCTGGTATTCTGGGTAGCCATGCGGTCTCTGGGCGACTGGCTGACCGGATTTACCAATGATACGCTTTTTGGCGAATGGATCTGTGGAAATCTTGGAACGGCTCTGGATAACGCGGGAGTAGCTCCCTGGCTGTCGGGACTGATTAATGACGGTATTGTTGGCGGCGTGGGAGCAGTGCTTGGATTTGTTCCCCAGATGCTGCTTTTGTTCCTGATGCTGTCTCTGCTGGAACAGATCGGGTATATGGCCCGTGTGGCATTCGTGCTTGACCGTGTGTTCCGCAGATTTGGTCTTTCCGGAAAGTCTTTTATTCCTATGCTGATTGGCGTGGGCTGCGGTGTTCCCGGCGTTATGGCTTCACGTACCATTGAGAACGAGAAAGACCGCCGGATGACAGTTATGACAACGACATTTATGCCCTGCGGCGCGAAAATGCCGATTATTGCCCTGATTGCAGGAGCAATGTTCCCTTCTCATCAGGCGCTGGTATCTGTATCCGCTTATTTTATCGGTATCGCGGCAATTGTATGCTCCGGTATCATGCTAAAGAAGACAAAGCCATTTGGCGGTGAGGCTTCGCCTTTCGTTATGGAGCTTCCTGCTTACCATGTACCTACCGTCGGTTCTATCCTGCGTCCTACCTGGGAGCGCGGCTGGTCCTTTATCAAGCGTGCCGGTACTATCATTCTTGCTTCCGCAGTATTACTGTGGTTCCTGCAGGGCTTCGGAATGACCTCCGATGGCTTCGGAATGGTGGAGAATGCGGATGAGTCTATTCTGGCAGCAATCGGAAACGCAGTCTGCATTATCTTCCGTCCCAATGGATTCGGCGACTGGAGAGCAACAGTGGCAACTGTTACCGGATTAATTGCAAAAGAAAACGTAGTAAGTACCTTTGGCGTGCTTTACGGCGGATTTGAAGAGGTGGCCGAGAACGGAGAGGAAGTATGGAGCGCGCTCCAGGCCGCATACACACCGCTGGCTGCATACAGCTTTATGATCTTTAACCTTCTGTGTGCTCCCTGCTTCGCGGCGATGGGCGCCATCAAGCGTGAGATGAATAATACAAAGTGGTTCTGGGCGGCAATCGGTTACCAGTGTGGTCTTGCCTGGGTAGTTTCCATGGTTGTATATCAGCTGGGAAGCGCGATTACAGGAAATCCTCATCCGCTTGGAGTAGTTGTTGCCATTATTGCGCTGATTGGATTCCTTTATATGCTGCTCAGGAAAAACCGCTATGCGGAAAATATGGGCGGTAAAGTGACAGCATAAAGATGTGTGGTTCTTTCACAGCAGGAAAACAGAACCGGTCATTGAAGTCACTGTAAACAGAGCGTAAAGCAGCTAATTGAAAAAATGTATCAGCCCCGGATTCATCCGGGGCTGGTGCAGACAGAAAAGATAAGATATAATAGTATCAGAGAAAATATGAAAAGAGCTTCTGTGTCCGTACAGACGACAGAAAGGAAGGGGATGAGATCATGGCAACGGTAATCGCGGCAATTATTGTGTTTGGCGGCGTAGGTCTGGCCGTATGGTATATCATCGATGATAAGATTCACCACAAGGGGAAGATCAGCTGCAGCGGAAACTGTGGCGGTGGCTGTTCCCACTGTAGCGGAGGCGGCTGTGACAGCTGTGGAGGCTGTCATTAGACAAATGAGAATGATACTTTTTCATGCAGTGAGCCTGTGCCGGAATCTCTCCCGGCACAGGCTCACTGCGTGAAGTGAAAGATGTGATGGTTTTAAGAACGCCGGACAGAAGTGATATGGTATCCGGCCCTGGCAACGACGGATTTCAGATCTCCGTCTGTGACGTCTGTTTTTGAGCGGATCAGCGCGGTGTTTTTCCGGAGGTTCACTTTTGCCAGATATTCGTCCATCTGGTTAAATTTGTTTTCGATTCTTGCCGCACAGTTTTTGCAGGTCATACCTTCTATAGAAACTATATACTGATAGGGATAATCCGCAGGGTTTTTATCCGCTGTACCGACCTTTTCCACGGAATCGCCGCCTGCCCCGCAGCAGCCCCGGGTCAGTTTTTTACGGTAAGATATAATCGTGGCCGCGAGAACAACAGCAATGATAATAACAATAATAACAGTTACGAACATAAATAAGGACTCCTCCTCTGGAATAGCCAGAACTAATATTTGTTAATAGTATACAACTAAAAAAATAACAAGTCAATCGGGGACAATTATTTTCCATATTTCCGGATCAGATGATATAAT
>CAYLWI010000140.1:0-3154 GCA_964387345.1 uncultured Eubacterium sp. | reverse complement strand
CAGGTATCCTCCCGGAGATCAGATTTCTTTCAGAAATCATTTTTCGTCTGTCCGGCCTGCTCCCGACGCTTCTCTGCTTCATTGTATTTTGAATTGATATTGGAAACAAAATCATCGTAGCTCGCATTGATTTCATCTTTCAGATTGTTTACATAACTGAGTGTTGACGTAATTGCATCTGCTTTCTGACTCAGCTGCTGCATAAGCGCCAGCGCCTCTTCTTTTGCAGATCCAACCCCTGCCATATATTCAGCCTGATCATTAATAAGCAGCATAGCTACATAATAAAATGAAATTTTGTCGTAGTTGGCCTCCCTGTCACTGGCTCTGTCCACCATCTCCATAACTATATTGATTTCCTCAAACAGCGCTGTATAATCATCCAGCGAATGCTCCGACGTGGTGCTCTGGTTCATCATAAATCTGCAGATGGTATCATAACATTCCGCAATTTCCTTCTTATCAAAATCAGCCCCGGATTCTGCTGCCGTTTTAAAATAATTCTGCGCGCTCACCGCACGGCTCTTAAAAGTCCCATCATATTCGGAAAAATAAAGTTTTCCCATATTGTAATATAAGTCTGCAACAGCCGGTTCCGATATATCCAGATCGTCCGCATGATTCTCTATGGCATTTCCCACTCTTGCAATCTGCTCATTTGATGCGTCATGATTCTTATAGTATACGATCAGACTCTCGTATGCTTCCGTCCTGTCAGGGTAGATTTCCACTGCGGAAAAATATCTCTCCGGATCGGAACTTGCTACATTCGCGTCATAATCCCGGTTATTTACTCTCGTGGCCGCAGCGTTCAGAACAGCACCCGAAAGCCCCATAACAACAGCCAGGGCGGCTGCAGTAAAAAAAGCCGCCAGCTTTCTTTTCTGTTTTTTCTTAAAATCTCTGGTAATAAATTCGGGATGTTCCAGATCATATAGAAGATCTGCGCAGTTCTGATACCGGTTTTCCGGCGCCGGCTCCACACAACGGTCAATAATAATCTCAATTCCCTCCGACAATTCCGGATTCCACTGTCTCACTGACGCATAAGGCTCTCCATTTCTGGGATCAATTCCTGTCAGAAGATGATGCATCGTCATTCCAAGCGCAAAAATATCAGATCTCGGATCGGTCCGTCCGCTGTGCTGTTCCGGCGGCGCATATCCCTTTGTTCCGAGCACTGTCGTGTCCGCCGGATTCTGTTCTTTATATTCCCGGGCAATACCAAAATCAATTATTTTTATATTTCCTTCCGGCTTCAGCATGACGTTTGCCGGTTTCATATCCCGATATATAACAGGCGGATTCTGGGAATGCAGATAAGATAATGCATTGCACAGCTGCACGGCCCATCCGGTTACCAGCTCTTCCGTCTGGGCGCCATGTTCTTTCAGAATCTTATCCAGCGATTCTCCTTCGATATAATCCATTACAATATAACTGGTGATTTCATTATCAATAATATCCACAATTCTGGGAAATGCCGGATGATCCAGCCTTTTCATCATATTGGCCTCAGCGAGCAGACTGCTTGCCACAATCTCGTCACTTTTCCCATTGCCCTTCTTCCGTATTTCCTTGACTGCCCACTGCTTATCCAGACGCTGATCCATGGCAAGATAGACAACAGACATACCGCCCCGCCCTATCTCCTTCAGGATCTCATATTTTCCGTCAATCACAGATCCTGTCTCTGTCATGCATCTCACCCCGCTGTGCTATCAGTATTGCTGATTCCTTCTGTCATGTTAATCCTGCCGTATTCCAGGATTCCAGCCATTCTTATGCGAAACTTTGTAGTGTATGTGTAAATTAAGCTACCATACTTTTTTATGAAACACATTAAGTTACAAACTGATTGACACACTGCATGACCAGACATAAAACTTCATCCTATTTCTGCCCGACGCTGACAATATTTAAAAACACTACAAAAAAAGAACCTCCTGGTTTCCCATTTGGTTCAGCATGTAGTACATATATCATCTTTTTTTATCGCCGCAATTTCATTTCTGTACGCATTTAAACGTTTTTTCCAGAACACCCGGTATTGTTCGGGATCCGCTTTAAATAAAACAATCTCTCCTTCTGTTTTTATCTGATCCGACGCGCAGATCAGATTTTCCATAGACACACGCAGAAGCCTGGACAATGCATAAAAATTATCCAGAGACGGCATGCTTTTCCCATGAAACCAGTCATACACAGACTGGGAAGATGAAAAGTTCATAAACTCCTTTATATCTCTTGCCGATATTCCTCTTTCCTGACAGACGCTTTTTATTTTCATACCGGTACGTTTCGTATCTATTACTGGATAATCCACTCTGTCCCTCCTGTTTTCCAGATACACATTCACCCGTAAAACGTCCCCTTCCGCTTTCTATATCAGCCAGGCCAGATCTCCCTTCATAAACTCTGACATCATGCACACCCCGGCGGCCCCTGCATCCAGACAGGAGGCCGCATTATCCGGATGAATCCCCCCCAGGGCATATACTGGAATCTTCACAGCAGAAACTGTCTCCCGCAGATAAGAGAGTCCCCTTGGCGCCAGCCCTTCTTTACACGCAGTAGGGAAAATATGGCTGGCAGTTACATAGGATGCTCCCAGCCGCTCTGCTTTCCCGGCTTCATCCGGAGCATGGGTAGATACGCCGGTCAGCCGGAAAAAATTCCGTTGTTTTTCATTCAGATCCAGAAATGCGGGCCAGGGCAGATGAATCTTATTATAGCCCAGCTCCATGGCCGCCTTCACAAAAGTGTGTAGAATGCAGGTTTTCCCATACTTTCCACAGATCAGGAGTACCTCCCCGGCCAGTTTCCTGTATTCTTCTTCTGACAGATCCTTTTCACGCAGAATAAGTGCATCCACTGCTTTCAGAGCAGCTATCTGCTCTATCCTCTCCAGAAAATCTCCCGGTACCAGATGACGGTTCGTAATACAGATGATTTTCTGCTGTATCTGCTGCATACTTCCTCCAATCCCGATTTTCCTGCTATAGCTGCTTCCAGAACCGCGTAACGATCCGGGCAGCAGTTTCTACATCCATTCCTGCCCTCTCACAGAGAATCTTTTCTGCTTCCGCCGGATCACCGCCATTTTCCCGGCATTCCCGAACCAGACTATAACAGATTCTTTCAAGCTGACTGT
>CAYLWI010000139.1:0-3252 GCA_964387345.1 uncultured Eubacterium sp. | reverse complement strand
TGAGAAAAGCAAGTCTGACGCATATAAAAAATTTGCTGACGAAAGGGAATCTAAGATAGATGAACTTACTATATTACAGTCTGGCAACTGGAACAAGATCTGTCTTAATTCTTAAATTGGCCTGATATCCCACCAATGAAAGATTCTATAAAAAATGTGTTGCAATTTGTCACAGATGCTGATAAACTTTTCAAGTCGGCCTGCAGGCCGGACAGACGGATAAAGAAGGGAGATAAGTTATGTCTGAAACAACACAGCATAAAGAAGCAAATGCGGGACCTCTGGGACTGCTGGGCTTTGGAATGAGCACAATTTTACTGAATCTGCACAATTCGGGAGTGATCGAACTGTCGGTTGTCATTCTTGCCATGGGAATCTGTATGGGCGGTCTGGCGCAGATCATTGCCGGGATTATGGAGTTTAAGACCGGAAACACCTTTGGCGCGACAGCATTTACCGCTTATGGACTGTTCTGGTGGTCTCTGGTGCTTATTTTAACTACGCCTTTCGGGCAGGAATCAGATGGAAGATCCATGGGGTTCTACCTGCTGTTATGGTGTATTTTTACTGCGTTTATGTTTATTGGCACCATGAAGGCCAATCACGCGACCCAGATTGTATTTGGAAGTCTTACAATTCTGTTTTTGCTTCTCTCGCTTCATAATTTCACGGGATCTCAAGTGATTGGAATGATTGCGGGAATCGAGGGTATTTTCTGTGGCGCTTCGGCTGTTTATACGGCAGTGGCTGGTATTGTGGACGGCGAGTTTAACCGGCCGATTATGCCAGTGTAGGGCAGTTTCCGGATATCTTTTTGCAAATACGTCTGTCAGTAAGCGGGGCTTGCTGGCCGGCGTATTTTTTTGACAGATTTTAAAAAAATCTGAATTCCTGTTTTTACCTCTTGCAAAACCCAGGGAAGTGGTATATTATATGATACAAATATTAGCACTCATATTAAACGACTGCTGACAAACCCTGGACAGATAATAATTTTGTATGTTTTATGCATTTATGGAATGGAATGCAGAACAGGAGGAAACAAATGATAGTATTGCCGATTTATGACATGTTGCTTTTGCCAGGTGTGATTTTTTATTTTAAAAAAGATATTCTGTCTTTTATGCCGGTAAAAGAATACACAGAGGGCGAGGATGTTTTATTCCTCATCCAGAAGGTGGAGAAAAAGAAAACAGAGCTGAAACCGGAGGATTTTTATGACAGAGGACTTGCCGGGAAGATCGAGACAGTAGATGATGAGGGGAATGTCAGCATACGGGTGACAGACCGGGTGGCTGTGGAAGATATTGAAGGAGAGAATGGTATCTTTACTGTGGACGCCAGTATCTGTCCGGTCGTGGATGACCTGCCGGAAGAGGAACGGAAGCAGATGTATACCGATACCAAGCGGAGTCTGATCCAGTTTGTACAGAGCTTCCAGTGGGGAGTGGTAGTCAGGTCTTTTATCCAGCACTGGCACACCCTTTCGGAGATTATATGCGCGATATCTTCTTATCTGCATCTGGAACCGGAGGATAAGTATCAGATTATTGCTACGGATTCCGAGAGAGAGCGGGCACAGCTGATCCAGCATGCGATTTACGAATTTATCGAGCTGGCGAAGGTCAGCGGGGAGGCGGAGAACGCCCAGAAGGAGACGAATGAAAAGGTTTACCGGGAAGCTGCCCTGAAAAAGCAGATTGCCTTTCTTCAGCGGGAGCTGGACGCGATGCATCCCGAAAATGTTTCGGATGTGACTAAGTTTGAGAAAAAGATCAATGAGTCCGGGATGAATCCCGAGGCTGAGGCGGAGGCCAGAAAAGTCTTAAACCGCATGAAGCAGGAGGGAAAGGACAGCCATGAGTATGGAATGCTCTATGATTATCTGGATTTCGTCACATCCCTCAGCTGGAAAAAAGCACAGCCCGAGGAGATTGACCTGAAAGAGGCGGAGGCTGTTCTTGATGAGCAGCACTACGGACTGAAGAAGGTCAAGGAGCGTATTATCCAGCAGATTGCGGTAATGGCCCTGAATAAGAAGCAGTCCGGTTCGATTCTTCTGTTTGTGGGAGCTCCGGGAACAGGAAAGACCAGTATCGGTCAGAGTATTGCGCGGGCCCTGCACCGGGAATATGTCCGCGTCAGTCTGGGCGGTATCCGGGATGAGGCGGAAATCCGCGGCCACCGACGTACATATATCGGCGCCATGCCGGGGAGGATTATGGAGGGGGTGAAGCGCAGCGGGGCTTCCAATCCGGTCATTGTCCTGGACGAGGTAGATAAGCTGGCGCGGGAATATAACGGAGATCCTGCCAGCGCGCTTCTGGAAGTGCTGGATCCGGAGCAGAACTTCAGTTTTACAGATCATTATATGAATGTTCCTTATGATCTGTCAGATGTTCTGTTTGTATGTACGGCTAATGTTACCGATACGATACCGGAGCCTCTTCTGAACCGGATGGAAGTGATTCAGTTTCCGGGATATACGGCGGTGGAAAAGTTTGAAATCGCAGGGAAGCATCTCCTTCCCAAAGCAATGGAATCCATGGGAATAAAAAAATCATCCCTGAAGGTGACAGATGACGCCATCCGGACGATAATCAGTGAATATACGGCAGAATCCGGCGTCCGGGGACTGAAAAAGCAGATGGATGTTCTGTGCCGTCATGCCGCGGTGAAGCTGGTCCGGGGAGATCAGAAGAGCATTACGGTCAGTGAAAAACGTCTGGGAGAGTTTCTGGGAGGAAGAGGCATTCGTCATGACAAACGGATGGAAAAGCCGCTTCCCGGCGTTGTGACCGGTCTGGCCTGGACGCAGGCAGGAGGAGAGATTCTGTTTATAGAGTCCTCTGCTGTTGACGGTTCCGGACAGCTCATTGTGACCGGACAGCTGGGAGATGTTATGCAGGAGTCGGTCCGGATTGCCCTGACCCTGGCGAGATCCATGTATCCGGAGGAGACAGAAGGGTGGGATAAGAAGAATATCCATATCCATGTACCTGCGGGGGCAGTGCCGAAGGACGGTCCTTCTGCAGGCGTCACGATTACAACGGCGCTGGCTTCCCTGGCGTTGCGGAAGGTAATGCCTGCGGATATTGCCATGACGGGAGAAATCTCTCTCAGAGGAGGCGTGATGCCCATCGGAGGTCTTCCGGAAAAGCTTATGGCAGCCCAGCGGGCGGGCATCCGCAGAGTGTTCATTCCATGGGAGAACCGGGAGGATCTGGAAGATGTGGCTGAGGAGGTGAAAAA
>CAYLWI010000138.1:0-3277 GCA_964387345.1 uncultured Eubacterium sp. | reverse complement strand
AATTCCGTCAGCGGTCTTACTATCTTTTTTATCAATAGAATAATAATCAAAATAGAAATTATAATAGAAACAATATTAACACCGATAAGGAACGAGTTGATAATTCCAAAAGCGTCTGCAATGTTAGGAACAATCATAGTAATAACATACAGCGAAGAATCAATCTGCTGATATTCAACCAGCAGGCTATAATTTAGACTTTCCTGCTCATATAAGCGTATACAAACTTCACCGTTTCGTATTCTTTGTTCATCTTCTTTCCATAACCAGTACTTTTGAAACCCGATTCCATTTCCCTGATATGCTGAACGGATTTCATCATTGATTGAATCATTGTCCTTTTCCTGAAACTGTTCGATTCTAACAACGATTACTTTATTTTCATTTTCCGTCTCCGTAATTACTTCTTCTATTTCTTTTCCCTGCAAAATTTGTTTAGAAAAACTGTCGCAAACAGCAGATAAAGTATTCCGTTTTTGATACAAATAATATCTTTCTAAAAACACTGTATTAAACAGTATCGTGCAACCACAAGCAAGAAGTAATATAACTGATATTCCTGTTATAAATTTTTTGGATAGCCTATTCATGTAGCCCTCCCATGATATATCCCATGCCAAAGATAGTCTGGATATAGGAATCTCCTATTTTTTTTCGCAGTCTTCTGATATGTGTATCAACCGTCCGAACATCACCATCATAATCAATTCCCCATACAGAATCCAAAATTTTTTCTCTGGACAAAACAAGATTCTGATTCATCAAAAAGTAAAGCAGTAATTCAAATTCTTTTCTGGTCAAATCAATCAATCTGTCCCCTATATAAACTTCATGTGTATCCTGATTCAAAGAAACAGCCTTAAAATGTAACATTTTTTCAACATGACACAGCTTCTTTATCCTTAGTAACAACACTTTTATGTCAAAAGGTTTTCTGATATAATCGTCTGCCCCAATAGAGAGTCCTTGATATTCATTATCTGCCGTTGTTTTTGCCGTAAGCATAATTATTTTGACTGGTATTTTCATCAGACGTAACTCTTTACAGGTTTCTATCCCGTCTTTTTTTGGCATCATCCAGTCCAGCAATAGCAAATCTGCTTTTTTATGCTCAAAATAATTTAAAACATCTTCACCGTCAGAAACACATTCAACCTCATATCTCTCTTTTTGTAAATATAATTTGAGGATTTTGCACATATTATCGTCATCTTCTGCAATTAAAATTTTCATGTAAATCTCCTCCTAGAGATAGATATAGAATACTGTCACCTCCGGCACAACACCAAACCGCACTGAAATATGTGTCGTACCAATCCCGGTATTCACATACAATTTTGAAATACCTTCAAATTGTAAGTCATACATTCCCCCACCATACTCTGTTGCCAGACTGGTTACAGACAGTGCGGTTTCGTTTATTTGTGGAAGAAATGGAATATTAATCTGCCCTCCATGACTGTGTCCGCTTAATACGATATTGTACTCGTAATCTGAATAATCTTCAATACTATCTGGTTCATGTGTCAGAAGAATATCATAATCCGAATCATATATTTTTGTGGAATCCGGCATATAAGGATTCCCAAGCATAGAATCATCTAATCCGGTAAAAAGAATTTTTTTCCCATTTTCTATGGTAATATACCAATTCTCATTTTTTAATAATGTGAAACCGGACTGTTCCATAATAGACTCATATTGCCGGACTGCCCCGCCACCGTAGTCTCTGTTCCCCCAGATTGCTATTTTCCCATAAGTTGCTTTAATATTTGAAAGCTGCTCTACAATATTTTCATCATCATGATACGTTGCATAATTATCATATAAATCTCCTGTAAATACAACAATATCAGGATTCTGCCCGTTTATTTTGCAAACCACTTTTTCCAGATTTTTGCAAGTGAAATCTTCTTTGATATGTAAATCAGAAAACTGAACAATTTTAATTTCCGTAGAATTTTCCACACTGCTATTCAACGCATATTCATTTATTTTCAGTCTGTATGGCTCAATCTTAAACGCATAGAAGATACAGAATCCTCCCATCAATGCGGAAATCATAATTATTACAAATAAAGATGTAACTAGTCTCTTTAAAAAACGCATGAAATATTTAACTCCTTTTCCGATATTTCTCTCAGTATAAAAAGGAGTTTTGACAAACTTGTTACAAAATAAGGCACAGCATAAAGAAAATGCATATAAACTCTTTATACTGTACCTTACTGATACTATTTGATTATTTTCCAGTTACCCTTTTTACAGAGTGTCAGTTCATACTGTGAAATCTGTGTCGCCTTTGTCTGATTATCCAGATACTCCACAGACACGCTTACCTTTACATTCTCCCCGTCCGCTGTAAATACCGGGTTGATAAGCTGAGAGAACATATAGTCCCCGGTAATTGGCACTAATGCGTCTCCCTCCACATAATAGGAAAGCTCCTTTTCAGTGGCAGTAGGATAAAGTGCAAAGAACGTCTCCAAAAACTCCGTAGCGTCTGCGGTTGTCTCTGCGTCCACACTTGCGTCTGTTTCTGCTGTTGCTGGAGAATAGTCTGACTTCTGGACAGCCGGGGCAAGCGTGGGATTCCTGATGATAACCATATTACCGTCAGCGTCCACATGGACAGTGACCGTGTACGTCCCACAGACTGTCCGGCTCTGTTCTCCCTCCGTAATCTGCTGGTCTACTTCATAGACAACAGAATACTCATTGTCCCCGGACTGCGACACTTCCCATATGAGAACGTCATTCACAGTGGAGGTTGTAGGTATATCCGCCCGTACCGTCTCCGCATTGAGGGTCTGCAAATCCTCGGTCAGATATTCAGCAATAGAAGCGGTACGCCCCTCAATAGATTCCTTTGTATTACTCCATGTATAGTAAGCTCTAGCAAAATTCTTTACGAAATTTTCTATGCCGTTAGTATCATTAAGACGGAGCTGTATTGTCTCCGTCTCATGTACCGTGTGCATATCTATTGCCGTGAAATTCTTATACACACCAAAGCTCACACTTGCAATCAGCAACACCCATAAGGCAATTACTGATTTTTTATGCGTCCCCACCTTTATCGTGCGGACAGGTTTTTCCTTTATCGGTTTCTCTTTTTTCTTCTTGAACATCTCTTTTCCAATCCTTTCTTTACTTGATTCTTCCTGCGCCGATTAAATGCTGTTGCCAATAGGAAGAAGATAAGTCTGTGTAGCCTATCGGGTCGCCGGCGTGGTACATCTGGTTATTGCCTGCATAGATTCCTACATGAGTTACA
>CAYLWI010000137.1:0-3281 GCA_964387345.1 uncultured Eubacterium sp. | reverse complement strand
AGGGCTTACAGGATCGAGAAGAGAATGAGCCACATCACAATCGTGCTCAATGAAAGATAGGAGGTTAAAACATGGGACAGAAAGTTAATCCGCATGGCTTAAGAGTCGGTGTCATCAAAGACTGGAGTTCTAAGTGGTATGCAGAAGGTGACTTTGCAGATTTCCTGGTTGAAGATTATAATATCAGAAAATTTTTGAAGAAGAAATTATATAGCGCAGGTATTTCCAATATTGAGATTGAGAGAGCATCTGATCGTGTAAAAGTAATCGTTTACACAGCAAAACCGGGTGTTGTAATCGGTAAGGGCGGTTCTGAAATCGAGAAAGTAAAAAAAGAGCTTCAGAAGCTGACGGATAAGAAACTGATCGTTGACGTTAAAGAAGTAAAGAGACCCGATAAGGACGCCCAGCTTGTTGCGGAGAATATTGCCGCGCAGCTTGAGAACCGTGTTTCCTTCCGCCGCGCCATGAAGTCCTGTATGAGCAGAACCATGAAGGCTGGCGCTCTTGGAATCAAGGCATCCTGCTCCGGACGTCTTGGCGGCGCTGATATGGCCCGTACAGAGTTCTATACAGAGGGAACCATCCCGCTTCAGACCCTTCGCGCGGACATCGATTATGGTTTCGCGGAGGCAGATACCACCTATGGTAAGGTGGGCGTGAAAGTATGGATCAACAAAGGTGAAGTACTTCCCAAAAAGGAAAAGGAAGGGAGCGATAAATAATGTTAATGCCGAAAAGAGTAAAAAGACGGAAACAGTTCCGTGGAACTATGTCTGGCAAAGCAATGAGAGGCAATAAGATTACAAACGGTGAGTATGGTATCGTTGCCATTGAGCCCTGCTGGATTAAGTCCAATCAGATAGAGGCAGCCCGTGTGGCTATGACCCGTTATATTAAGCGTGGCGGTAAAGTCTGGATCAAGATTTTCCCGGACAAACCGGTAACAGCCAAGCCCGCTGAGACTCGTATGGGTTCCGGTAAAGGTTCTCTGGAGTATTGGGTAGCAGTAGTTAAGCCAGGTCGTGTATTATTCGAGATCTCTGGTGTGTCTGAAGAAATCGCTCGTGAAGCGCTGCGTCTTGCAATCCACAAATTGCCCTGCAAGTGCAAGATTGTTTCTCGTGCAGACTTAGAAGGCGGTGAATAGAATGAAATCCAGTAAATATTTAGAAGAATTAAGATCACAGAGCGCTGCAGAGCTGCAGAACCAGCTTGTGGCTGCAAAGAAAGAACTTTTTAATCTCAGATTCCAGAATGCGACCAATCAGTTAGAGAATACTGGAAGAATTAAAGAAGTAAGAAAAAATATTGCCAGAATTCAGACTGTAATCGCTGAGAAGGCTGAATGATATATGATTAACAAAAATCCCGCGCGGCGTGATTTTCGTTAATATCCCGGCACAAGACCATGAAAGGAGAATTCTCGTGGAAGAAAGAAATCTTAGAAAAACCCGAGTTGGGAAAGTTGTCAGCGACAAGATGGATAAGACAATTGTAGTTGCTGTGGAAGATAACGTAAGACATCCACTTTACAACAAGATCGTAAAAAGAACTTATAAATTAAAGGCTCATGACGAGAACAATGAATGCGGTATTGGCGATAAAGTCAGAGTAATGGAGACGAGACCCCTGTCCAAGGATAAGAGATGGAGACTGGTCGAAATCATGGAAAAAGCAAAATAAGAAGGAGGCTGCCAGTATGATTCAGCAGGAAAGCAGACTTAAGGTAGCTGATAACACAGGCGCAAAGGAGCTGCTTTGCATCCGTGTTATGGGCGGATCCACAAGAAGATATGCTAACATTGGCGATATAATTGTTGCTACGGTAAAAGATGCAACACCAGGCGGAGTTGTTAAAAAAGGTGACGTTGTAAGAGCGGTTATTGTCCGTACAAAGCGGGGGGCGCGCCGGAAGGACGGTTCCTATATCAAATTTGATGAGAACGCAGCGGTCATTATCAGAGACGACAAGACCCCCAGAGGGACCCGTATCTTTGGACCGGTTGCAAGAGAGCTTCGTGAGAAGCAGTTTATGAGAATCGTATCTCTTGCTCCGGAAGTATTATAGGAGGTATCCACAATGCTTAAAATTAAAAAAGGCGATACAGTCAGGGTGATTGCCGGCAAAGATAAAGACAAAGAAGGCAAGGTAATCGCAGTTGACGCGAAGAAGAACAGAGTAATTGTTGAAGGTATCAACAAGGTTACAAAGCATACAAAACCCAGCATGAGAAATCAGGCAGGCGGTATTATAGAGCAGGAAGCTCCGCTCGACATTTCTAATGTAATGTATGTTCATAAGGGAAAGACAACAAGAGTTGGTTTCAGGATGGACGGAGATAAGAAAGTGCGTGTGGCAAAATCCACAGGCGAAGTGATTGATTAATAAGAGAGGAGGTCCATCAAGTTGAGTAGATTAAGAGAAACCTATCAGAATGAGATCGTAGATGCTATGATCAAAAAATTTGGATATAAGAATAAACTGGAAGTGCCGAAGCTCGACAAGGTTGTCATCAACATGGGTGTTGGTGAGGCGAAGGAGAATGCGAAGATTCTGGAGTCTGCAATGCATGATCTTGAGATCATCTCCGGTCAGAAGCCGGTTTCTACCAAGGCGAAAAAGTCCATCGCGAACTTCAAGATCAGAGAAGGCATGGCGATTGGCTGTAAAGTAACCCTGAGAGGCGAGAAGATGTATGAGTTCGTTGACCGTCTGATCAATCTGGCTCTCCCCCGTGTGCGTGACTTCCGCGGCGTAAATCCCAACGCGTTCGATGGCAGAGGAAACTATGCCCTTGGTATTAAAGAGCAGCTGATTTTCCCGGAAATCGAGTATGATAAAGTGGATAAAATAAGAGGCATGGATGTTATCTTCGTTACAACTGCCAGGACAGACGAAGAGGCACGCGAGTTACTGGCGCAGTTTAATATGCCGTTTGCGAAATAACAGGAGGGAATTTTAAATGGCTAAGAAATCTATGAAAGTAAAACAGCAGCGTAAGCAGAAATTCTCTACCAGAGAATATACACGCTGCAGAATCTGTGGACGGCCCCATTCCGTACTGAAAAAGTACGGTATCTGCCGTGTATGCTTCCGTGAGCTTGCCTATAAAGGCGAGATCCCGGGCGTAAAAAAAGCCAGCTGGTGATATTGGCATTGAGCACTTAGCGAAGCCAGGCCAAAGGCGCAGGCTGAGGTTAGTGCGAAAGCCGTTCCCGACACTCAGCGAAAGCAAGTCGGAGACGCAGCCTGAGCGCTAGTGGAGTGGAACATACCC
>CAYLWI010000136.1:0-3283 GCA_964387345.1 uncultured Eubacterium sp. | reverse complement strand
ATTATATATTTCGTACAATTTTCCTATCTTGTTTTTGTATATATTTTTTGATAGAATGGATTAACAAACAAATATGCTTCCATGCCTGAAGCGCGGAAGCTTTCTGTACAAAGATGTACCCTGTGTTCTGGACACAGGGTATTTCTATATCACTATATCAGATGAACGGAAATTCCTCTGATATAAAACAGGGAACATAGGAGGTAGTATCATGGCAGAAAAAACTTTATCTGTTTTCGGACACATAATGAATGCCCTGCACATTTCCACCGGCTCTCTGGCACACGCGATACACGTAGACCCCAGCCTGGTCAGCAAATGGAAAAGCGGCGCCCGTACCCTGTCCGGAAAATCCATTTACTTTGAAGATATTATTGCATACTTCATGGAAAACGCTTCCGCCGCGGAGCATTCAGATCTCGGGAGAGTTCTGTCCTCCCTTTCTCCCGGCAAAACAGTCAGCACTCCCGAACAGACTGAGTACATTTTGCGCCAGATCCTGTCCGGCAGCGAATCCCTTCTCACATCAGATATCCCCCTTTTGTTCTCCGGAACAGATAATGTGGCCTCTTCCCTTACATTTTCCGGCAATGACGGGAAACGCCGCGCGCTGGAAAAGCTGCTGGACTATGCAGAGCAGATGCAGGTTCCCGGTCAGCTTACCTTTATGGACGCAGGCAATTTTATCTGGCTGACAGAGGATCCTGCTTTTGCTGAAAATTTTGTGAACAGGGTCTCCGCCTTATCCGCAGGAGGTTTTCAGTGCAGATTTATGATTCACTATGATTCCGCGCAGGAAGAATTCATCCGCTTTTTCACAGTTGTAAATTCCCTGATTTTTCACAGTAATATTAACTGGTGTTATCTGCCCTACTTTAACAGTCCCCTGTTTAATATTTCTATTTCTGTTTTAAATCAGACGGTTTCCCTGATCAGCATCTCTTCCCGGAATCAGTATACCAGTTCCACGCTGGTGACGAACAATTCAATGGTTCTGGCGCATGAGGGACTGATCCAGCATGTGCTGGATCAGTGCAGTCCTGTTTTTCACAGCTTCAAATTAATTCAGTTTTCCGAAATTGTAAAAAATATACAGGTGCTGCATCGCCGCAGCGGTATCTTTTACTGTATCCTGTCCTCTCCCGCGTTCATTGCAGTGAACCGGAATCTGCTGACAGAAATTCTGAAAGACAATAAGGTCAGTGAGGATACCATAGCGCACTGTCTGGAGGTCAGTCAGACTTTCCGGTCAATTACCAGTGATAATTTCCGCTCCGGAGACAACAAGGCTCCTTTTATTTTTATTTTCCGATACCACAGGCTGGTGACCCGCGCAACCAGAGCGCCTTTTATCAGCAGAAGCCTTTCCCTGATCTGCAACCAGGAAATTGTAGTTTCACCTTCCCTGTTCGCAAAACAACTGCGGCTTCTCGCAAACGCGCTCCTTAAATATGATAATCTGAGGATTATTCTCACCACAGACGAAGACCAGCCTGCCATCCCTTCTATCGACTGCTGGAACAAGCAGAACACCTGGCTTCTCCAGATGGATGAAAACGGATTCCGTTATTGTGAAGATTCCGGGATTATCAATGCCGCGTCGAAATTTATGGCATACTGTATCCAGGATATTCCCTCACAGAGAAAAGAACCCGGATCCGTAAGACATTATCTTCTGGATCTGGCCCGGGAACTGGAAACGCAGCAGATATAAAAATTAATTGACATTGTTTTCTCAATTATTCAAAATTTTTGCAGCCGCCGTCTGAACAGACTGCAGCAATGTAAACACGCTAAAGATTTCTCCCCATCAGAAAACTTTACATGCTTTTCTTTACTCCGGCAGACTGTCCCTCACACACAGCGCCCCATACCCCACCTGCGGATCAGGATACGTTTTAAAGCCTGGCAGCGGCCTTGCCCCCCGCTGCAGATAAGCCTTCACTTTCTCACCGAATAAATAGGGATCATTTCCAAAACGGATTCCCCATTCCATCAGGAGAGCCGCCCCGCCGGTGACAAAAGGCGCCGCCATGGAGGTTCCGCTTTTTACGGCGTAACCACCTCCGGGAGCACAGGAAGTAATGTTGACGCCGGGAGCTGTCAGATCCGGTTTTCTGCGGACACGAATTCCTTCCCCGCTTCCACGCCCGGAAAAAGGCGCATAACTGTCAAACACTGTGTTATAGGCGCCCACAGAAATTACTTTTGAAGCTGTGGACGGTATAGTCAGTGTGGTGTTTTCTGTAGGAGTCAGAAAGCCCGTTCCCTCTGAAAGACTGGTCTGTCCCGGAAGCCAGAGATCGAACCGGCCGTCCGTGATCTTTGCGGGAGTGAGAATAATCTCCCATATCCCCGGAGTAATATAGGAAGCAGAGGGGATAAAATCAAAATAAATTTCCTGGCTGACACTGTAGGGCCGGGGTTCCCCATAATAAATCAGAAGTTCTGTCCCCGGAGATTCCAACCGCTGGGTGGTCTGCCGGGACTGGAGAGGTCCCAGGATGGTTCCATCGGGATGGCGGATCTGTATCTGGAACTGATCCACATAAGATTTCCAGAGCTGGATATTCAGATTCGGTTCATAATCACCAACCGCCAGCTGGATCACCACCGGCTGCCGGGACTGAACACCAGATCCCTCCGGAGAAAGGATTCCCGATGTATGGATGCGGGCGTCTCCCTCATTCCCGGTTCCCGCCACAATCACATTTTTCCAGTAAGAAGAAACGTCATCCAGATATGTTTCCAGCAGTGAAGTGCCGTCATGTGAACCATAATTATTCCCAAAGCTGAGATTGACGGCTACCGGAAGAGCCAGCTCACCGGCCTTTCTCAGCACATAATCCACCGCCAGCATCAGCTCTGTAGTTCTGGGAAATCCCTCCGGGTCGGGCGTTCCCAGCTTCACAATCAGCATCGGCGCCCGGGGCGCCATTCCCCGGTACAGACCGCCGGAGGCACGGCCGTTTCCGCAGGCAATTCCGGCTACGTGAGTACCATGACCGCTTAAATCCCTGCTGGGGACAACTTCATAGCGGGCCAGCTCTCCCTGCTGTTCCAGCGCCTCATTGATTTTTTCACTGTCGAAAATCTGATCCAGATTCTGGTCCCACAGTTCCACAATCCGGGTAGTTCCGTCCTCATTGCGGAAGTCCGGATGGCTGTAATCAATGCCGGAATCAATGACGGCTACCAGAATATCTGTTCCATACAACCCCTCCGGGACATTCCCCGGAAGCAAAGAAATGCCCGAAGCAGCCTGCAGCGGATTTACGCAGGA
>CAYLWI010000135.1:0-3312 GCA_964387345.1 uncultured Eubacterium sp. | reverse complement strand
TCACCAGACACCAGTAGATACCGGATAAGACATCATTCTTCTTATTTTCCAGCTTAATGCAGTTCTTAAACACGGCGGCAAAAGTCTCTTTTGCAGCAATCTGCTCTACCAGAGCAGGAACCGGGCTGTAGATATAAAAGCAGAAAATCCAGATGCAGGAAATCTCAGAACATCTTCTCTGCATCCGGATCAGGATATTCTGTCTCTGAATTAATTTTTCCTTTCTTCTACAGAATCAAATCCTATGTCTGCATCAGTTCCGACTATTTTTAAAAAAAGCCGGTTCAGTTCCTCCCAGCTTTCCTTCCGGTCATCCTCCATATGCCCCAACAACTCTTTATAATTATTCAGTTTCTCCACTATATAGTTATCAATCACCTCTATTTTCGATTTCTTTTCCGCCTCAGTCATCCGAATCTTCTGCTGCACCAGCCTCTCCACATGTTCTTTCATCTCCTCTTCCAACATATAAGCAGCCAGCTCACCAAAACACACCGGCGGCGGACACTTTTTCTTCTCAATCCACCGACAGGCAAGAATCGGCCGAAGCACATAAAAGTATTTTTTATATTTCACCAGTTCTTCCGTCAGATACTGCTGATAATTTTTTCTTGCCGTTCCATAATAGTGATACATGGATGATTTGCAGGAGAAATATCCATTTGCCGTTTCCATGATTTCCTCCCAGATATCCGTTGTGCAATAAACAACAGGAGAATTAGCCCATTCGAAAAGAGTCGCATTTGATCTGTGAAAATGCACCAGGCTCTTTGTCAGATCCCATCCATTAATATCCAGGATTTCATTTAGTTCCCAGTCAATAAAATCCTTCTTTTCCTGTAACTGTAAATAATATTTAAGAGGTCTCACATAAATAAACCGGACGTCATAATCACTATCCGGGGATTCCACACCCCAGGCTCTGCTGCCCGATTCTGCCGCATAAAGAATTTTTACATTTTCCCGCTTCTCCACTTCTCTCAGCTTATCCAGAATCAGATTTTTCATTGTTTCATTTTTATCATAACTCATCTTTAACCACTCTTTCATTAACAGACATCACATAATCCTGCACCCGAAACAGATCCGGTTCCTCCGGCAATATGGTATGCTCTGCAGCATATTCCATTCTTTTTTTATACTCTGACACAAGCTCATAAAACTCCGGGCAGAAATCCCCATCCGCCTTCTGATAATCTCCTCTCCGGATGCTCACCAGCAAGTCATGCTCTTTCTCCCGATAAGTATGGATCTCTCCTCTTTCCATAATATCAATTCCCATCATAAACAAACGGATCAGATGCATAGCATGTTTATTCAGATGATTATTATCTTTCTTTCTATTTTGTTTTCCTGCCTTATCATAGTCTTTTACAATATTGTTCATTTCCATCCACATATTTCTGTAATCACGGAGAGGATAATGCTGCAGGTTCACATCCATGAAAATTTCTGCTTCCATATCAGAGTTCTCTGCTGTATCCGCATATAAACAGACAGAACCATTTTCAAAATGTTTATAACGGCGGTGAAAATCATACATGGCATTCTGGATGGAATTTAGAATGTGCTGTTCCTTCTCTCGCTGCGGATATTTATCCCGGGCAAGAGCATTCTGCAAACGACGGATCTGGGCATCTGCATAACCGCCAAAGGAACGTACCGCCCGCTGTGATAAAAACATCCGGCTGTTCTGGATTAGTTCCTCTCCCAACGGATGCAGATACAGATAATTCTCTGGCTGCATTCCTAGCAGTTCCATGGTATTGGGATTACAATTTAAAAGCAACCTGATCATTTTCTGAAATCCATAAATAGTTGTATCTGTATAATCATCCACATACTGCTCAAAATCTGTCAGCCCCAGCAGATCAGATCTGCTATTCAGCGCAACTCCCCGAATATCAATATCACTGCTCTCATTACAGGTTCCATAGGCATAGCTTCCTCCAAGTCCCAGTAAAATCACATATTTTCCCAGATGGCTGTCAGTTTTTAAAAAAGCGTACTCTTCACTTTCCAGAAGAGAAGGGTATTTCTTATAAAAATCTGTCAAATGTCCATAGCCATTCATATGCAGCTTCTTCCCTTTCCCCATATCTGATTCAAAAATCACTCCCACGAAATACACAAAAACTTTGCTGATATTATTTCATATCTGACAAACAAATGCAATTTTATTTCCCGGAAAATCCAACGCTTTTATATATTAACACTGCCATTTTTTCTAAAAAAAGGACACCGTCCTCTCATCCCGCCGGATGATTCCGCAGTGTCCTCTTAAAATTGCTTTTCAGAATTTTATTTATTTCACAGCCTGCGCCATGGTCACAATATCCCCCACGCCATTCAGTACAACCGTCGGCCGGTAGGCAAAGGTTTTCAGCGTGTCCATGTCAGATACGCCCGAAAGTACCAGAACGGTAGTCATACCGCTTTCCATGCCGGAAACCACATCCGTATCCATCCGGTCGCCCACCATGACGGCGTCCGCGGAATGGCAGTTCAGCAGACGCAGTCCGGTACGCATCATCAGCGGATTGGGCTTTCCGCAGAAATAAGCCCTGGTTCCCGTTGCCATCTCGATGGGAGCAACCAGAGCCCGGCAGGCAGGAGCAATTCCCTTTTCAATGGGACCGGACACATCCGAATTGGCTCCGATCAGTTTTGCCCCGCCCAGGACCAGATTGGTTGCTTTTGTCAGGGAATCCAGGGAATAAGCCCTGCCCTCGCCTACAACCACATAATCCGGATTGACATCATTCATTGTAATTCCCGCATCGTAGAGAGCGTTCAGCAGACCGGCCTCTCCAATCGCGAACACGGAACACCCCGGCGCCTGCTCTTTTAAAAACGCCGCCGTTGCCAGGGCGCTGGTATAAAAATGCTCCTCCGGCACATCCAGTCCCATCCGGGCCAGCTTCTGATTCAGTTCTCTGGGCGTATATCCGCTGTTATTTGTCAGAAACAGATATTCCTTTTTCTCGTCATGGAGCCACTGGATAAACTCCGCCACGCCGGGCAGCACCTGGTTTCCATGATAAATCACGCCGTCCATATCGCAGATAAATCCCGTCTTATCATTAAAATTAATTACATTCTGAAATTCCATTGTAAACTGCTTCTCCTTTATTGTGTAGTCAGATATTCAAACCTGCGTTTTTTTCAGTATATCAGATAGCATTTCCTGTTTCCATCATTAGTTTGTAAAATCTGAATAAAAAGTAAAACAGCTGATCCTCGATCTCCTGCTTCAGCTCCGTCACAGCCGCTTCTCTTTCCAGGATAAACTTCACTGCATTTCCCCCGCAG
>CAYLWI010000134.1:0-3373 GCA_964387345.1 uncultured Eubacterium sp. | reverse complement strand
GAGATATTTCGGAAGAACTAAACAATATGGAGGAAAAATGAGAAGGGAAGAGGATAAGAACACAAAAAGTACAATCATCCAATCAGAAGAATATCTGGCGCATCTCGATGAAAACCGGATTCGTAAGCAGACAGTAAAGGATCATTTATATGGCACCGCAGAACTGGCTGGAAAGTTTGCGGAGCGTTTTGGAAAGAAGGAGTGGGGATACTGCTGTGGTCTGCTCCATGATATCGGAAAATATTCTGAAGCATTCCAGACTAAGATAAAAAGTAACAGCAACAGGCAGGTGGATCATGCTACTGCCGGTGCAAAAGTATGTCTGGAAAAGGGAGGATGTTATCAGTTCTTGAGTTATTGTATCGCCGGACATCATGCGGGACTCCCGGATCATGGCGGCTCTGCCGACGGTGGCGATGCGCCTACACTGATGGGAAGAAGCAGGAAGAAGCTGGAAGATTATTCAGCCTATCAGACAGAAATTCAGATTCCGGAGCTGACATCCCTGCCGTTTGATCCATCAGAGACACCAGATGCTGATTTTTCTCTGAGTATGTTTATCCGGATGATTTATTCCTGTCTGGTGGATGCGGATTTCCTGGATACAGAATATTTTATGAAAAACGGGGATACGGACAGAAACAGCGGGGAGGGCATGGAAATACTTCTGGAAAAGCTGAAACGCTATATTTCCGGATGGCTGACAAATTCCGGGACAGAGACTGTCAACGGAAGAAGAACGGAAATCCTCAGACATTGTCTGGAGCGCGGAAAGGAAAAGCCTGGGATGTTCCAGCTGACAGTTCCCACCGGCGGCGGAAAAACAATAGCTTCTCTGGCGTTTGCACTCCGCCATGCGGTGGCAAATGGGATGGACCGGGTTATTTATGTAATTCCCTACACAAGTATTATAGAGCAGAATGCCGGGGTTTTCCGCGATATTCTGGGAGAACAGAATGTGTTGGAAAATCACTATAATGTCGATTATGAGAGCACGGAAGAACTGAAACCTATGCAGCTTGCGTCTGAGAACTGGGACAAGCCAGTAGTTGTGACGACGAACGTACAGTTCTTTGAATCCCTGTATGCCAATAAATCTTCGAAATGCAGGAAACTGCACAATATGGCAAACAGTGTGATTATATTTGATGAGGCGCAGATGCTGCCGGCGGATTATCTGAAACCCTGTCTTGCGGCAATGGAGGAGCTGGTTCGTCAGTTTCACTCCAGTATTGTGCTGTGTACGGCTACACAGCCTGCTTTGCAGCCTCTTTTCCGGACGCAGATGCAGATAACAGAATTGTGTCCCGATGTGCAGGGACAATTCAGATTTTTTGAGAGGGCGACTTTTCAGAATATAGGGACAGTGACGGAAGCAGATCTGTCTGACCGGCTGCGGCAGGAAATGCAGACCCTGTGTATTGTGAACACAAAGAAAAGGGCGCAGAGATTGTATCAGCAGATAAAAGAAGACGGCGTTTTTCACTTGTCAACTTCCATGTATCCGAAACACAGGCAGCGGGTATTGAAAAATATCAGAAATCGTCTTGCGAATGGAGAAAAGTGCGTTCTGATTTCTACCAGCCTGGTGGAAGCCGGAGTAGATCTTGATTTTCAGACAGTTTACCGTCAGCTGGCCGGAGTAGATTCCATGATCCAGGCAGCAGGCAGGTGTAACAGAGAAGGAAAAAGAGACGTGAAGGAAAGTGTAGTGTCTATTTTCCGGTTTGAAGAACGAGAAAATGTACCGGGCCAGCAGTTACAGATTGATGTGGCAAAAACGCTTCTTGCGCGGGGGGAGAATATTTCATCCCTGCAGGGAATACAGAAATATTTTGAAGCGCTGTATCACTTCCGTGGAGAAAGCCTGGACAGAAAGAACATATTGAAATTGTTTAAAGATCCAAATCAGCAGTTTGCATATAATTTCGCCACGATTGCAAAAGAGTTTAAGCTCATTGAGGAAAATACGAAAACGATATTTATTAACAGAGAAACGGAAGCGGATGATATTCTGCGGCAGATAAAACAGCAGGGATACACCAAGGCAGTCATGAGAAGGGCCGGACAATACTGTGTACAGGTCTATGAAAAGGAATTTGATAAATTGAATGGAGCAGGAATGCTGCGGCCAGTTTCGGAAAATATAAAAGATTTTTATGAACTTGTATCAGAAGAGCAGTATACAGAAGATATGGGATTGGATCTGGAAGTGGATTCCGGGATGGCGATTCTGATGTAAACTGGGAAAATGGCAGCAGCGGCGGGGAAGAATCGTTCTTTCCCGCCGCTGCTGTTGATCATATTATTATAAATCCTGCCATTTCAATCCACAGGTTTCCCTGACCAGAGCATTATAACAGATTTTGAGAAATATTTCATTAAAAATGGTGAGCTGGATAATGTATGTTTAACCATGGAATAAATTGTGTTTCGGCAGAATTTATAATAATAGAAAATAAAAAAGTATTGATTTTATGATTAAGTTGTTGTATAGTACAGATATCATTTAAAAGATCAGATAATAAAAAACTTATGTAAGAACTATCTGATAATATATGGTTCCTTTTTGATAGTTTTATATGGAAATATTCTGGGAATGTCAGAGAAATGGACAGGGTTTATTAATGAAACAAATATTCTTATAGATGTTTATTATTTTTGAAAAACGGATAATTATAACAGCAGTATGTATATTATGAAGATCTATCTTATATTCTGTGAGAGCTATATGAAAATGAAAAATCAAATGTTTTAGGAGAAGAGGTATTTTATGACGATTGAGGAGATTGTTCTGGGGGAATCAAAAAATGTCGAGTTTAAGGAGAAACTTCCCCAAAATTCCGAAAAGTACACAAAGACGATTATCGGTTTTGCCAATACACAGGGTGGGCAATTAATTATTGGTATTGAAGATGGAACGGGAAAGGTTACTGGAGTAGATAATGACTCTGTGTTTCAAGTGATGGATAACATTGCAAATGCGGTTTCAGATTCGTGTACACCGCAGATAGTACCAGATATTGCATTTCAGACTATAGAGGGAAAAACAGTTGTAGTGGCTTCTGTTGCGCCGGGGGCAAACCGGCCATATTATCTGAAATCGAAGGGGAAAGAAAATGGCACTTATATACGGGTAGGCGGAACTACAAGACTGGCGGATGCAGAGAAAATCAGAGAACTCGAATATGAGGGAGCCCGTGTCTCATGGGATGAGCAAATATGCGTGGGATATACTGTGACGGAAAAGGCTATAAAAAAGCTTTGTCAGGATATGAATCGCTATCGAAAAGAGATGCAGGAGGGAAAAGAAGGGGGAGAAAAACTTCCGCGGGTAACAAGGACGCAGCTTTTAAATTGGAATGTTTTAAAG
>CAYLWI010000133.1:0-3401 GCA_964387345.1 uncultured Eubacterium sp. | reverse complement strand
CAGTCCAATAAGGAGGAAATGAAATATGACGATTCAGATGTTAAAAGGAAAAATTCACCGGGCAACGGTTACCCAGGCGGCCCTGGATTATGTGGGAAGTATCACCATTGACGAAGAACTGATGGAAGCTGCCGGGATTCTGGAATATGAAAAGGTGCAGATTGTTGACATAAATAATGGATCGCGTTTTGAAACTTACACTATTGCCGGTGAACGCGGGAGTGGCGTCATCTGTCTGAATGGAGCGGCGGCCCGCTGCTGCTGTGTCGGGGATAAGATCATTATTATGTCTTATGCGGATATGACTCCGGAAGAAGCCGGAGAGCATAAACCATCTGTAGTTTTTGTGGATGAGATTAACCGGATCAGCCGTGTGACATGCTATGAAAAGCATGGTCAGCTTTTTGACAAAGCCAGACTGGATAAAGACGGAGGAGAAACATGCTGAAGGGAAAGACAGTAGTATTGGGCGTGACCGGAAGTATTGCGGCATATAAGATTGCGAACCTTGCCAGTATGCTGATAAAGCAGCACGCGGATGTTCATGTGATCATGACAAAAAACGCTGCTAATTTTATCAATCCGATTACTTTTGAAACTCTGACCGGCCATAAATGTCTGATTGACACATTTGACCGCAATTTCCAGTTTCATGTAGCGCATGTCAGCCTTGCGTCCCAGGCAGATGTAATGATGATTGCTCCGGCTTCCGCAAATGTAATCGGGAAGCTGGCCAACGGAATTGCGGACGATATGCTGACAACTACTGCCATGGCCTGCAAGGCTCCCATGATTATAGTTCCGGCCATGAACACCAATATGTATGAAAGCCCTGTTTTGCAGGACAATCTGAAAAAGCTGGCGGAGTATGGAATGCAAATTATTGAGCCGGCCAGCGGTATGCTTGCCTGCCGTGATGTAGGAAAAGGGAAAATGCCGGAACCGGAAGTTCTGTTTTCACATATTATGCGGGTTATCGCAAAAGAGAAGGATCTGGCAGGGAAGAAGATTCTTGTGACTGCCGGTCCCACCCGGGAGGCCATTGATCCGGTCCGCTATATTACCAATCATTCTACCGGGAAAATGGGATATGCCATTGCGGAAAACGCCATGCTCAGAGGAGCGGAAGTAACGCTTATTTCCGGTCCGTGCTCCATGGAACCGCCTGTTGCAGTCCGGATGATTCCTGTAATCTCCGCGCAGGACATGTATGAAGCTGTCATGGCAGAGCGGGAGAATGCGGATATCATCATTATGACAGCGGCGGTTGCCGATTATAAACCGGCTAAAGTCAGTGATCAGAAGATAAAAAAGAAAGACGGTGATCTTTCTATTCCGCTGACCCGGACCAGGGATATTCTCGGTACGGTGGGGCCTGCGAAAAGACAGGGGCAGTTTGTCTGCGGATTTTCCATGGAAACACAGAATATGCTGGAAAACTCAAAAGCTAAAATCAGTAAAAAGAATCTGGATATGATAGTGGCGAACAACCTGAAGGTAGCCGGAGCAGGGTTCGGCACTGACACGAACGTGATTACAATTATCACACCGGATATGGAAAAAGAGCTTCCGCTGATGAGTAAGCGGGAAGCGGCAGAACAGATCCTGAATGAGATCAGAAACCGGACCCGGATGGGAGAGGCAGATTAATCGTGCCTCTCCTTTGTGTTTTTATAGAATGGTTTGCGCATGTACGGGGCTGGAATGTTACATGATTTTCCAGGAAAAATAATGAACCTGTAGAAAAAAGATCCGATTTAAGGTATACTATAAGCAACCAGACAGAAACTCTTTGTTCTGGTAATTATATGTCATGTTTGGAGGTATTCATATGAGTATAAGTGTAAGAGGGAAAAACATCGAGATTACAGCAGGTCTGCAGGAGGCTGCTGAGAAGGCCATCAATAAATCGCGTCATTTTCTTTCGGAGAACGCATCCATCAAGGTGCTTCTGAGTTCTGCCGGACAGGTAAAATCGACAGAGATCACGGTAAGTGACAGGAACTCTGTTGCAAGAGTAGAGGAATCCGGAGAGGATATGTACAATGTCATTCATGAAGCGGGGGAGGTTCTGGAGCGTAAACTGAAAAAATATAAAAACCAGATGGTAGCCAGGAATGAGGGCCGTCCCACTTCCCATGCCACACCGGAACGGATAGGAGATACTTTTACAAAAGAAGAGACAGACAGGCCGGAGACAGATGAGCAGATTGAAATCAGAAGGGTAAAACATTTTGGTATCAAGCCCATGTTTCCGGAGGACGCAGTCCTGGAAATGGAACTGCTGGGACATGATTTCTTTGTATTTGCCAATGCGGATGAGGATTGCGAAGTAAATGTAGTTTACCGCAGAAAGAACGGCGGATATGGTCTGATCCATCCGGAATTTGAATAAATTTTTCTTGATTTTTGTGAAAAAATGTGATATAAACTAAAACGTCATATGGTTTAAATTGGAAACGGACATCCCTCCGGATGATAACGAACAACACATCAGTTCATTATCTAAGGAGGGATTTTTATGCCAAAAACGAAACTTGAAGATGTTGTTTATACTGCAATTATGGCTGTGATCATGGTCTATGGAATGATTGTCTACAATGTGGCGCTGGGAATGGGCGGCGTTACCGGACAGACTTTTCTGGATGCGCTGGGAGAGATGTACATCATGGCGCCCATTGCCTTTGTGCTGGAGTTTTTTATTGTAGGAAAGCTTGCCCGGAAACTTGCATTTACAGTTCTGCGTCCAGATGACCGTCCGCAGTTTATCACCTATGGAATCTCGATCTGTATCTGCTGTATTATGTGTCCGGTCATGAGTCTGATTGCGACAGTTCTTTTTAAGGAACCCGGATTCGGAGTCTGGATCCAGACATGGGGATTGAATATGCCCTGCGCGATCCTCTGGCAGATGCTGTATTGCGGTCCTCTTGTACGGCTGATTTTCAGAGGAATTTTCCGAAGGAAAAAATAAATTTTTAACAAGATATGATTTATAATTCGAAATTTAGCCCATTGAAATTTCACCACCTTCCAAGAGGCGTTATCGGGTGTTATTACCCCCCCCCGGAACCCCTTGAAAATACGCCAATTTATCCATGCGAAGGTGTTATGGGCTGTTATCGAACATTGCCGCATTTTTATGGCCTCACGGACGCTCGTGAGGGAAAAATTAAGGGCAAAACACAGGGAACGACAAGAGAATGAAGTGGCAAAAAGAACTGTCGTGATGTGTGCCAGGCTCCGCCGGAGCTTCCCCTGTGTGAAGCAGGATAACTGAATATAGCGGCTCTTGTGAGCCGATGGATTGACGGACATTAGCGTTTCTGCTGTTGTCCGTTTTTCTATGGTGCGCCTGGCGGCGCACGTTTCTAACGGGTGAAAGTCGTGTGTTCTGCAAG
>CAYLWI010000132.1:0-3439 GCA_964387345.1 uncultured Eubacterium sp. | reverse complement strand
TCTGATACTGCGCGGCCTTCCGCGCTTTTCCAAAGATCCATTTCTGTCACTGATTTTTTTCCCTGTTTTATACAAAGAGAACCGGCAGGCGCAGCTGTGAGAAAATATTTGATCCGCAGGAAATAAAAACTCATAAAAAAGTGAAATTTTTAAAAGTCTTCTGATCCATATTGCGGTATACTGGGATTGCCGGTTTCAGGCGAGGATAAAGGAAAGACGGGGTAACCAATTGTGAAAGAATATCAGATTACAGTGGTTAGAAGGGGAAAGGCACAGACGTTTTTCCGCAGGGAAGACGAGTCTCTTCTGGAAGCATTCACAAGGCAGGGAGTGTATATCAGCGCTGCCTGCGGAGGCAGGGGACGCTGCGGCAAATGCGGGGTGCGTTTCCTGCAGGGGATGACGGAGATTACGGAGGCGGACAGGCAGTTTTTTTCAGAAGAACAGCTTTCGGAGGGGATGCGTCTGTCCTGTGAGGCTTACCCTGTGGGAGACTGCCGTATTGAGATTGAAAGCGGAGATGAGGCTGATTTTGATGTTGTGACAGGTTATCGTCGGGAGCATAATGCAGAGGGGCGGAAGAATGAGACTGTTTCCGGAGCCGGTGAGATTGCCATTGATATCGGAACCACAACGATTGCGGTTTCCCTGATTGATGCAGGGAGCGGGAAGATATCCGGAACCGTAACGGGCGTCAATCATCAGAGAGCCTACGGCGCTGATGTGATTTCCAGAATACAGGCGGCAAATGATGGGAAACTGCAGGAGCTGAGTCACAGCATCCGCAGGGATCTTTATGAGATGATCTGCCGTCTTCTTGCGGAGGCGGGGATGGAACTGTCCGGGATCAGGAGAATTGCTGTCTCCGGGAATACAACGATGGGACATCTGCTGATGGGATATTCCTGTGAGACGCTGGGAGTGTATCCTTTCGATCCCGTGAATATCGGTACGATTCAGACAGATTTTGAAGAATTATTTGCGGAAGTCCGGACGGAAAAACAGGATGTTCGCGGGAAGGTATCTATTCCCGTGATTCTGCTTCCCGGGATTTCCACTTATGTGGGGGCTGACATTTCCGCCGGCATGTTATCCTGCGGCTTTGACTGTTCCGAAACGGTGAATGTGCTGATTGACCTTGGAACGAATGGTGAGATGGCAATCGGAAACAGAGATAAGATTCTGGTAACTTCTACCGCGGCAGGACCGGCCTTTGAGGGCGGCAATATTTCCTGCGGAATGGGAAGCGTTCCGGGAGCGATCTGCCAGGTGGAGATTAATGGAACAGATGTAAACTGCCGGACGATTGGAGAAAAACCGCCGCTGGGACTGTGCGGAACCGGCGTGATTGAGACTGCATACGAGCTTCTGAAGGAAGAATGGATTGATGAAAGCGGTATGCTGGATGAAGATTATTTCGATGATGGGTTTGTGCTCGGGAAGACCCCGGCGGGAGATGAGATTTCTTTTACACAGAAGGATGTCCGGGAGATTCAGCTGGCGAAAGCTGCTGTGCGGGCCGGACTGGAAACGCTGATGCTCCGCTATGGCGTGACCTGCAGAGATATCGGCACACTGTATCTGGCCGGAGGATTCGGTTTCCATCTGAATCTGAAAAAAGCTGTGGGAATCGGTCTGATTCCAAAAGAACTGGAAAGCCGCGCGGCAGCAGTCGGGAACAGCTCTCTGGGCGGGGCGGCAGTCTGGCTGACAGAGCCCGGAGCTGCGGAACGTATGGAGAGAATTGTTGCTGCTGCAGAGGAGGTTCAGCTGGGATCGGATAAAGATTTTAATCAGTTTTACATGGATGAGATGTTTTTTGAATAAAAAGCAATGACTGGAAAGCCTCCTGTTAATAACCGTCAGGCAGGGGGCTTTGAATTTACAGGAGGGAAAGATGGATTTACAGAAAGAGATTGCGGATAAGCAGAAGGAATTGCGGATACATCAATTTGGTTTTACAACAACAGACCGGCTGAGTATTCACCAGGGAGTGAGAGATCTCTGTGAAATGAATTCCTGCGGCAGATACGGAAAGAGCTGGTCATGTCCTCCGGCGGTGGGAACGCTGGAAGAGTGCAGGGAAAAGATTATGAAATTCCGGAACGCCTTCGTTTATACTACCGTTCATCCTCTGGAAGATTCCTATGATTTTGAAGGTATGATGGCGGGAAAGGACGCCCATGAAGAAATCAGCCGGAAGATAGTTTCCTGTTTTTCAGAACTATATCCCGGAGATAAACTGATTCTGTCAGGGGATGGCTGTGACCGCTGTGAAAAATGCACATATCCCGATGCGCCGTGCCGCTTTGGAAATGAAGTGTATCCTACCGTGGAAAGCTATGGGGTAGAAGTGAATAAGCTGGCGGAAACGGTAAATGTCAATTATATCAACGGAGCGAACACAGTGACGTATTTTGGCTGTATCATATACTGAAAAGTATAATAAAATTAAATTTGGAAGGTAAAAAAATTATAAAAAAAATAAAAAAATATAAGAAGTTTTGTTTTGCGAAGGATTATACTATATACAAAAGAAAGAAGGAGGATTATTTTTATGGGTACTATTCAGGACATTTCTGCGTTTCTGCAGAAAGGAAGAGCGAAAAACGTCAAGGCACTGGTTCAGCAGGCGCTGGATGAGAATGTGGATCCGAAAGAGATTCTGAATGAAGGACTGTTGTCCGGCATGATGATCATCGGTGAGAAGTTCAAAAATAACGAGGTGTTCGTTCCGGAAGTTCTTGTTGCCGCGCGTGCGCTGAACGCAGGTCTGACGATTCTTGAGCCGAAGCTGATCGAGGTCGGAAATGAGCCGGTGGGCAAGGTTGTTATCGGTACTGTTAAGGGCGATCTGCATGATATCGGCAAGAATCTGGTTGCCATGATGTTAAAGGGCGCCGGATTTGAGGTAAAGGATATCGGTGTTGACGTTGCTCCCGAGACGTTTATTGAAGCTGCTGAAGAGATCGGCGCGGACGTAGTATGCATGTCCGCACTTCTGACAACTACTATGCCGAATATGGAGGCGACTCTGGATCTGATGAAAGAGAAGGGAGTTCGTGACAAATATATCGTCATGGTCGGAGGAGCTCCGGTAAATGAGAAGTTTGCCCAGCAGATCGGTGCAGATTACTACACCCCTGACGCCGCTACCTGTGCGGAAGTTGCAAGAAAGGCAGTGACAGAGCGCTAGACATTGCTGTTGTGAACAACTGAATATGTGCCGACGTATGGTTCCGGGCGGAGCTCAGCTTTGCCAGGATGAAAAAGGAATCCGGTGAGAATCCGGAGCAGTCACCACTACTGTAAAGGCGGACGGATGAGTCAATATACCACTGGCGTGAGCTGGGAAGGGGATTGATCCGGATGAGGCCCAGCCAGGAGACTTGCCATAGATTGGAAGACATATTTCCCGGGTGAGGGGGATGTGTTTTTT
>CAYLWI010000131.1:0-3483 GCA_964387345.1 uncultured Eubacterium sp. | reverse complement strand
CCTCTCCACTTTGTATGACACCATACGGATTGCTCCGCACTTTGTGCTCCCGCAATCCTGCAAAACATTCGGATTCCGCGGCATACCGCTCCATCCTCATGTTTTGGCGGGTTTCTAAAGCAGAGTCAGTCCATTGTGCAAGCACATGGACTGACTCTGCTTTGAAACCCTGGTGTCATACATATACATAGTCGTTCAGTACGGGCTGGAGGCCTTCGGCGGAGATGTCTTTATACATCTGGCCGAAGCTTCTGGCGTCGGAGATTTCAAACTGCTCATCACCGGAGTTTTCGTCTTCTTCTCCTTTATATTTGCTCTCATGATCGCCGATCCCGGTGGAAACGCCCGCGGAGACTTTGGTTGCCGCGATTTTGATGATTCCGTCGCGGAAATGCTTCTGCTCTCTGGAGGAAACGGTGATTCCCACAAAGGGAAGGAAGATCCGGTATGCACAGAGAACCTGGCAGAGCTGACGTTCGTGGACATCCAGCGGATTGATTTTCTCATTATTGATGATGGGCCGCAGTCTGGGACAGGAAAGAGAATATTCCACATGGGGATATTTCCGCTGCAGATAGTATACGTGAAGGGCGCTGGCCAGGGCGTCCTTCCGGAAATCATCCAGGCCCAGAAGGGCGGAAAATCCCACGCCCCGCATTCCTCCCATGATTGCTCTCTCCTGGGCCTCGAACCGGTAGGGGAATACCCGCTTATGCCCCAGCAGATGCAGCGTCTCATATTTATCGGAATTGTAGGTCTCCTGGAAAACGGTAATATAATCCGCCCCGCACTCATGGAGATACCGGTATTCATCCACATTTACGGGATAAATTTCCAGCCCCACATTCCGGAAGTACTGGGAAGCCATTCTGCACGCCTCGCCAATGTATTTCACATCGCTCATTCCACGGCTTTCCCCGGTCAGAATCAGAATCTCCTCAATACCGGAGTCAGCGATGACTTTCATTTCTTTCTCGATTTCTTCTGCGTCCAGCTTTTTCCGCACAATATCATTGTAGCAGTTGAAACCACAGTAAACGCAGTAATTCTCACAGTAATTGGCAATATACAGGGGCGTGAAAATATACACTGTATTGCCGAAATGGCGGCTGGTCTCCATCTTTGCCCGGCGGGCCATCTGCTCCAGAAAAGGCTCTGCCGCCGGGGAAAGGAGCGCCTTGAAATCCTCCACATCACAGGTCTCCTTCGACAATGCATATCGCACGTCCGCCTCTGTATACCGGTTATAATCATAGGAATTCATCTGCCCCAGAACTTTTTCCATGATATCAGAAGAAATCCGGTCCATTCCCTCCATATACTCCATGTGGCTGGTGCGCACGGAAGGATCTGTCTCCACCCGGTGTTTCCGCTCCAGCGCCTTTTCATTTAATTTATCTGAATCTACAAAAAACTGATTCTCACTCATTCTTACGTTCACCTCTTATCTCATTAATCCCGTAAAAATCCGGTCAGCGGGTCAGACGCCTCCGCGCCCCGCTCCAGCACTCTTCCCAGACCGGCCAGATATGCGCTTCTTCCTGCCTCAATGGCATTTTTAAAAGCTCCTGCCATCATGGGAATATCCCGCGCTGTGGCGATTGCTGTGTTCGCCATAATAGCCGCGGCTCCCATCTCCATGGCCTCACAGGCCTGGGACGGTCTTCCGATTCCCGCGTCCACGATCACCGGAACGTCGATCTCATCAATCAGGATCTGGATAAACGCCTTTGTGGCCAGTCCCTGGTTGGATCCAATGGGAGAAGCCAGGGGCATTACCGCAGCCGCGCCCGCATTTACCAGATCTCTGGCAGTATAGAGATCCGGATACATATAAGGCAGAACCACAAACCCCTCGTCTGCCAGCATCTGTGTCGCTTTCACTGTCTCCACATTATCCGGCAGAAGATATTTGCTGTCTTTCATAATCTCCACCTTCACAAAGTTGCCGCAGCCCAGCTCTCTCGCCATTCTCGCAATCCGCACCGCTTCCTTCGCGTCCCTTGCCCCGGAAGTATTGGGAAGCAGAGTCACATGCTCCGGAATATAATCCAGAATATTCTCTGTATCCTTTGTATTGGTCCTGCGCACCGCCAGCGTCACCATCTCCGCGCCGGCCTGGTTTACCGCCGCCTGGATCAGTTCCAGGGAATACTTCCCGGAACCTAAAATAAATCTGGAATGAAATTCCTTTCCGCCTAACATAAATGTATCCTGTGTCATCTTTTTATCCTCATCTTTCTTTTTCATCTGTTTCACACGGAATGATATGTCCCGCAGCTTTTCATAAAACATCAGCACAGCTTCATGACATCTTCCGCAGCTTTTCAAAATATCAGCTTAGCTTCATGAGCATGATATCTGCCGCTGCACCGTTCATCCAGTACAGGTGTCCTCCACAATCAGCTCCACCACCGTATTGGCCTGGTGCGCCGCGCAGATCATCACCCGGGGCGCCATCAGTCCCCATCCTTCCGAAATCTCCGATATGCCGTCGCCGCACAGATAATAATGCGGAAGAATCTTTCTGGTCTGAATGGAATTCCCACTGCGATACCCCGCCATCCCGGATGCGCCGATCAGATATTTTTCCGGCATCTGCTCCAGCACCAGGCTGGTCAGCATGGCCTTTTCCTCTGGACGGTCAAAGGCCTCGCAGATATAATCCGCGTCACCCAGAAGCGCTTTGAAATTGTCCGGCGTGATCTTCACATGGGAGATCCTGATTTCTATGTAGGGAGAAAACCTCCGGATTTCCTCCGCCATGGCCTCCGGCTTCGGCATCCCGATCTGGGAAAGGGCGTACTGCTGCCGGTTTACATTGCTCAGATCTACACAATCAAAATCAATCAGATGCAAATGTCCCACGCCGCACCTGGCGAGGGCGATGGCAATCGCGGAACCCAGCCCTCCCAGGCCGCAGACCGCCACCCGGGCCCGGCCCAGCTTTTCCTGCACCGGTTTCGTGTGCCGCAGCTCCAGGGATTCCAGGATTTCCTGCTCTGTGGGAAATTTTGATTCCTGTTTCATCTCAGCCTCCTCCCACAAAACTGACAATCTCTACCACATCTCCCGCATGCAGCATAAACGTTCCATACTGATCTCTGGGAACAATCTCTTCATTGCACTCAACCACAATGACCTTCCTATTGTAATTCTGCTCCTTCAGATAATCCAGAAGCAGAACCTCTTCTCTGTCTACATCTTCGCCATTGATTTTTATCAAGCATTTCACCTCCCCCGCTCCATCGAAACCGCAGCTATCGTCCGCTTAACGATCACATGCGGCAGAAATTTAGTGGACAGGCATACAAAACAGTACGCGCTCTGCAGATCATTTTGCTGTACAAATCTATCATGTACAACAAAAAAGCCACACAAAGAACTACACCCGTGGTGGTGTACCCCTTCGTGTGACTTCTGTCTCACTCTGCTAATTACAATAATATGATTTTCTCTTTTTGTCAAGAACTTCACACAAAA
>CAYLWI010000130.1:0-3488 GCA_964387345.1 uncultured Eubacterium sp. | reverse complement strand
TAGCGCATTTTTTTAAGCAAGATGTTTCCAGTAATTGACACAAAATTATAATTCCGTGACGTTGTTTGCCCCATTCACAGTAACTTTCCCTCCGCCCGGAAGTCATCATCACACTCACAACACTCCGAACATCCCTCCGACGTCATCATCATCCAGCATCCGCTCTGTCTTCTGATCCACATTCCGGAGCATGGCTTCCACCTTATTCGCCAGCGTTACATCTATAAAGCGGTCCATGTCAATCCCCCGGAGCTCGAAAAACAGCGTCGGCTGCTGGTCCAGCCGGGCGCCGACTCCATAGAGGGCGGCCGCCACATGCTTGCACATAAGCGCCCAGTCCGGGCAGCTGCAGGTAAAGCTGATTTCCTTCGGCGCCGGGAACAGTCCGTCGGCGCTCTGGAACAGCTCCTTCATCTCTTCGGGGAAATCTCCGTTGATCAGCTTTTCTACATTTTCCAGTTTCCGGCCGCACTGGCTGATAATCCTCTGACACTTTTCCTCTGAAAGGGGGCTGATCCGTATCTCCGTTTTGTAGGGAGATTTTCTCCGCCCCTGCACCCGCGCCAGAATCTTCCCCTTCTGTATCTTCAGATCAATAACCGCGCCGGTACGGACATAGCGCTTCCCCCGGTCTAGCCGGCTCTCAAAATCAGCATAACGCTCCAGGTTCTCACACCAGGCCTTTCCCCACCAGTTCTTCGCAATGGCCCGCCCCTGGATGACAACAGGCTCCAGAATCTTTCCCCTGGACTTCGCCGTGCTCATGCTGTTTCTGGAATTCCTCCTGAGCCGTTCCGCGTCCGGCTGACGATATTCATTTCTGTCATCCCAGTATCTGCTCATCTGTCGGTTTCTCCTCCATTTTTCAATCCAGTCTCAGCAGCTCCATCAGAGCCTCATTATCCAGCTCCGTGATCCAGTTCTCACCGCCGGAACCTATGACGTTATCCGCCAGCTCCTTTTTGGCGTTGATCATTTCATCTATCTTCTCCTCAATGGTGCCTCTGGAAACCAGCTTATGCACCATGACGTCCTTCGTCTGCCCGATACGGAACGCCCGGTCTGTGGCCTGGTTTTCTACCGCCGGATTCCACCACCGGTCAAAATGAATGACATGGTTGGCCTTTGTCAGATTCAGCCCGGTTCCGCCGGCTTTTACAGACAGGACAATAAACGGAACATACCGGTCGCTCTGGAAGTCCTCCACAATCTTCCCCCGGGCGGTCACAGAAGTCCCCCCATGGAGCACAAACCCATCCGCATGAAAGATCTCTTTCAGATAACGCGCCAGATATTCCGTAATTTCCCTGAACTGGGTAAATACAAGAACCCGCTCCCGCTTTTCATATATCGTCTCACAGATTTCCCTCAGAAGGGCAAACTTGCCGCTCTCAGAGGCCGAATATGTCTGCTGCCCCAGATACTGATCCGGATGATTGCAGACCTGCTTCAGCTTCAGGATGGTCGCCAGTACAATCCCCCGCCGTTCCATCCCATCTGAATTCCGGATGCGCTCTTCCATGTCCGACACAATCCTGCGGTAAAGAACAATCTGCTTTTTCGACATTTCCACGTAATCTATCGTTTCCAGCTTCTCTGGCAAATCCGCTATAATACTCTTATCCGTCTTTACCCGGCGCAGCATAAAGGGAGCCACCATGGACTTCAGCCGTCCATACTGCCGGGGATCCATCTTCAGGGATTTGCTGAAATCTTTAAATTCCTTCGACGTCCCCATAAGCCCCTTGTTCAGGAAATCAAACAGCGACCACAGATTTGTCAGGTCATTTTCAATGGGCGTCCCTGTCATGGCAATCCGCATCCTGGCATTCAGCTTCTTTATCTCCCTGGTCTGCTTCGTCAGGGGATTCTTGATCGCCTGGGCTTCATCCAGTATGACGCAGTCCCACTGGATATTCTTCAGTCCGTCAATTCTCGGCACCATTCCATAAGTCGTAATAGTAAGAAAAATCTGATCCGCTTTCAGTTCCTCCTCCAGAATCGGAACCGGCTTCCCATGCAGAATCCCGAAAGACATCGCCGGAACAAATTTCCGCGCTTCCCTCTGCCAGTTTCCAAGAAGAGACGCGGGAACAACCAGAAGCGCCCTGCTGCCTTTCCGGCTCCGGCGCATCTTCTCCAGATAAGTCAGCACCTGCAGCGTCTTGCCCAGACCCATATCGTCCGCGAGACAGGCGCCGAATCCCAACCTGTCCATATAATTCAGCCATACATATCCGTTTCTCTGATAAGGCCTCAGCCGGGCGTGAACCGTAGACGGCACAGCCAGTTTCCGGATCTTTTCCGGATGTCTGAGATTCTGCAGAAGCTCTCCCAGCCACTTGCCATTGGTAACCAGGGAACCCACATCTGCCGGGGGCTTCTTCGTTCCCATCTCCATCCGCAGGGCGTCCATCAGGGTGATCTCCCCGCTTCCGCTCTCTATATCCTCCAGCAGCCTCCGCAGGCGTTCATGATTCACCTCCACCCATTTCCCTTTCAGAAAGGCCAGTCCTTCCGTCTGTGCCAGCAGACTGCGGATATCCTCCCGGGTCAGCGGCACTCCGTCCACCACCAGCCGGGGCTGGACAGACACCAGGGTATTGAATCCCAGCATGGATTCTTTTTTCTCTCCAAGCGTGACAGACAGCGATACTGCCGAAGCCCTCTTCTTCCACCAGTCGGGTATCCGGCACAGAATCCCTGTCTGCTCGATCTCTTCAATCTGTTTCAGAAAAGTATAAGCCTCATCCGCCGTAAGTCCCAGCGGATGAAACAGCTCCCCCTTCTCCATAAATCCGGCAATCAGGTCAGACACCTCCGCCGCCCTGTTCAGACAGGACAGAAGCGACAGCAGCCTGTCCCGCTGACCCTTGTACTCAGTAAGCGCATATTTCAACGGCACATGGCGCACCCTGCCGTCCTCATCCTTCGTGGCGTAAGTGGCAAGAAAGGCAAAGGGATATTCGCCCCGGGGATTTTCTACCAGATGAAAAAACACCCGCTCCGGCACGCGGAGATCCTGATTCTTTTCCGTCAGATACATACTTACCGAACCGCTGTAACGCCGGATCTCCTCCGCGAAAATCTCCTGCAGTCTCCCGAATACGCGTCTCAGCCACTGCTCCGTAAGATATTCCGAACCGATGGCAAAAGGCGCCCCGGACAACAGCTCTGACGCATCCGCCGCAGAAAGCTTCACTTTCACCTGCTCCCTGGCCAGCTCCAGCTCGGGCAGATCCGTCAGACATCTGAAAAACTTTGCCGAAACCCGGTACAAAAACAAAGCCGCGGGAGAAATCCCTCCGGGCACCTCTCCCAGACCGGCCTCATAAAGGGCCGGATATCCCCCGCGGTCCATCCAGAATTCCAGCATATCAACATTATTTACCGAAGCCGCATCCGGCACAAAACCGTCCGGAGTGAAAATAAAATTGATATCTGATAATATATCTTTCGTTCCCATATGTACAATTCCTTAATGATTC
>CAYLWI010000129.1:0-3526 GCA_964387345.1 uncultured Eubacterium sp. | reverse complement strand
TTTGCCAGGTGGAAGGAGATCAGCAGGTCATCCTGGGATACGGAGTCACCCTGCTGTACGTAGATCTTGTCTACGGTACCGGCCACCTTGGAGACAACGGTGGTTTCCATCTTCATGGCCTCCACGGTCATCAGCGGCATATTGACAGTAACCGGATCGCCTTCTTTTACAAGAACCTTTCCGACAGTGCCGGGGATGGAAGATCCCAGATGCTGGGGATTGTGCTTGTCGGCTTTCAGCCTGCTGTCGGCTTTCACTTCCAGATGCTTATCCTGGATTTTGACAGTACGCAGCATGCCGTTTACAGCGAAGGTGAGAATCCGGATACCGTTCTGATCCGGATCACTCATCTCCAGGTATTTGATGGAAAGGCGTTTGCCCTCGCCAAGCTGGAGATAGGTTTCCTCATTTTTGCGGAGACCGTAGAAGTAAACATGGCTCTCCAGTCTGGTCACATCGTTGTACATCTCAAAGTGTTCGCAGTAATCCTCGTATACCTTCGGGTAGAGGGCGTAGCTGATTGCCTTCTGGCGCATGACCTCTTCTGATTTGTCGCCGTAGTTATATTTTTCGATCAGATGCTGTTTGATTGCGTCGAAATCTTCCGGCGGCAGCGTCTTTCCGGGGCGATCCGTCAGCGGCTCAATATCCTTTAATACGATTTTCTGCAGTTCTTTCGGGAAACCGCCGTAAGGCTGGCCCATCATCCCCTGGAAGTAGGAAACAACGGAGTCGGGGTAGGAGAGTCCCGCGCCGTCTGTCAGGATATTTTCCTTTGTCAGCCCGTTCTTGTACATGAAGATGGCCAGGTCGCCCACCGCCTTGGAAGTAGGCGTTACTTTTACAATGTTGCCAAGCAGATCGTTGGCGTCCTTGTAAAGCGCTTTGATGGCCTCAAAATCCTCGGGAGAACCCATGCTGGACACCTGGGCCAGAAGGTTGGAGTACTGACCGCCGGGGATTTCGTATTTGTAGATTTCCGTATTGGGGGACTTCATATCGCTTTCAAACTGCTCGTAAACCTTGCGGATACGGGCGTAATAACGGCTGAGCTCGCTCAGATCCTCAAAATCCAGACCTGTGTCCCGCGTACTCCCCCGCAGAGCTTCCACAACAGCGTTCATGGAAGGCTGGCTGGTCATGGAGGACATGGACTCAATGGCAAGATCAACGATGTCCACGCCTGCTTCCGCAGCCATCAGCACGGTACTGACGCCGTTTCCGGTGGAATCATGGGTATGAAGATGAACCGGAACGGAGAGCTCTTTCTTCAGGGCGCTTACCAGTTCTTTCGCGGCCCGGGGTTTCAGGAGACCTGCCATATCTTTGATCGCGATAATGTGGCAGCCCAGTTTCTCCAGTTCCAGAGCCATGTTAATATAATAATCCAGGGTATATTTTGTTTCATCGGGACTGGTTATATCTCCCGTATAGCAGATGGAGCCTTCCACAATTTTGCCGGTTTTCAGACATTCTTCAATCGGCATCTTCATATTTTCCACCCAGTTCAGACTGTCAAAGACACGGAAAACGTCAATCCCATGTTCCGCGGATACATGGATGAATTCTTTTACTATGTTATCCGGATAGTTGCTGTATCCGACAGCATTGGAAGCCCGCAGCAGCATCTGGATTAAGGTGTTCGGCATACGCTCCCGCAGCAGCTCCAGACGTTTCCAGGGAGATTCTTTTAAGAAACGGTAAGCCGTATCGTAGGTAGCCCCGCCCCAGGCTTCCACGGAAAAAGCGTTCTGCATGAATGCGTTAGTAGCGTAGGCAGCTCCGCAGAGATCTTTGCTTCTCATACGGGTGGCGATCAGGGACTGCTGGGCGTCGCGCATGGTAGTATCGGTGACGTACAGTTTCTTTTCGCCCAGGATTTTCTGGGTAAATCCTTTTGCGCCCAGCTTCAGAAATTCATCTCTGGCGCCGTAAACCGGTTTTGTTTTGTCATATCTGGGAAGAACGCGGTTTTCATAAAAGGGCTTGTTCTCCACGCCGGAGTTCACAATGCGGTCGCCCAGGAACTCGATGATTTTTGTAGCCCTGTCCTGACTGATGTGCAGCTTAAACAGTTCCGGGGATTCCTCAATAAAGGTGGTGTAGCATTTTCCGCTGGCAAATGTGGGGTGGTTCAGCACATTGATCAGGAACGGAATATTTGTTTTGATACCGCGGATCCGCATCTCTGTCAGCGCGCGGACAGACTTCCGGACAGCGCCCGCGAAAGTGCGGTCATAGGAGATCGCTTTTACCAGAAGGCTGTCATAGAAAGGAGA
The DNA here is from genome assembly GCA_964387345.1 of uncultured Eubacterium sp. Classification (GTDB taxonomy): domain Bacteria; phylum Bacillota; class Clostridia; order Lachnospirales; family Lachnospiraceae; genus Eubacterium_I. Next base: position 1,247 of record CAYLWI010000129.1, on the reverse strand, counting down.
GACAATCGCTCCTGTATAGGCATTTCCGCCGTCCAGACGGATACCGTTTCCGGAACCGGAGCGGTAAACCGTGATCTCGCCGGTATCCGGAAGGAAATTATTGGCCGGATCCTCGGTGGTCACACGGGTCTGGATGGAGTATCCGCTGCAGTGGATATTTTCCTGGGATTTTATGCTGATTTCCTCAGAATCCAGCGGATAGCCTTCTGCCACGAGGATCTGGGACTGTACCAGATCAATACCGGTAACCATCTCAGTGACGGTGTGTTCCACCTGGATACGGGGATTCATCTCAATAAAGTAGGGATTGTTGTCCGCGTCTACCAGGAACTCAAGAGTACCGGCGTTGCGGTATCCAACCTGCTTTGCCAGACGGACAGCGGAATCAAAAATAATCTGTCTTGTCTCATCCGGAATAGAGAAGGCCGGAGCGTACTCTACAACTTTCTGGTGGCGGCGCTGTACAGAGCAGTCACGGTCAAAAAGGTGGACAACGTTTCCGTAATTATCACCGAGAACCTGCACTTCGATATGTTTCGGTCCGCGCAGATATTTTTCAATGAAGATTTTGTCGTCGCCAAAAGCCTTCTTGGATTCATTTTTGGCTTCGTTGAATTCCTTTTCCAGATCCTCCATACTATCCACGATACGCATGCCGCGGCCGCCGCCGCCGTTGCTGGCCTTCAGCATGATCGGAAAGCCGACTCTTCCGGCTATTTTTTTCGCGGTTTCCACATCTTTGATGGCGTAGTCTACACCGGGAATAATCGGTACCTTCGCGGCAATTGCCATCTTTTTGGAAGAAATCTTATCTCCCATGGCGTTCATGATATCGCTGGAAGGTCCGATAAATACAATGCCGTTTTTCTCACAGGCATCTACAAAGTCCGGATTCTCAGACAGGAAACCATACCCGGGATGGATGGCGTCCACATTAGCGGCAAGCGCGATTTTGATGATGGTATCAATATCGAGATAGGCATCGATGGGACCTTTGTCCGGATTCAGCGGATAAGACTCATCCGCTTTGGAATGGAAGAGCGCGTATTTGTCTTCCTTGGAAAAAATGCTGACGGTCTGGATGCCCAGTTCATTCAATGCCCGGAAAACCCGGATGGCAATCTCACCCCGGTTGGCAACCAGCACTTTTTTGAACGGTTTGATTTGTACGTTGGTACTCATAGTATTCCCCTTTCTGCTAGAAACAAAAAAATAGATCATATATCATGCATAATATCACAATATCT
>CAYLWI010000128.1:0-3563 GCA_964387345.1 uncultured Eubacterium sp. | reverse complement strand
TTCTGGATCTCCTGATGATCAATATGTCCGCAAGAATGGAGTATCTGAAAAAAATCTATCAATGACCGGAAAAACAGGGGGGACGTTTCGTCCCCCCCCCCTGAAAACCGGTTCCGGCCTATCCCAGCTTATGGATATAAATACTGTTGGGCTGTTCAATCTTAATGGGCTTCGCGCTCATCAGATAACACTTCTTTTCATAGTCCATATGATATATAAAAATCTCATCTGTATTATGGCTGAGCACTACGAAATGCTCATTATCCGGCATTACGGCAATGGACTTCGGGTAATCACCGCTGCACTTGACATGGCAGAGTCTGCTCAGCAGGCCGGTCGTCTCATCCACATCATAAACAACTACAGAATTGATACCCGCATTACTTACAAACAGATGCTTTCCATCATCGGAAAATTCAATTCCCGAAGCTGCCGCCTGCTGATTCTGTCCCTCGTTCACCGTAGAAATCTTCTGGACCGGCTCAAATACATCTTTTCCGACCTTGATATTGTCGGGCACCGCCTGATATATACACACACGGTTACTCATCTCTCCGAGAACATACAGATATTTTCTCTGTTTATCAATGCGGATCATTCTCGGACCGCTGTCCAGATCACATCGGATAATATCATTCAGACGCAGCTTTCCGGTTTCATAATCAATATCATAAACCTTTACCTGATCCAGACCGCTGTCCACGGCGCAGAGTCCTTTATAATCCGGGGTCAGCTTCACACAGGTCACATGCGGCATGGATCTCCGGTCCGTAATGCTCAGGCCGATCCCCTTATGGAAAACACGGTCCGCAATCTCTCCGATGGAACCATCTTCATTCAGACGCATCACAGAAATCCTGCCGTCATGATATCCGCCCTCAAACAGGAACCTGTCTTCCGGATCTGTCTCCAGATAGCAGCCCCGGATCCCTCCGGTCCACTTTGTATTAATAAACTCCAGATCCCCGTCCTCCAGGATACGGTATGCATTCACGCCGAGATCAGCAATTGCATACAGATACTTCCCATTATTGGACACCAGTACATCTGACGGATTGTTAATCGGAACCACCTTTCTCTCTTTCATGTTCCAGGTATCGGGATCAATATCAAAAATATGGATCCCGACACTGTTGCCATGAGTATATGTCCCCACGTATGCAACATAACGGTCTTTTGCCATGTCCTATGCCTCCTCTTTTCTTCTCAGAATATCATATAAATCCAGTGTACATCCCAGATCAATGTACAGAATCTGCTTCGGATGGGGAGCGGATTCCATCTCTTTTCCTTCCTCATCCAGAATCCTTTTCACCTTCACCGGTATATTATCACCCTCTGGCTTCATAATTTCAATAGTTTCGCCCACGGAAAATTTATTTCTCTGATGTATTTTATATAGTCCATCCCGGGAACCCTCCACCATTCCCAGATAAGTATACTCTTTCCTGTAGGTATTACTGTCATAGATCTGAGCCTCAGAATCCGGCTTTCCAAAGAAAAACCCTGTGGTAAACTGGCGGTAGGTACAGTTGGAGATCTGGTCCAGATACCAGTCCATATGATCCCTGTAAAGCGCCGGATCCGCCAGGGAATCATCAATCGCCTTCCGGTAAGTCCGGGCCACAGTCGCCACATAAAGAGCGGTTTTCATCCGTCCCTCAATCTTATAACTGTCAATTCCGGTCTCCATCAGCTCCGGAATGTGCCCGACCATACAGAGATCTTTTGAATTAAAAATAAAGGTTCCCCGTTCGTTTTCGTAAACAGGGAAATATTCACCGGGTCTGGTCTCTTCCATCACAGCATATTTCCAGCGGCAGGGGTGGGTGCAGGCTCCCTGGTTGGCGTCTCTCCCGGTAAAAAAATTAGATAACAGACATCTGCCGGAATAAGAGATACACATGGCTCCATGGACAAAGGTTTCCATTTCCAGATCTTCCGGTACCCTCTCCCGGATTTCCTTCAGTTCCTCCATGGAAAGCTCTCTGGCTGTCACCACCCGTTTTGCTCCCAGTCTTCTCCAGAACAGATAAGTTCCGTAATTGGTATTATTGGCCTGGGTACTGATATGAATATCAATCTCCGGACAGACCTCCCTGGCGATATCAAACACTCCCGGATCTGAAATAATCAGCGCGTCCGGCCGGATTTCCTTCAGCTGGATAAAGTATTTCCGCACTCCTTCCAGATCACGGTTATGGGCCAGGATATTTGCCGTAATATAAACCTTCACTTCATGATCATGGGCAAAAGAAATCCCCTCACGGATTTCATCCATGGAAAAATTTTTGGCTTTGGCCCGGAGGCCGAAGGCCTCCCCGCCGATATACACCGCATCCGCGCCGTAAATCACGGCCACCTTCAATACCTCCAGGCTGCTGGCCGGGATCAGTAATTCTGGTCGCTTCATGCTTTTTCCTTTCTTTTCCGGTTCTCTGCAGCCGGACATCCTGTCAGTCCGGCTCTTCTGCCGCCATAACACTGACTGCCACACCATCTCCTATGGTCAGGACCGATGTGGTCATTCCGGGATGATGGGTGAGCTCATACAGATACTCCCGCATCCGTTTATGAATCGTACGGTTCCTCCGGGTCACCGCAAACCGGGACTCTATAATATCACCGTCCTGCAGTACATTATCTGAAACCAGGATTCCCCCGGGAGCCAGAATTCGCAGAACCTCTCCCAGAAAATGGATATACTGTCCCTTGGCAGCATCCATAAAAATCAGATCATACGGTCCGTCCAGTTCTTTCAGGATATCCGCGGCATCTCCCTCCAGAAGAGTGATTCTGTCTTCCTTTCCTGCCCGTCTGAAATTGGACCGGGCAATGGGAATCCGCTTTTCATAATTTTCTATTGTGGTAATATGACCTTTCACAGGATTATATTCTTCCATAAAAAGCGCGGAAAAACCAATAGCCGTTCCTACCTCCAGAATTCTCCGGGGGCGCTTTACGGACAGCAGGAACTTCAGAAAACCCTGCATTTCCCTCCGGATCACAGGCACATCCGTCTCATGAGCCTCTTTCTCAATTTCCTCCAGAAGCGGAGTGTTTCCTGTGCTCAGGGAATTGATAAAAGTCACAAACCTTTCATCCACAATCATCAGTCATCCACCAATACATTTTCAAAATCCAGGCTTTCAATCATTGCCCTGTTCACCTGCTGTACAATCCGGCAGACCGCCACCTCGGCGCTCAGAAACTCCTGAAGCATCGGATCCTGGTACACATCCGCATACTCCCTTTCCAGCCGCTCTGTCTCCGCAAACAGATCAACAGGTTCTCTCGAATTCTGCAGAAGATAATTTTTCTTCCGGAGCTCCTGCAGACGCTGTTCCTTCTCCGGATGCATACGCACCTGGTCAGAGGCTTCTTTATATCTTTTAAAGTCATCGCAATTTTCCAGAGATACAATCAGGTCATCCAGACATTTCTTTACTGCCAGCATCGAATGGTTCTCTCCTCCTCCGGTTTCCGGCTTTCTCACCGGTTCTTCCGGATTATATTCCCTTTTCTTCCAAATCTGCATGGTTTCTCCTTATTCGGGCTGTTTT
>CAYLWI010000127.1:0-3616 GCA_964387345.1 uncultured Eubacterium sp. | reverse complement strand
AGAAGATCCGGGACAATTATGAGAAGATCGTGCTGTCCCTGGAGCCGGGGCTGGATCCCTCTTATGATGGGATCAAATCGCTGAACCTCACCAGCTGGCTGCTGGACGGCTGATCGCTGGCAAAAACAACAATCATATTTTTGAAGAGCATCTATCGCAAGGTAGGTGCTTTTCTTATACCCATTTGCAGGAAGGATGGTGATTTTCATGGGTATCTTTTCCGGGCTTTTCCGCTCCAGGGATAAGCCCAAAGACAGCACGGCAGGCAGCGCCTACCGTTTTTTCATGGGAGGTACGGATTAAGCCCCAGTGATGTGCTGCACATTCCGGGGCTGGTCAGAAAGAGGGATCTGGGAGTAGGGGACTATGGAAGACAGGAGAATCGCATGGATAGCCCCGCATTGGGAACACTTTATCCGGCAGACTCTGAGCCGGAGAGGTCCAGAAGGGAGTTTCACAGTCCGCCTGTAGTAGCCATGTATGGAGAGGCAGGCAGCGTGGCCGCAGGAACAGGTCAGCTGATGGAGTTGAAGATCAAAAATAACAGAATCATAAAAGGATTGAGAAATCTGATTGCAATCCCTGACAAAAATGGTTATCATGGTATTGTGAATGGACACAGGTAACACTGTGTGTGAGCAGTAGCAGGCCAGGCTTTCTCAGGGCGCAGGCCTGCTATTTTAATGCAACGAACATAATGATAACACAAAAGGCATGGCATAAAGCAATCTAATGGAAAATCCATCAGCTCCGCCAGATCCGGGAGGAAGCGTAAATGCCTCCCCGCGAAATCTTATCTGTATTTTCCTGTCAGATAACGCCCAGTCCCCTGGCTACAATCATAATAAAATCCTGTACGTTGGTGACAATAGTGGTCGCCGCCAGACTGCCCCGGTCCAGAAGCTTATTTACCACAAACTCATCCGCATCCACCGTGTACAGAAAGACCGGACGGACCGTCCCATCCTCCAGCACCCGGTAGGAAGGCGTCATATTTCCGGTGGCAATGGTATGGAGCATGGTCGCGAGACAGATCACCGTCGTGGATTTCTTTACCATCTCCCTCATTTTTGTCTGACCTTCATACGCATTTCCAATAACCTCCGGCAGCGGTCCGTCATCCCTGATAGATCCTGTCAGCACAAAGGGCACATGATTTTTCACACAGCTGTACATAATACCATTGTCAATCTTATAATCCTCAATAAACTGAGGGATCGATCCGCTTTTTCTGACTCTGTTGATTACGTCCAGATGATTGTAATGCCCGTTGGGCCGGGACTTCTGGGTATAAATATCCTGTCCCAGGGCTGTGTGGAACATGGAACCCTCCAGATCATGAGTCGCCAGGGCATTTCCGGCCATCAGACCATCCACATAGCCGTTCTCCACCATGGCCTGCATGGCTCTCCTGGCATCCGCGTCAAAAGAAAAGGCCGGTCCCATGACCCAGATAATATTCCCATGATCCCTCTCATATTTCAGAAGTTCAAAAAAGCGGTCATAATCTCTGGCATAGGAGGTTTCACGGCTTCTCCCCTGGCGGAACACGAACTTTTCCTCCTTTTCCTCCTCCGGATCCTCAAACCCGGTGCTGTGAAGATAAATGCCCTCCTCTCCATTTTCAGTCCTTCCGAGAATCACCTTATCTCCAACCTTCAGATTCCGGTTCTCCACAACCATCAGCTCTCCGTCATCGCAGAGTACCACGCTGGAATCCATTCTGCTCTCTCTGGCAAGAATCCATTTCCCGGCAATTTTGAAATATTCCGGATACATGGATGTGCTGTGATAATTCTCCGGCGCCACGCCCTGTATGGTGACTTCCTCCCACACGGCGTCCGGCGCGTTTACAAACTTTTCCTGTGTAAAATCGGGCTCTCTGTATTCTGGCATCTGAAACATATCTGACTTACCTCTCTTCTTTCATTTTCACCTGTCTCTCTGAGCTGTAAACGCAGGCTCCTTCCGCATAAGTCGCCTCCACCTGTACCTGGTCAATCTCTTCCGGCGGAATGCTGAAAATATCACGGTCCAGCACCACGAAATCCGCATAGTATCCCTCCGCCAGCATACCGGTCTCCGGGAATCCTGCCGCCATGGCCGCTCCCCGGGTATACAGCTTTACAGCCGTCTCAATATCTATGGCATTTTCCTTCCCACAGTCTGTGCCGTCCGCCGCAGTCCGTGTCACCGCCAGCTTCAGTCCCGGAAAGGGATCATAGGGCACCGCCCAGAAGGTAGCCGGGGCGTCCGTGGAAAATCCGAGGGTCACTCCCTTTTCCAGTATGGTTTTCACCGGATAACATCTCTTCATCCAGTCACTTCCCAGATTCGCAAGATAGCTGGCGCTCTCCGCATACAGGAAAATCGGCTGGGTCACAAAAGAAATCCCGCAGTCGGCGGCTTTCTCTATGCTTTCCTCAGAAGGATCTGTCACATGCTCGATCCGCACATAAGGAATTCCCTCCGGCGTCCATTTTTCCTCATCGGCGGCCCGGTTTACCATCCGCTCAATGGCCCTTCCTCCCATGGCGTGCATGGAAAGCTGGCAGTGATTTTTCTTACAGAAACTCACCGCCGACTCCAGCAGTTCATCGGTACACACACAGATTCCGTAATTGTCTGCGGAACCCTTATAAGGCCGGTGCATCCAGGCGGTTTTCCCGGAAATGCTGCCGTCCCCCAGCAGCTTCAGCCCCGCCGCGAAGATCTGACGGTTCCGGTCCAGTCGTTCCGCTGGAATCTCAAAAGCGTCGTTATCCGCAAAAAAGTCCCACATATAGTATACTCCCGCCTTCTGGCAGAACCCCCGTTCCGCGGCCGCCTCATATACGGGGAAGTTATCGCACGAATCCAGATTCCCCATATCGCAGACCGATGTAATTCCCCGGGCTGCAAGCAGTTTTCCCAGCTCCAGAAGGTTTTCCACCTTTTCCTCATCCGATTCCACCGGCAGAAGGGGCGCGATCAGATTCCTGGCCGTCTCTTTCAGAACTCCGTCAGGCTCCCCGTTTTCATCCCGCCCAATCTCGCCTCCCGGCGGATCCGGCGTATTCCGGTCGATTCCCGCCAGCTTCAGCGCCATGCTGTTCACACAGCGGATATGGGCGCAGTTCCTGAGAAGCGCCACAGGGGCGTCGCTGCATCCCCGGTCCAGATCATATCTGTTGGGAGAACGCTTTTCCGCAAATCCCTGCTCGTCATATCCCCAGCCTTCGATCCACTGTCCCGGCTCCTGCTGCGCCCGGCGCTTCCGGATGGCCTGCACCAGTTCTTCAATGGAACAGATTTCCGGCGGCATAACGGTGATCTTTTTCATACAGTCCGCCAGCATGACAGAATGCATATGGGCGTCCACAAATCCCGGAATGACCCGCCGCCCCTTTAAATCAATCACAGTTCCCCTGTCACCGGGGAGATCCTTCTCACTTCCGATGGCCACAATGCGTCCGCCGGCAATCGTCATTGCCTCTGCGTAAGGCGTCCGGTCGTTGGCTGTGAAAATCTTTCCATTCACAAATGTTGTTTTTTCTTTCATGCTCATTTTATCTCTCCTCCGCATCTTCCTATAATAATACCAGAAGAAACAAAGTTTGTCAGGAAGTTTTACCCG
>CAYLWI010000126.1:0-3697 GCA_964387345.1 uncultured Eubacterium sp. | reverse complement strand
ATTGTACCAATGGAATCACCTCCCTGTTCGTATTCTCATTTTAATACTTATTATCGCAAAAAACAATTTTTTGTTCCGAAATGGGAACAAAAATAAAATATTTTAACAATTCATTCCGTTTACAGACTTATTTGGAACAGATATACTATCAAAAAATGTCACGACGCCATATTGCCGTGACATTTTCTGCTGCTTTCCCATCACTCCGGGGCAGGCCGGAAAGATTTCATCAGCGGATTGCAGTTACCTCATAATCAGCATCTTTCACTGCTTTTTTCAACACCTCATCCGCCACGTCTGCACTCAGCTGCACTACTGCGGTTCCTTTTTCATGGCTGGCCTCGGCAGATGTAACTCCGTCAATCGCTTCCAGCGCATTTTTCACATGCTTCTCACAGTGACCGCACATCATTCCTTTAATTTCGATTGTTTTTTCCATTTCTGATGTCTCCTTTTCTGAATTTATATCTCCATGATCAGAGCTGCTGTCCCGATTGCCGCAGGGGCAGGCCGCCTGTCTGGAAGAACAGCTCTGATCAGAGGATTCTTTGCCTGTAATCACAGAAATCTCTGCCAGAAAGTCTTCTTTTTTTATGGAATGTCTCTTTGGCTTATCTCTGTGTGTGCTCTGAACCTTCACCAGATTCAGCCGCAGCGCATTCATGACTACGCAGAAGCTGGATAAACTCATGGCCGCCGCTCCGAACATGGGATTCAGTTTCCATCCGAGTAAATGATACCACACGCCTGCCGCCAGCGGAATGCCGATGACATTATAAATAAAGGCCCAGAACAGATTTTCATGAATATTGCGGAGCACACGTCTGCTGAGACGGATCGCCGCGGGAACATCCAGAAGACTGCTTTTCACAAGAACCACGTCAGCCGCATCCAGGGCGACATCGGTTCCTGCGCCGATGGCGATTCCGATATCTGCCCGGGTCAGGGCCGGGGCGTCATTAATTCCATCTCCTACCATAGCGACTTTTCCTGTCTCACCAAGCTGGCGGATGACATTCTCCTTCCCTTCCGGAAGGACTCCCGCGATTACGGCATCCACGCCTGCCTGGGCGCCGATTGCCCTGGCGGTCCGTTCATTATCCCCTGTCAGCATTACAACCTGGATTCCCATATGCTGAAGCTGACGGATCGCCTCCGGGCTGTCCTCCTTCATGACATCTGCCACGGCTATAATGCCGCAGAGTTCATGTTCCCTTGCAAAGAACAGCGGCGTTTTCCCGTGTTCCGCAAGCCCGTCAGCCTTTTTCTGCATTTCTTCCGGCACATCAACCCACTGGCTGATAAACTTCCGGTTTCCGGCAAAGAGTCTCTTCCCGTCCTGTGTTCCGGAAAGACCGTTCCCCACAACCGCCTGGAAATCCTCCACAGCCGCCGCTGAAATATCATGCCCGGAAGCGTAACCGGTAATCGCCCGGGCAAGAGGATGCCCGCTTTTCTGCTCCAGCGCGAAGGCCACCCCGAGGAGTTCCCGACTGCTGATTCCGTTGCCGGGAATAATATCAGTCACCCTGGGCTGTCCTGTAGTGATGGTTCCTGTTTTATCCAGGGCAACAATATCAATTTTTCCTGTTTCTTCCAGAGAAACGGCTGTTTTAAACAGGACGCCGTTCCGGGCGCCCAGACCGTTTCCGACCATGATCGCCACCGGGGTGGCTAGTCCCAGAGCGCAGGGGCAGCTGATTACCAGTACAGAAATTGCCCTGGACAGGGCAAATCCGAACGCCTGCCCCGCCATCAGCCAGGTTACGAAAGTAACTGCCGCAATAATCAGAACGATTGGCACAAAAACGCCCGATACCTTATCCGCCACCTTTGCAATAGGAGCTTTTGTAGCCGCCGCGTCGCTGACCATCTGAATAATCTGGGAAAGGGTTGTATCCTCTCCCACACGGGCAGCCTGGCATTTTAAAAACCCGGACTGGTTGATGGTCGCGGCGGAGACGCTGCTTCCGGTTTCCTTATCTACGGGAATGCTTTCTCCTGTAAGCGCCGCCTCATCCACAGCGCTGATTCCCTCCAGGACAACACCGTCCACGGGAATACTTTCTCCGGGACGTACCACAAAAATGTCTCCTATACGGACCTGTTCCACCGGAACGGTCTCTTCCGTGCCGTTTCTCAGAACAGTTGCCGTTTTCGGCGCAAGCTGCATAAGGCTTTTCAATGCATTGGTTGTTTTCCCCTTGGAGTAAGACTCCAGAGTCTTCCCTATGGTGATCAGCGTCAGAATCATAGCCGCCGATTCAAAATAAAACTCATGCATATACTCCATCACCGCGTCCATATCCATCCGCATCTGGGCGCCGGTCATCGCAAAAAGCGCATAGGTACTGTAAGCAAACGACGCCGCGGATCCCATGGCCACAAGAGTATCCATATTCGGGGAGCGGTGAATCAGCCCTCTGAAACCGCTGATAAAGAACTTCTGGTTAATTACCATCACAAGAATCGTCAGAAGCATCTGATACAGTCCCATAGCCACATGATTCTCCGCAAAAGCCGCAGGCAGCGGCCAGTTCCACATCATATGCCCCATGGAGACATACATCAGGGGAAGCAGAATGATTACAGAGGCAATCAGACGCTTTACCATCCTGGGAGTTTCCCTGTCTTTCAGGGCGTCTTCATCAAAACTGCTTCTCGCTGCAGAGGCTTTTCCGGCTTTTAAAGAGGCTCCATAGCCCGCAGCCGTCACAGCTTCAATGACCGCCTGGGGCGCAGCCGTCCCATCCACACTCATGGAACTGGTCAGCAGACTGACGGTTACGCCTGTCACGCCGGGAACTTTTGCCACTGCTTTTTCCACATGGGCGCTGCAGGCAGCGCAGCTCATACCGGTTACATCATATTGATCCATACATTACACCTCCATTCCCGGTGCTCACCTTTATTTCATCAGCTTCTGTATGGCGCTCACCAGCTCATCTATTACCTCGTCATTGCCGGAGCGGACATTTTCCACCACACAGCTCCGGATGTGATTCGCCAGAAGGACTTTGTTAAAACTGTTCAGCGCAGAGGTAATTGCAGAAACCTGTACCAGTATATCCACACAGTAAGCATCCCGCTCCAGCATACCTTTTATTCCCCGGACCTGTCCTTCGATCCGGCTCAGACGGTTCATCAGATCTTTGTATTCCTTTTCAGACCGTTCTTTTGTCTTTCCGCTGGCACACTGGCAGCAGCATTTTTCTTCCGTCATGATTTTCCTCCCTGTATCATAGTCCAATACTTTGTCCATTATACCCCGCAGGGGTATTTCAAAACAGATTATATACCCCATCCGGGTATACGTCAAGCATATATATGACGCCGCAGAAAAAATATCCATACAAAGAAGCCGGAACTTCCTGCTGCGGAACTCCGGCTTCTGGTCAGAATCAGAAATTATAAATTATAAATTTCGAATTCTCAGTTAAAATTTCTATCTCCCTTGAAAACACTGGTGTTTCCAGCGTTTTCGCCGCCTCGGTTTGTCCCTTTTCCCTCATTTTTTCCCTTGCGGGAAGAAATAAGGGAAACTTTTTTCAGGCCGTCCCTACAACCTTATCCAGCAGCCTTGCGGAAGTTCGCTTGGCCTCTCTGGTGGCGTGGGCGTAAATGTTCATCGTGGTACTTACATCAGAATGTCCCAACAGCTCCTGCTCATCCTTGGGCGCTGCCCCGTGAAAGAGAA
>CAYLWI010000125.1:0-3723 GCA_964387345.1 uncultured Eubacterium sp. | reverse complement strand
ATTTATATTAGTAGGAAAGCGATTGTTTTGATACAAAATGTGGAGGGATACAATGGGATTAAATGATACGCCGGGCGCCAACCGGGTGCATATCGGTTTTTTTGGAAGAAGAAACGCGGGAAAGTCAAGTGTGGTGAATGCTGTGACCGGGCAGGAGCTGGCTGTTGTGTCGGATACGAAGGGAACCACCACGGATCCGGTTTATAAATCCATGGAACTTCTGCCCATGGGGCCGGTGATGATCATTGACACGCCAGGATTTGATGATGAAGGGGCGCTGGGAGAGCTGCGGGTAAAAAAGACAAAGCAGGTGCTGAATAAGACAGATGTGGCTGTTCTGATCGTGGACGCCACAGAAGGAAAAAGGCAGTGCGACGAAGAACTGATTGCCCTGTTCCGTCAGAAGGAAATTCCTTATATTGTGGTTTATAATAAGTCAGATCTTCTGGATGGAAAAGAAGAACCCGGCGAGGGAGAGCTGTATGTCAGCGCCCTGAAAGGGGAAGGGATTCATGAATTGAAAGAAACCATCGGGAAATCGGTGAAAACGGATGAGCTGAAGCTGCAGATTGTGGGTGATCTGATTCACCCGTCGGATTTTGTAATTCTTGTTGTCCCGATTGACAAAGCGGCGCCCAAGGGACGGCTGATTCTCCCCCAGCAGCAGACCATACGTGACATACTGGAAGCGGATGCGGCGGCCATTGTAGTAAAAGAGTTTGAACTGAGAGAAACGCTGGAAAGTATCGGGAAGAAGCCTGCGCTGGTTATTACGGACAGCCAGGTGTTTGCCAAGGTATCTGCCGATGTGCCGGAGGATATACCTCTGACTTCTTTTTCCATTCTGATGGCAAGATATAAGGGTTTTCTGGATGCAGCGGTAAAGGGCGTGGCAGCCATTGAAAAGCTGCAGGACGGGGATAAGGTTCTGATTGCGGAAGGGTGTACCCATCACAGGCAGTGTGATGATATCGGGAGCGTGAAGATTCCCAGGTGGCTCCGCAATTATACCGGGAAAAAGATCCGGATTGAGACGAGTTCCGGTACGGAATTCCCGGAAGATCTGTCGGAATATGCGCTGATTATCCACTGCGGCGGCTGCATGCTCAATGAGCGGGAGATGAGATACCGCATGAAGTGCGCCCTGGATCAGGGCGTGCCGTTTACGAATTATGGGATTACGATTGCATATATGCAGGGAATTTTAAAGCGGAGTATACAGATATTCCCGTATCTTCTGGAAGAGATAGAAGAGCCCTCATGAACGGAGCAGTAATGGAAAAAGAGGTGTGAACATGAGAACGGAAAGAGATATTCTGGGAGAGAGACAGATGGAGGATGAGGCGCTTACGGGGATCAATACCCTTCGGGCTGCTGAAAATTTTGAGCTGAATTACCGGAAGACAAATATGGATCTGATCTATGCCATGGTGAAGGTGAAAAGAGCCGCAGCCGTGACATACAGGAATTTAAAAATAAGACCGGAGATATATGAAAAAGTGATCCTGGCCTGTGACGAGGTGCTGGCGGGAAAGCATGATCAATGGTTCTCCCTGGAGTCCCTGCAGGGCGGAGCGGGAACCTCCACGAATATGAATGTCAATGAAGTGCTTGCGAACATTTCCCTTATGCTATATGGCAGGAAACCGGGGGATTATGAAGTGATTCATCCTCTGAATGACATTAACCGGGGACAGTCCACGAACGATGTATATCCCACGGCGCTGCGTATCGCAGCCATTGAGAAGCTTCGCATTCTCAGCGAAGAGTGTGCCCGTCTGCAGGAGGCATTGCAGGAAAAGGAAAATCAGTATGAAGAGATTCTGAAACTGGGACGGACAGAGCTGATGGATGCAGTGGAGATTACACTGGGCGAGGAGTTTGGCGCATACGCCCAGGCGATTGCCAGGGATCGGTGGCGTATTTACAAGATCGAAGAACGGCTCCGTCAGGTGAATATCGGCGGAACGGCAGTGGGACTTTCGGACACCGCCAGCAGAAAGTACCGGTTCGGGATTATTGAGGAACTGCGCAGAAGTACAGGGATCGGACTTGCAGCGGCAGAATACCCCATGGATATCACACAGAACAATGATGTTTTTGTGGAAGTTTCCGGATTGCTGAAGGCTCTGGCGGTGAACCTTTCCAAGATAGCGGGAGATCTCAGGTTAATGAATTCCGGACCTCACGGAGGATTTGGGGAAATCTGTCTGAAAGCCATGCAGCAGGGAAGTACCATTATGCCTGGAAAAGTGAATCCTGTGATACCGGAAATGACCATACAGGCGGCCATCCAGGTAATGGCCAATGACAGCGCCGTTTCCATGGCGGCGTCCAGAGGAGAGTTTGAACTGAACGCGTTTCTGCCGCTGATTGCCGATAATCTTCTGGGAAGCCTGGATCTGCTCTGCAGTACTGTCCGGATTTTCAATCAGAGGTGCATAAAAACGCTCCAGGTAAATGAGGACAGATGCAGGGAGCTTCTGGATAAGGCGGCCTGGTTTGGCGTGAGATATATGGACCGGCTGGGGTATGATACGGTCAGCCATATCATTGCGGAAAATGAGCCGGAGCAGGCGAGACAGATTCTGGATCAGAAACTGAAAGAAGCAGGAGGAGAAGTATGGAAATAACTTCCAAATCTGCCATGATGACGCAGCGGGTGTGTTAAAAGGAGGTAAACATGACAAAATTTGAGAAACTGCAGAAGGTAGTGGCCGCCCTGCGGGCTCCCGGCGGGTGCCCCTGGGACAGAGAGCAGACCCATAGCAGCTTAAAGCCAGGCTGCATTGAGGAGGCTGCGGAGGTGATCTGCGGCATCAATATTCTGGAAAAAACCGGAAATGCCGATAATCTGAAGGAAGAACTGGGAGACCTTCTGCTGCAGGTGGTGATGCACGCGCAGATTGCGGAAGAGGAAGGGCTCTTTACCATGGATGAAGTAGTTGAGGGAATCACACAGAAGATGATCCGGAGACATCCTCATGTATTCGGAGAAGCGGTGGTTTCGGATTCCGGTGAGGTGCTTACACAGTGGGCAGATATCAAGCAGCAGGAGAAGTCCGGAAAAGAGTGGATGGATCAGTATCTGCCGGAAGCCTTTGCCGAATCGAAAAAACTGATTGACCGGGCTGCGGAGCGGAAAGCGGAGTCTGGAAAAAAGAGCGGAGATAATTGAATGATGATAAAGGTTTTATTTGTTTGCCTAGGCAATGTGTGCAGATCTCCCATGGCGGAGTTTGTTTTTAAGGATATGCTCCGGAAGGAATACCTGGAGGACTGTTTTCTGGTGGAGAGCAAGGCCACTAATACCTGGGGGATCGGTAATCCGGTAAATCCGGACGCCAGGAAAAAGCTTCTGTCGGTCGGGATTGACCCGGGTCGGAAACGTTCTTCTCTTTTGAAAAAGGAAGACTATGGAAAATATGATTATATCATCGGCATGGACGATTCGAACATACGGGATATGAGAAGAATTCTGGGAGGGGATCCGGAGAAGAAAATTTATAAACTGCTTTCTTTTGCGGATGATCCGGGAGACGTGGCCGATCCCTATTATACAGAGAATTTTGATGTGTGCTATGATGATATTATGAGAGGGCTGCGCGGATTTCTGGAGCACTGTAAAAAAAGATTTGAAATGTAAGGTAAAAACAGTCTGGATTGTCTGACTATAAACTATGTTTATACTGTATATTCCCTGGAAAAGGAGGCAGCGGCTGC
>CAYLWI010000124.1:0-3749 GCA_964387345.1 uncultured Eubacterium sp. | reverse complement strand
TCGCCACATCCGGAAATTGCGCGGCAATATCTGCCATGGCCGGCGATAATCCGTTGGTTGCCATCTGCGAGAAGGTCAGCACTATAATTGCCACCTTCAGCATGTTTTTATGAACCTCTCTCTGACTCATATGTAAAAAATTCCTTTCTGCTATTTTTACAGCAATCATAACATCTTTTTTCTTTATGATCAATCAATCCCGGAAAACACAAAAAAAATCATTCATAAAATCATATGTCTCTCCTGTCAAATCCACAGAAGAAGCTTCATAAGATAATAGAAAGCAATTTTGAAATCACTCCGCAGAATATACGCCGGAGCAGTGATGAATAAAACCATGAAAAAAAGAATCCGCCGTCTTTTTTGTGCAGATCTTCTTCTGCTGTCTATTATCGCAGGATTTTTCCTGCAGAATTTTTTTGTGAATAACGGAATTTTTTTATTCTGGAAAACATCGGAAACCGGAAGCCGGTTATGGGAAACAGATTCTGAAGCAGTCAGCGACCAGATACCGGTCACAACAGAAAAGAAACAGATTGCCCTCACCTTTGATGACGGTCCAGATGAAATTTATACGCCTATGCTGCTGGATGGTCTGAAAGAAAGAAACATTAAAGCAACCTTTTTCCTGTTGGGAAAGCAGGTGGAAAAATACCCGGATATTGTGAAACGGATCTCCAATGAAGGACATCTCATCGGCTGTCATTCCTATGAACATGTGAACTTCAGGGAAATCCCGGAGGAAACAGCCTGTGAACAGATCCAGTCTGCCTGCAGTCTGATCTATGATCTGACCGGTGTTTTCCCATCCTTTATACGGCCGCCCTATGGAGCATGGCCCTCCTGTCTGGATGAAGACTTCTGTATGATCCCTGTTCTGTGGGACATTGATCCCCTGGACTGGTCCGTCAGTGATGCAGACCTTATCGCCAGCCGGATTCTGCGGAAAGCGGGCGATTCCGATATCATTCTGCTTCACGATGCTTCTGAATCCAGCGTTCAGGCCGCATTCCAGGTGATTGACACTCTGGAAAAAGAAAATTTTGAGTTTGTAACAGTAGATGAACTGATAATCCCGTAATCTGCAGAATATGAAAGCATCACTGCAGTATGTACCTGACTCCCGCAGACAGGGCGGCTGCTTCATGACCGCCCTGCCTCCGGACCAGAGACAGAAGCATCTGATATACTAATTCACGGTAATCAGCTGATATTCTCTGGTTCCGATCCCCAGCTTCTCACCATGGATCAGACCTGCTTCCCAGTCTGTATCCGGATGAACCATTCTGAACACGTCATGATGGTCGTGACATTCCGCTGCACGGGCCGCCGCGCTTCCGGGAATCACCGGCTGGCGGTTTGCCTCATCCACACAGGCCTGGTCAAGAGCAACCGGATCAAAGGATGCATACATTCCCACATCCGGAATCACAGGGATGTCATTGCAGCTGTCGCAGTCACATTCCGGCGACACATCCACAAGCATATTAATATGAAAAGAAGGTTTCCCGGCAAGAACTGCCTTGGTGTATTCCGCTATCTTTTTATTCATGACCGGTTTTGCCTCATCCCACTTTGTCATAATCGCTCCCCTGGGACAGTAAGCGATACAGTATCCACATCCCACACAATGCTCCTCGTCAATCACGGCTTTTTTGTCGATCACATGAACGCCATCGTTAGCACAATTTTTCACGCACATACCACAGCCGATACAGCGCTTCGTGGAAATTCTGGGAGTCCCGCTGCTGTGCATTTCCATTTTTCCCTGTTTGGAACCGCATCCCATTCCGATATTCTTCAGCGCCCCGCCAAATCCTGCATTTATATGTCCTTTGAAATGCGACAATGAAATAATAATATCCGCCTCCACAATAGCAGATCCGATTCTGGCTTCCTTTACATACTCGCCGCCCTCTACCGGAATGGCCCTTTCATCTGTTCCCCGCAGTCCATCGGCAATGATGGTATGCACTCCGGTTGACAGCGGATTGTATCCATTCATATATGCCGCGTCCAGATGATTTAACGCATTGTTGCGGTAGCCCACATACAGAGTATTGCAGTCTGTAAGAAATGGTCTGCCTCCACGCTCCTTAATATGGTCGCAAAGCACCTTCGCATACTGGTGGCGCAGGAAAGCCATGTTCCCCACCTCGCCAAAATGCACCTTGACCGCCACAAACTTATCCTGGAAATCTATCTGGTCAATCCCGGCTTTTATCAGCAGTCTCCGGAATTTTTCCAGAATACTGTCTCCCATTCTCACATGCATATCCGAAAAATAAACTTCTGAACCCATATCTCTCATTCCTCCATTTTTCCTGTTTTCAGAGGTCTCTCCAAAATCAATTTCACAGACTCCCGGTTGTTTATTATAGCAGATAGCAATTCTTTCTGCCAGAGGATTCTGCTTCACACAACCCAGTCTGAACAGGATATTATCCTCTTACTCCAGTCCGTTTCTGTAAATTTCACTGATCCTTGCCTGCGCGCGCTCTGCTTCCTTTTTCATATATGCGGCCTTTTTCTTTTCTCCCATAGCCTCATAAAGATTCACAGCCGCACGCCAGTACCTCTCGTTCTCCGTACACGTTCCAGATCCGGATCAGCTACTTTATGGCAACACCTGCGCCGGATGAAAGTCCAGGTAATCTCCCGATACCAGCATATAATTGATACCATGAAAACTTCCCCGGATACTGTCGCCAAACCGCCGTGCTCCATGGCAGTGGGAATACACCACCGCAGTCGCGCCGTATTCCTCCGCGATTTCCGTAAACGGCGAAGTCTCCTCCAGAATATTCGTGGGCGGATAATGCAGAAACATGATAAACTTCCGGTATCCGCACCTTTCCGCCTGCCGGAAGGATTCCCGCAGGCGCTCCATCTCACGTCTCACCAGCTTCGCCGCATGCGCCTCACGCTCCTCATCCCATCCGGTGATATTTCCCCACCGGTCCAGATAAAAAGGGCCTTCAAAAGTAAATCCCTTTGTTCCCACAAGAGCGTAATCCTCATAGGCTGCAAAGTTATTCTGCAGGAAAAACAGCCCGCCTTTAAACTCCTCGTTAAGACGATTCGTTTTTTTCGCGTTCCAGAACATATCGTGATTTCCCCGGAGCAGGATCTTGCGGCCGGGCAGTCTTTCGATAAATGCCAGATCTTCCCTGCATTCCGGCAGCTTTCTTCCCCAGGAGTGATCGCCGGTCAGTACCAGGGTATCCTCCGGTTTCACGACCCGGTTTACATATTTCTCAATCTTGCGCTCATGATTCTTCCAGACACTTCCAAACTGATCCATGGATTTGTCCGACTGGAAGCTGAGATGCAGATCTCCCAGTGCATATAACGCCATACAATACCTCCTCCTGTCCTGATTCTTACCGCCCCAGGATTCCGGTCTCCTGTCATCTGCTTTTTATGGTATCATGAAATATGCCTGTCCACAAGCGGTTCTGGCAGCAAAAAACGCCCTGCGCCCCCTATTCCAGAGACACAGAACATTTATCTTTTTTCTATGATTGACAGCAGCTCCTCTGAAACGCATCTTTCTGTCAATATGTTCTCCTTCTTTCTCTTCTCACATTTGCCATTCCGATCACCGCAGCAAACAGGACGCCCGCCACAGGCCAGATGATCCAGGTTCTCCCCCACGCCCCTGTCAGGAAGCTGAGCGCCAGATAAATGGCTGTCACCAGACACCAGTAGATACCGGATAAGACATCATTCTTCTTATTTTCCAGCTT
>CAYLWI010000123.1:0-3780 GCA_964387345.1 uncultured Eubacterium sp. | reverse complement strand
GGGTATTTCCTCTTTTCCGGCGCATTTACTGCGCCATAAAGGTATGCCCTCTCCGGGCACTTTCTGCGTCATCAAGGCAGATCTGGAAGTTTACTTCCAGACTTTATCCTCCAAAATCTCTGTTCTATTTTCCCGGAAACCGGAAAACTTCTTCTCTTCTAAGTAAGGGGCGGCGTCAAAACTGACTCCGCCCCCTGATACCAGTTTATCACTTCCCGTCTGTACAGACGGGAGTCATATCTCATCTGATATGCATTTTCTTACCTGCCGTCTATGCGGCATATTCCAGAAGAACTTTCCCGGTACCCTCTACAAATTCCTTTGTAATCGTACACTTCCGGATCGTTTCATCTGATGGAATCCAGTACATCAGATCCATCATAACACTCTCCATAATCGCGCGCAGGCCTCTGGCTCCGGTCTTCCTGCTGAGAGAAAGATCCGCAATCGCTTCCAGCGCGTCATCTGTAAATTCAAGCTCTACCCCATCCAGCTCCAGAAGCTTTTCATACTGTCTCAGCAGAGAATTCTTCGGCTCCTTCAAAATACGGATCAGATCATCCCGCTCAAGAGCAGCAAGGGAAACTGTCACCGGCACACGTCCCATAAACTCCGGGATCATGCCAAACTTTACAAAATCCTGCGGAAGAGCTTCCTTCAAAATCTCACTGACATTCCTGTCATTCCGGATACTGAGCTCTGAGTTAAATCCGATTGATCCCCGGTCCAGACGATTCTCAATAATCCGGTCCAGGCCTTCAAAAGCTCCGCCACAAATAAACAGAATATTCGTCGTATCGATGGGAATCAGCTCCTGCTGGGGATGCTTTCTGCCGCCCTGGGGCGGTACGGAAGCCACTGTTCCTTCCAGGATCTTCAGCAGCGCCTGCTGCACGCCTTCACCGGAAACATCCCGGGTAATGGAAGCATTCTCTGACTTTCTGGTTATCTTGTCAATCTCATCAATATAAATAATACCATACTCTGCCTTTTCCACCTCATAATCGGCCGCCTGGATGATCTTCAGCAGAATATTCTCCACATCCTCACCTACATAGCCAGCTTCCGTCAGGGTAGTCGCGTCTGCAATGGCAAAGGGTACGTTCAGAATTCTGGCCAGTGTCTGGGCCAGCAATGTCTTTCCGGATCCGGTAGGACCCAGCATCAGAATATTACTTTTCTGAAGCTCCACATCCACGTCAGATCCTGCAAGAATTCTCTTATAATGATTGTAAACAGCCACCGACAACACCTTCTTCGCCTGCTCCTGTCCAATCACATACTCATCCAGAAATGCTTTCATCTCCTCAGGCTTCAGCAAATTAATCTCGCTTCTCAGTCCGTCATCCCGGGAGCCCTCTCCGTTATACATATCCTCCTCAAGAATCTCATTACAGATCCCGATGCACTCATCGCAGATATAGGCTCCGTTCGGTCCGGCAATCAACTTATTCACCTGCTCCTGGGACTTGCCGCAGAAAGAGCAGCGAATCTTATCATCCTGATTGATTCTTCCTGCCATATTTCCTCCAAAATCCACTAAAACTTACTGTCTGCCTGTAATTACGGCATCAATCAGACCATACTCCATTGCCTCCTGGGCAGACATGAAATTATCGCGCTCGGTATCTGCCGCAATCACTTCAATAGGTTTGCCTGTATTTTCTGCCAGAATACGGTTCAGCCGTTCTTTGGTCTTTAAAATATTCTCAGCTACAATCTGGATATCTGTCGCCTGTCCTTTCGCGCCGCCGGAAGGCTGATGAATCATAATCTCCGCATTTGGAAGCGCAAAACGCTTGCCTTTCGCGCCGCCTGCCAGCAAAAACGCGCCCATGCTGGCCGCCATGCCGATACAGATTGTAGAAACATCACACTTGATATACTGCATAGTATCATAAATAGCCAGACCGCTGGATACCACGCCGCCTGGAGAATTGATATACAGCTGGATATCCTTTCCCGGATCCTCTGACTCTAAAAATAAAAGCTGGGCCACAGTCAGACTGGCTGTCGTCTCATTGACTTCCTCGCCAAGAAAAATGATCCTGTCCTTTAACAGTCTGGAATAAATATCATAACTGCGTTCGCCTCTGCTGGTCTGTTCCACAACGTAAGGTACTAAGCTCATAAAACGTTCCTCCTTCTTTTAACAATAAAGCAGACCGGCCAGGCCGGCTCGATCTGCTTTTTCTTCACTCTGTATTCCGGACGGTATTTCCTGCATCTGCGTCAGACAATCCAGAATGATTTTTCTGTAACCTGTATCATTACTCTGCAGCTTCCTCTGTACTTTCAGCCTCTGCCGCAGCTTCCTCCTCTTTCTCTTTTTTGCTCTTTGCCTTTGCACGGGGCTTCATGTTCTCGGCAATGAGTTCCATTGCCTTCCTGGAAGCAAGATCCAGCTTCATGTTCTCTTTCTCTTCCTCACCCATGTAGTCCTTTAACTGCTCTGCCTCCATCTGGTACATTGCAGCCATCTTCTCGATCTCAGCATCCACATCCTCATCTGTAATCTCAATATTCTCAGCCTTCGCGATTGCCTCGAGGACAAGCTCCTGTTTAATACGGCCCTCTGCTTCCGGACGAACCTGCTCCTTCAGCTGATCCATAGTTGTGCCGGAGAACTGCATATACTGATCCATGGACAGCCCCTGCTGTGCCATCTGCTGTGCGAAATTGTTGATCATGTTCTCGCACTGGGTATCAATCATGGCAGCCGGAATATCCATCTGGGACTTCTCGATAATTTTATCCAGGGCTTCCTGCTGCTGCGCATTCTTCACCTCAGCCTCTTTTCGCTCTTCCAGTTTCTTCTTTACGCTGTCCCTGTACTCGGCAACTGTATCAAATTCGGAAACATCCTGCGCGAACTCATCATCCAGCTCCGGAATCTCCTTTGTCTTGATCTCATGGATCTTAACTTTGAATACCGCATCCTTTCCGGCCAGATCTTCGGAATGGTACTCCTCGGGGAAAGTAACGTTGATCTCCACATCTTCACCGGCATTTTTACCAATGAGCTGATCCTCAAAACCAGGAATAAAGGAACCGGAACCGATCACCAGAGAGTGATTCTCAGCCTTACCTCCATCAAAGGCAACGCCGTCCACAAAACCCTCGTAATCAATCACTGCAGTGTCGCCGCTCTCAATGGCGCGTCCTTCTACTGCCACGATTCTGGCATTGTTCTCTCTCTCCTGATCAACTGCCTTGTCAATCTCCTCATCTGTCACCGTAGTGTCAGCCTTCGTTACAGTCACGCCCATGTACTTGCCAAGAGTAACCTCCGGCTTAATGGCAACCTCCGCGGTAAAAATAAAAGGCTTGCCCTTTTCAATCTGAACGACATCAATCACCGGTCTGGACACAATATCCTGTCCGCTTTCCTTCGCGGCGTCACTGTATGCCTGAGGAAGCAGGCTGTTGACTGCATCTTCATAGAACACATCCGGACCAAACATCTTCTCAATCATCATTCTTGGCACTTTGCCCTTACGGAACCCCGGTATGCTGATATCTTTCTTCTGTTTATTATATGCTTCCTGAAGCGCTTTCTCCAGCTCCTCCGCGGACACTTCAACGGTAAGCTTCACTGTATTCTTCTCTTCCAAGTTCTCGACCTGTACACTCATTTCACTGTTTCCTCCTTCTATTTATGTCTAAAAGCGTGGGCACATCCTTCTTACAGCAAAAAGGGCATACTCCCGCCATTTACAGTCATTTTTGAATTATAACACAAGGATTTTGCAATTGCAAGAAAAAAGTGACAGCGTGACA
>CAYLWI010000122.1:1442-4160 GCA_964387345.1 uncultured Eubacterium sp. | reverse complement strand
AACTCTATCGTCCCAGGCGGCTTACTGGTCAGGTCATAGAACACCCGGTTCACGCCCTTCACCTCATTAATAATCCTGTTCATAACCCGGTTCAGCACCTCATAAGGAATTTCCGCTGACTCGGCCGTCATAAAGTCAATGGTCTTCACCGCCCGAAGCGCCACGGCGTAATCATAGGTTCTCTCGTCACCCATAACGCCTACAGAGCGCATATTGGTAAGCGCCGCAAAATACTGGTTGATTTCCCGGTCAAGTCCGGCGTTTGCGATTTCCTCCCGGTATATCGCGTCGGCATCCTGGACAATGCGCACCTTTTCCGCAGTCACTTCACCGATGATACGGATACCAAGTCCCGGTCCCGGGAATGGCTGACGGAATACAAGTTCCTCCGGAATTCCGAGCTGAAGCCCGGCTTTGCGGACCTCATCCTTGAACAGATCCCGCAGAGGCTCAATAATCTCTTTAAAGTCTACATAATCCGGAAGTCCGCCTACGTTATGGTGGGACTTGATGACAGCGGATTCTCCGCCAAGGCCGCTCTCCACCACATCCGGATAGATTGTTCCCTGGGCCAGGAAGTCCACAGCGCCGATTTTCTTCGCCTCTTCCTCAAAAACACGGATAAATTCTTCTCCTATAATCTTCCGTTTCTGCTCCGGCTCTGTCACGCCTGCCAGTTTGCCGTAATATCTTTCCTGGGCGTTGACCCGGATAAAATTCAGATCAAAAATTCCGTCCGGGCCGAAAACAGCCTCCACTTCGTCTCCTTCATTTTTGCGCAGAAGACCGTGATCCACAAAAACACAGGTCAGCTGTTTGCCGATTGCGCGGGATAATAAACCGGCTGCCACAGAGGAATCCACGCCGCCGGATAAAGCCAGGAGCACTTTTCCGCCGCCCACTTTTTCACGGATCGCTTTGATCGAGCTTTCCACAAAGGAATCCATTCTCCAGTCGCCGGAACAGCCGCAGACGCCGCGGACAAAATTATACAGCATCTTCGTTCCTTCCTGGGTATGAAGCACCTCCGGGTGGAACTGGATGGCGTACAGCCGCTTCTCATTATCTTCCGCCGCCGCCACCGGGCAGTCTGCCGTGTGGGCAGTAATGGAAAATCCGGGAGCCGCCTGGGAAATATAATCAAAATGGCTCATCCAGCAGATTGTCTCTCTGGTATCTGTCTCGTGGTCTTTGCAGGTTACTCCGGGAACGGCTCCAGTTATGGGAGCTCCCACTTCTGCAAACAAAGGAGAATCCGGATCCACGTACACCCGCGTCTTCCCATATTCGCGCACCGGCGCTTTTTCTACCTTCCCGCCCAGAATATGCTGCATCAGCTGGGCGCCGTAGCAAAGCCCCAGTACGGGAATCCCCAGTTCAAACAGTTCTTTTGTATAGGCAGGGGAATCCTCTTCGTAGCAGCTGTTGGGGCCTCCTGTCAGAATAATGCCCTTTGGATTCATCTCTTTTATTTTTTCGATATCTGTTTTATAAGAATAGATTTCACAATATACGTTACATTCGCGGACCCGGCGCGCCACCAGCTGGTTATACTGGCCTCCGAAATCCACCACAATTACCATTTCCCGGTTCATTGGACGTTTCCTCCTTTGCAGAATCACATTCAGAATCTGGATTCTATTATATATGATACTCATCCGTATTTACAAGAGGGTTTTCCCATCAATCCGTCATTTCCCAAAAATTGTTTTATCACCCGCCTGTGCCAGATAAGAATCTCCCGGAAAACCAGACCTCCGGTCTGCACATCACAGGAAAGAGAGCCTCCGGGAACCAGAAGCCCTCTTCCTGAATGAATCTGCTCTTTTATCAGCTGGAAAAAATCTGTGTCCAGTAATAATTTCCATTACTATAATAGCATCCCACGCCAATTCTGGTATATCCCGCTCCAAGGATATTTCCACGGTGACCGGAGCTGTTCATCCAGCTCTCCATCACCATTTCGGGGCCGAAAAATGAACTGCTTCCCATTGCAATGTTCTCGCCTGCGCTGCCATAAGAAATTCCAAGTTCATCCAGAATGGTAAAACAGCCGCTTCCATCAGGTCTGGTATGTGAAAATGACTGGGTAAGCTCTTTGGAACGCTGGAAAGCCGCTTCCTTCAGGTCTGCATCGGAAGTCAGCGGATCCAGTCCGTTGGCTGCACGCTGCTGGTTCACCAGTTCTACCACTTTCTCCCCAAACTCAACGGCAGATCCGTTTGTCACCTCATAGACCATGCCATCCGACGCCGTAACAAATCCATTAGCACTAAAATTCACTTTACCGTTTTCAATATACCAGAGACCATTCTGATTGGACGCAAAACCTGTAAAAGAGAAATCTACTTTTCCATTTTTAATATACCACCAGCCATTGTTGTTCTGCGCTACGGTATTGGAATTAAAATTCACCTTCCCATTCTGGATATGCCACCAGCCGTTGCTGTTCTGCGCCACAGTATTGTCAAAGGTTACCTTCCCCCCGACAACATGCCACCAGGCAGTTTCTCCATCTACCGTTCCCCTGATGACGTCGTTTCTGCTGAACTGTACTTTGCCTCCCTGACAGTACCACCAGCCATTACTGTTCTGCGCGAATCCGGTATAGCTGAAATCCACCTTCCCGTCGCGGATTACCCACCAGCCGTTACTGTTCTGCGCCACGGTGTTGGAATCAAAATTCACCTTTCCATTCTGGATATGCCACCAGCCGTT
>CAYLWI010000122.1:0-1342 GCA_964387345.1 uncultured Eubacterium sp. | reverse complement strand
CCACGGTGTTGGAATCAAAATTCACCTTTCCATTCTGGATATGCCACCAGCCGTTACTGTTCTTTGCCACGGTATTGCCGTAGGTTACCTTTCCTCCGACAACATACCACCAGGCAGTTTCTCCATCTACCGTTCCCCTGATGACGTCGTTTCTGCTGAACTGTACTTTGCCTCCCTGACAGTACCACCAGCCATTACTGTTCTGCGCGAATCCGGTATAGCTGAAATCCACCTTCCCGTCGCGGATTACCCACCAGCCGTTACTGTTCTGCGCCACGGTGTTGGAATCAAAATTCACCTTTCCATTCTGGATATGCCACCAGCCGTTGCTGTTCTGCGCCACGGTATTGTCGAAGGTTACCTTTCCCCCGACGACATGCCACCAGCCTTCTTCCCCATTCACTGTTCCTTTGATGACATCATTACAGTCAAACTGTACTTTGCCGCCCTCGCAGTACCACCAGCCATTACTGTTCTGCGCAAATCCGGTATAGCTGAAATCCACTTTGCCATCCCGGATCACCCACCAGCCATTACTGTTCTGCGCCACAGTATCAATTTCCTGGACGACGCCATTCTGATAATAGTACCAGTTCCCGTCGGCTGCCCTGCTTACGCTGTAAGACGCTGCAGCATATGCGTCATCTGTTGTCGAAGCCATAAATCCCGCCAGTCCCACAAACATTGCCGCCGAAATCACCAAGGCCGATACTGATAATTTCTTTTTTCCCATAAAATCCTCCTTCGTCATCATTTTATATACTACATGTATATATTGTACTACAACATTCATCCTGTGGCTATATTTTTTCTGAAACACAGGGAAAAATCATGAAAAAAGTATAAAATCTGCCCTGCTCACTCTTGCTAACTTCTCTCCTCATAGTATAATTAAAAAAAGTCATATAAGGAGGATTTAATTTATGGAAACATTAAAAGCAATGAATACCCGCAAATCTGTAAGAAGTTATACGGGCGCATTATCTGACGAGGCGCTTCAGACTATTCTGAAAGCCGGACAGGCCGCCCCCATCGGCAGAGGCAACTACGATGCCATGCATCTGACCGTTATCCGCGACAAAGAACTGCTCCATGCCATTGACCGTGCAGGCGCTGCATTTTTTGGTGATGAAAGTCTGACTCCTCTCTATGGCGCTCCCTGCCTGGTACTGGTCTCAACTGTTATTGCAGATCCTGCCGCCGCTAACGTTCCTTATTCCAACGCTGCTGTTGTAATTGAGAATATGTCTCTGGCAGCAACTGATATCGGAATCGGCAGCTGCCTGATCTGGGGCTGTATCAATGGACTGAATGCAGACGCGGATCTGGTTGCAAAGCTGGG
>CAYLWI010000121.1:0-4172 GCA_964387345.1 uncultured Eubacterium sp. | reverse complement strand
TCGAGAAGTCGCGGACGCGGGATCTCGGGCGGGCGCTACGGCCGGCACTACTAGGAGGGTGCCGCGAAGGCGTTGGCCTAGTAGTGGATGCGTGTCCCCGTCTCCCCTCGCACCACGCGAGGGGCATCGTCGAGCGAGCCGATGTGACAGGCGCGATTGGGCCTCAGTTCGCAGAAGCGTAGGGCGGCACGTACCTTGGGCTCCATCGTCCCCCTTCCGAACACGCCCTCGTCGGCGAGCGCGTGAATCTCTGGAACGAGTACATCGCCGAGAGCACGAGGGCGCTCGCTCCCAAACCCCACGTACACGGCGTCCACATCCGTGAGAAAGACGAGTAGGTCTGCGTTGCAGTTCTCGGCGAGCAGCGCAGCGGCCGCATCCTTCTCTATGACGGCAGGCACGCCCCTGTAGCAGCCCATGTCATCGGTGTCGCGCACCACTGGTATCCCACCGCCCCCGCACGCCACGACCACGAAGTCGTTGTCGAGCAGGTTCAGGATCGACTCGCTCTCCACGATGCGGCGTGGCCGGGGTGAGGCCACCACGCGCCGGTAGCCGCGACCGTCGTTCTCAAAGGTGAAGCCCTCGCTGCCCAAGGAGAGAGCGCACACCTGCTCCTCGGTCAGGTGTGGACCGATGAGCTTGGCCGGCCGTGCCAAGGACGGATCATCCGGCTCGACCTCAATCTGCGTGACGACCGTGGCAACGCACCGATGACTTCCCACATGCGCAAACTCAGAGTGCAGCGCCTGCTGCAGGTGATAGCCGATGTAACCCTGCGTCATGGCGCCGCATTCCGGCAGGTCGATGACAGGAACCGTTTCGTCGACAGCAGAGGCAACGGCAAAGGCCCGCTGCATCATGTGAATCTGGTAACCGTTGCCGTGTGTGATGATGACCTCCATACCATCGCCAATTGCGGCAACGAGGAATGGTGCGATCTCCCTGATGCGCGAGAGCTGCCGGTCGAGCCCGTCTCCTAGGGCAAGTCCTCCCAGCGAGATGACCGCACGCATGAAACCTCCCATCACCCGTCACGACGCGGTGGCGCTATCAGCAGATCCTTGTGCCCGACACCCCAGCGGCAACCTCCTCCGCCCGCTCGAGCGCCCCGATGATTGCAACGCGGTCCGCACGTCCTTCACAGAAGCGAATCGCCGCCCTGACCTTGGGCTCCATCGAGCCCTTCCCAAACTGCCCGGCATCGGCGTAGCGTCGCGCGTCGCACACGCTCATCTCGGAGAGGAAACGCTGACGCGGCGTCCCAAAATCCAGCGCGACACGCTCGACGGCAGTGAGCAGCATGAGCACGTCCGCATCGCAGTCATCGCCGAGCAGAGCCGCCGCCATGTCCTTGTCAATGACGGCCGGGACACCGCGCAGAGTTCCCTCCGCATCGCGCACCACTGGTATCCCGCCGCCCCCGCACGCCACGACCACGAAGTCGTTGTCGAGCAGGTTCAGGATCGACTCGCTCTCCACGATGCGGCGTGGCCGGGGTGAGGCCACCACGCGCCGGTAGCCGCGACCTGAGTCCTCAACAAAGGAGAATGTGGGATCCTGCGCCACCTGCTCGTGGGCCTGCTCACGTGTGAGGAACGCCCCGATTGGTTTGGACGGACTCGAGAAGGAAGGGTCGTCGGCATCCACCTCGATCTGCGTGATAACCGTGGCCACGTGCCAAGGCCGCCCGGTCCGGTGCATCTCCGCGCCAAGTCCCTGTTGCAGGTGATAGCCGATGTATCCCTGGCTCATGGCTCCACACTCCGGCAGGTCCATGGCGGGCACGCGCGCCTCTTCTGCCGAGGAGATGGCGAACGCCTTCTGAATCATCCCGACCTGCGGCCCATTGCCATGTGTGACGATAATCTCGGTCCGCTCATCAATCAGGCTGAGGATGGCCGCCGCACAGGACCGCACGCGGGCAGCCTGTTCTGATGGGGTGTCACCGAGGGCGTTACCTCCCAACGCGACGACCATGCGCCGGTTCTTCCTGGCGGCTCGCCCGCTGCCATCTCTCACCTCCGCGCCTCCATCTCTCTCGGGCCGACGATGCGGCGTCCGGCGCGCCCGCCGTCGCGAGCACGCCGGAAGGGGGTCGGAATAACGCTAGAACGTAGTGCGTACCTCCTTGGTGGTCTCAACGATCACCTTGCCGTTCTTGACCACACAGAGACGTTCTGGCAGTTCGATCACGCAGGTAGCCACCGATGTTGAGTCGAGCAGGACTAGGTCGGCCCGCCCGCCAACAGAGATGCCGTAGTTCTCGATTCCCAGCGCACGCGCACCGTTGGTCGTGAACATCGGCAGAACCGTGGGAAGGTCGTCCGCGCCACCGAGGTGGCATACGGGAATGGCGAGCGCCGCGATCTGGAAGAGGTCACCGGTGCCGTAGGGCGTGAACGCGTTGCAAATGTTATTGGTCGCAAGGCACACGTTCACGCCGCCATCACGCAGCCTACGCACGGGAGTCACGCAGCGACGCACGTTGTAAACGTCGTTGCGAGCACCGAGATGCAGGTCGGTGGCGGGTAGACACATGACACTCACCTGTGCGTCGGCAAGCTTCTTGACGATGGGTGCGAGCTCGTCCGGCGGCAGCGCCGCGATGGCCGTAAGGTGACCGACCGAGACCATTCCCTGCATCCCCTCGGCGATAGTCCGGTCGCAGATGTACTCGATTGTGAGGTTGTCCGCATCGTCCTTGAAGTCCTGGTGGAAGTCAATCGGCTTGTCGTACTTCTTGGCGAGCTCGAAGCAGAAGTCGATGTGCTCAGTCGCGGAGGTATCGTTGTAGGGGCAGGCCCCCACGACATCCGCGCCCGCCTCCATGGCCTGGTACATCATCTTGTCGACGCCGGGACACTTGAGGATCCCCTCCTGTGGGAAGGCGACGACCTGCATGTCAACGAGATCACGGTACTTCTCGCGAAGCTCAAGGACCGTGTCGAAACCCGTAAAGCCTTGGGACGGGTCGAACTCGGCATGCGTGCGGATGTAGGTGGTGCCGTGCGTGATCATCGCGCGCAGCACGCGCTGTGAACGCTCAACAATGTCTTCCTTGGTGAAGGTGGGCTTGAGCTTGCCCGTGACAGCAATGGCCTCCTGTAGAGTGCCGCTTCGGTTGGGCATACGGTCCATGACGTAGGCCTTGTCCAGGTGGATGTGACTCTCCACGAGACCGGGAAGAAGAACCCTTCCCTGTGCATCGATTATCCGTCCCGCCTCGGATTCGATGCCAAGGGCCACAGCGGTGATGCGGTCGCCCTCAATACCAACGTCAACAAGTCCATCGTGATCGGGAGTTAAGACGTTCTTGATAATGAGGTCCATGATGTCCCCTTCTCTTATATCGGGGCAGGGCTAGAGGACTGCGGACAGGACGACGAGCACGGCGGCTGCGGCGCCGACCCACTTGAGGTTGCCCTTGACGACCTGGTCAATCGGAATCTGGAAGCCGGAGGACAACGCTTGCATGGTGATATTGACATAGGAGACCTGCGAACCGAAGGCGACGCCGATTGTTACGAGACCAATCTCGAGCAGCGAGAAGTCAAGCCCGATAGCAATCGGAAGGATGAGACCGAGAATCGAGCCGACATAGGCGCCAGCAGGAAACCCGATCGCGATGCCCGCGATGACCATCGCGGGAACAAGTAGGAACGCCGGAGCACCGGAGGCAAAGTTCACGATGACGGTAAAGGCACCGGTAGCCGAGATGAGGTTGATGAAGCACAGGAAGATCCCGATCCCGAAGAGGCGCGTCAGGATGTACTCGGATCCCTTGATGAGCGCATCACAGGACTGCTTGAGGTCGAGATCGGTGCAGAGGAACACGAGCGCGATTGTCACGATCGTGTAGACGAAGGCGCCGAGCACGGATATCCCCACGAGGTTGTTGATCTGCGGTCCCACAATGACCGAGAAGAGCAGGAACGCAGCGGGAATGGTCATCTTGACGAGCTGCGCGGTGCTCATGCTCTCGAACCTCTCGTCTATAGCACCCGTAAACACGCCCCTGTTCTTTATGGCACCGTAGATGGCAACAGCAACACCGATGGCCACGAAGACGATCGTGAACACCTGCATGGTGGAGACGTAGGTGCCGACCTCGGCGCCCGTGAGCTGCGAGACGACAGAGGACTCGAGCGACGCGGGCGAGGTGGTGAAGC
>CAYLWI010000120.1:2104-4186 GCA_964387345.1 uncultured Eubacterium sp. | reverse complement strand
CAATCTGCGGCCTGCTGTGTTATGATACTTATATGGATACAGTCCCTGCGCCTGCCGGAAAGGAAGGTATATCAGGCGGGGAGATAACTCCCGCCTCTATAGACGGTGAGCAACAAATCAGTATCAGTGGCGGGTGTCAATCCCCCATCTGTCAGATTCCGGTTCCAGACCTTTCCGGAATTCCCGCATCCCCAGGTTCACTGCTTCATTATTCATTTTCAAATATTCCAAAGTTATATTTTCTCCATCTTCTTCTGGTATTTTTCAACCAGTTCTTCCCGAGGCTTTATCTTCTTCGTTAATCCATACTTATAAATTTCTATCCATACCGAGTCTTCGTCCATCAGTTCAGCAATCTGTAACGCCCGATATAAAATAATTTCCTTTCGGACTTCCTTACTGCTTTTAAAATAATACTTTACTCCTCTTTCTGTTTCTTCCAGGGAAATCGAAAGCATCAGAATCAGATCGCACAAATTATTGATTTCCTCTTCCAGATAGTATAGCTTTGAATCATGATTTTTCAGACTCGGAAGCGTCTCTTCCCTGTCTTTTACAAAATCCTTTGCCGCTTCTATGGCCAGATACTTTACATCTGTCGTTTTCAGCTGCGTCAGCAGCGCAAACTCCTGCTCCTCGTAAAGCGATACCCTGCTTATTCCGCCGGTACAGGCTGCTTTTACCATCTCTGCAATATTTTCTTTTGAGTAGCCTGCGCCAAATGTTTTTGCTGCCACAAGGCAATACAGTTCCTGTTGGTCCCATCCAATGGACCGGAAAGGGTCTTCCGTGGAAAACAGATAATAGTTACAGGCTGTACAGATCAGTTTATATAAATCCCGAAGCAGTCTGACAGCCCGATCATAATATACACTGTCCACCTGTATTTTTTCCAGTTCTTTGATATATCCTTTTACGAGGAAACGCCACTTTGGACGCTGGTGCTTTGGTATGATCCGGTTCGGCGCATAATAATATCCTGCCTGCGCATTCTCAAGAAATGTCAGAATCTGTCTCTCCAGTTCTTCAAAACTTATTTCCTTCTTTTCCGCTTTCACATCATTCTCTTCCCCGGAGAAAATGCTCCGGATCAGATCATCCGCTTCTTCCTTCTGTGCTTTTTTCAGTTTCTTATAGGTTTCAGCAAAAGCCTTCTCTACCAGACTTCTATCTGCTTTACTGATCATTTGTCTCAATTCCTGAATCTTCATATATCTCTCCCTTATGGCTGCCGCACATTATATTGTCCAGACGGGAACAATATAATTATCCCTGTCAATCGCCCCTGCTCCATCTGGTCAGATAGCAGACAAGACCCGTGTCATAAAAATACATCTTCACCAGTCTTTTCAGCAGGTTATTAGAATAGGGATGCAGATAAGTTTTTCCAGAATCTGCAGCCAGTCCTTCGCCTGTTTCTGATTGATGTCCGCATCCCAGGCAATCTCAGACACATTCAGCATCTGGGAACACCGGGCTGCTACCGCAGTGATAAAACGATAAAATTTCAAGGAATCAATTGCATCTGAAAGCTCTTTTACCTCACGTTCTATATATGTTGAAATATAACTGCTGTAAAAAATCTGACTGTTTGAATTCCGGCCGCTGACAATAGCAGGCATAGATCCTGTGTAAATGCTCCGGAAAATCTCATTGACATCCGCAGAAATGCGGGTCTGCTCCCTTTCCTTCAGAATATTCAGATCCTATTCAAAAGGCGTCATGGAAGAACCGCAGATTTCAGCCTGTGCCAGCGATGTCATCGCCAGAACTGCCGCCCGTCCCGCCAGCGATTCCTGTACGCCGTCCATCAGTTTCTGCAGCATGGTAGTCTTTCCCACCTGCCGGGGCCCTGTCACCAGCACTACCAGATATTTTTCCGTTACCTGCTTTACAATCCCCTCGAGATTTCCTGGAATATAATTCATGCTGCCATCCCCTTTGGCTGTTTTTTATTGTTATTCTATTTTATCCGTTTATTACAAAGACCGCAAGATAAATATCGGCTATTTTTATACAAAATCAGCCGATATTTGTACAGGCAAAAAGCTGGCTATCTGGGTTTCCTCCGCTTCCTCAAGA
>CAYLWI010000120.1:0-2004 GCA_964387345.1 uncultured Eubacterium sp. | reverse complement strand
ATTGTACTTTTTCTTTATATCTCTATAAGATGATCGCTGTCCAAAATGCTTTTCGTAGACTTTGCGGAACAGATAAACCAGGTAGGGAGAGGTATCATCCTCTCCACGGTTATCAATAATTCTTCTTATTTCTGATAAATATGTTTCATCACTGCTTAAATACTGCTGCTTATTATACAGACACTCCGCACAGCTTTCTGTGATTCTCATCAGCCGCTTACCTCCATCACTTCAGTCTCAGCGCTGCCCACTGAAACTAAAGACTTTCTCACTTTTTTCACTATTTTTATTGCAGCGACACGGCGGTTTGTCCATGGCTTTTCAACTACGACAGTTTTCTAGCCGGCAAATCCATACTCACCATTCCTGCATACCTGTCTCAGAACCAAATGTTATTTCAAGAAGTTCTGCCGCAATATCCTTACTGCAGACCCGCATCAGATTGTCCTCTGCATCTTCCTTTGACAGCAGGTTCACACTTCCATACCAGACAATTTCATTATCGATTACGGCATAATGCTCACAGGATTCCTCCACAAGCCTGATTTCAAAACCTGCCTTACGAAGTCTTTCCATAAGTTCCATCCGGACGTCATCTCTGCCGTATTTATACGCATCCGGATGCCACGTAATAATTGTCACCCTGACTCCCAGCTCCCGCCGTTTGCCAAGCAGGTCGATAATCCGGTTTACCTTTTGATTGTTCAGCCTCGGGCTGGACACAATAACCTCTGATTTGGCTTCTTCAAGATCCTTCCAGTAAGTTTCCGCATAATTTTCTATATCGTATATCGCATTTGCCTTCTGCTTCCCGCCATCCATATTAACGCAGAGTTCGTATCCGATCTTTTTATATGCCTTCAGCCTTGCAGCATACATTTTATCAAACTTTGGAATATGGCTGTCCACGTAATCATATACAATGACATTCTCTTTACCATCATAATCCCTGTTAAGCCGCCCTACATATTGTTCCACAACATTTTCGCCTGAGACAGGCGTTGCCATAAACAGAGTATCGAGTCTTGGGAAATCAAATCCCTCACCAAGCAAAGATCCGGTTCCCACAAGAATGAGACTGTCCGAATCATCAACTTTATTCAGTTCTTCCACCTGTGCCCTGCGCGCTTTGGCTCCATCCGCCCCTGTCAGCAAAATCACTCTGTCGGCATATGTCTTAAGTCTCTCAGAAAGCTTCTTTGCATGATCAACATATTTCGTCAGCACAACCGGAGTTCTTCCGGCCTGGACACAGTCTGCCACATCCCTGATGATCTGTCCGTCACGGACATCATTATTCCTTATAAGGTCATAGGCTTCATTACCGTATGGTGTTTTTGACAAATGATGTGGCTTTACTGTCCTTGTAAACCGGGGATATACCAGATGATCAATATTCTGTTCCCCGGCTCTGTCCTTCGCAGTAAATCTATACCTGACAGGGCCAAGCAGAAACTCGTTTATCTTTTCCTTACCATCGCCACGTTTTGGTGTCGCAGTTACACCATATACATACTTTGCATTAATCTCCTGAAGCACCTCTATCGCACTATCTGAAGCCGCGTGATGGCATTCGTCAAAGTATACCTGCGAATATTTTTTCAGCATCGGATGAAATCCGTCCTTTTTCTTCAAAGAACGTATCATGGCCACGTCCACTATTCCAGTCAGTGTATCATGCGCTCCCTGGAGATTTCCAATCAAAGATTTCCTTTTTCTTGTACGGCCGGTTTTTGTCTGATATTCCGGCAGTTTCTCATCAATATCAAGGAATTCATCCAGGCGCTTAAGCCACTGATTCATCAGATCCGTCCTGTCTACAAGTATCAATGTACTCAGACCTCTTCTTGCGATCATATTGCAGCAGACTACCGTCTTGCCAAACGCTGTTGCGGCGTGCAGTATGCCGTTTTCATTCTTAAGCATAGTTTCCACAGCAGAAATTTGAGATTCACGCAATTCACCCTTAAACGAAATATTGATCTTCCGCCCTTTGCTCCTCTT
>CAYLWI010000119.1:0-4212 GCA_964387345.1 uncultured Eubacterium sp. | reverse complement strand
ACCGTTTTCCGTTTATATATTGCAATTATTTTTCTTTCAGCTATACTTTTTATATAAATCATAACACAATAACCAGGAGGAACACGATTATGAAAAAAGAATCCCTGAATGTTACCGGCGCGCCCGCGGCAGTGGGGCCCTACTCCCACGCCGTAAAGGCCAACGGATTTATCTACGTATCCGGCCAGCTTGGTCTGGATCCCGCCACAGGCGTCCTGGCGGAGGGAGTGGAGGCCCAGACCCGCCAGAGTCTGGACAATTTAAAGACCATTCTGGAGGGCTGCGGCTCCGATCTCCGGCATGTAGTAAAAACGGGAATTTTTCTCAATGATATCAATGACTTCGGGACAGTGAACGCAATCTACGCAGAATATTTTACAGAAGAGCTTCCGGCCCGCTCCTGTGTGGAGGTTGCCAGACTTCCCAAGGACGGACTGGTGGAAATTGAAGTTATTGCTGTTGAAAAATAAAATCATCCGGAAAGGTTTTAAGCGAAACATTCAGAAAGCCGCGGTACAGGTCCCGTCAGACCCATACCGCGGCGTTTTCTTTCATATTGCGTATTTCATCTATTCCAACGGATTTTCTATTTCCTGTATCCGGGATACATCCGCCTCATCAGAATCATCTCCGGCAGACTCTTCCGCAGGAAGGATCTCCACCGTGTCTTCATATATCTGGAGGGTCACCGGGTCAGAACTGCGGAAAATCGTGTCGCTGGATCCCACCTGGCAGACAGTCACTACAGCTCCGTCCGGCACATCGCCCGCTGCCACACTCAGTTCTGTTCCCGAAATATACTCTGTATCTATTTCAGTCCCATTGACATAGACTTCACTCCAGGGAGTAAAATTCTCTCCCTCAATCACCAGTTCTGCCTGATCTTCACTGAGACTCACAGACTGGATAACCACATCCTCCGTTCCCATTACCAGATCAGAAGCAGGATACCTGTCTTCGCCATCGTAGGAATACCGCTCACCATAAAGCAGATCATACTGCAGCAGCTCCAGACCGGACAGATAAGTCTCAGAATCTGCCGTGCCATCCGCCATGGCTGACTGATGATATGTAAAAATCGTCCCCTCATGAATTCCCAGCTGATCCATTATGTAAGCCATCAGCTGATAGGAAGTCAGATCCCTGTCCTCCATCTCCAGACCGAAATTGTTCCAGGTAACGTAGGTTGTCTGGAAAATACTTCCATTATTCATGTCACTGTCTTCCAGCCCCATGGTAGGAAGGTGATCGCCATAAAGCACCAGAATCGTTTTTTCATCTCTCGCGCTCAGTTCATCGATCAGATCTCCGATAAACTGATCCACTTCATGCAGTTCATTAATATAATATTCCCACTGATAATTCTCTTCCTCCGTCTCCCCGCCGGTGACTTCAATGGCGGGATCCTCAAAGACCTGATAGGTGGGATAGCTTCCATGGCTCTGAACCGTAATGGTATAAAGAAAATCAGGCTGATCCTCCGTGGAGTCCAGAATCTTCGTGGTCTCCTCCAGCAGAATATCGTCGGTGGGCCAGGACCCGATCTCGTTATATTCTGTAATATTCATCAGCTCCTTGCTGGTGAACGTATCAAATCCCATTTGTGAAAAGACTTCCGCCCGGCTGTAAAAATTACCGCCGTTATTGTGCAGCGCGTGCGTGCTGTAGCCGAGCTGTTTCAGATCGCTGGCCGCGCTCTCGCAGGAAGTCTCTTTCAGGATCGTCTTATAAGGATACTCTCCCAGACCAAAATACTGGATCCCCATGCCGGTCAGAACCTCAAACTCCGTGTTGGCCGTTCCCGCTCCAACCACCGGAACAGTCAGATATCCGGAGCCATAATTCTCCATCAGACTGTGGAAGTTGGGAATCGGATCCTCCGAATACTCCAGGAAATTCAGCTCATAGGGATCAATAAAAGTCTCAAGCTGTACGAAAATGATATTGGGAAGATCCTCTGTATCAGCAGTCGTCTCTCCCACATCTACCGACGCGTTAATCCCGTCAATCGTCTCCTCTGAATAATCTTCCGGCTCCTGCATACCGATATCCACCACACTGGAAGCAAAACTGTACACAAAGCCGTATTCCTCATAGCCCTGGGCCAGATTTCCAAAATACCCGGACAGAATATCCGAGTGAATGGCCGCCTTTGTGATAAAAGGTATGCTGAACACGCAGGCCACCAGACATACTCCGTTCCGGAGCCTGTGAACCTTTCCGGAAAACTTCGGCCCTTTGATAATCATCAGGATCACAAAGAATATAATCGCCGCGATTGCCACAATCGCAACAACCTCCGCCGCCAGACTGAGATACTTGCTGTTCTTCATATCCAGCAGATCCCCCACCAGCTTCAGATCCGTAAAATTAAAAGGCGTCACCCGGTTGGCCAGGACACAGCCGTTGATTACGCCAAGCAGGACCCAGAATACCGTGATAATAATACGGACTACTGCCCTGCGCTTAAACAGATATACAATCAGCAGACTGGCAAAAATCAGAAATACATTATACAGGAAAGTCAGCGGCGTCCCAAAACAGAACCCCAGAGCGGAAATCAGAGAGTGCCTTGACATCCACTCGATGGCAATCACCAGGATACACGCCAGCAGCCCGTGAAACAAAAGAGAATACTTATTTAAAAACTTTATTTTCGGATTCTCAGCCCACTCTGCCGTATGAAACCTGTCAAAAAAAGAGAACAGCTTTTTCTTTCCCGCCGTCTCCGTCTTCTTTCCCGGTTTTTTAAATAACTTTTCTGATAATCTCATGCAAAGTTCCCTCCCTCCGGTATGCCGGAACGTTATAATATACCGGATTTTCTATGGCATAGACTTCGAATTATTACAAATTACTTACATTATCGTGGAAATATTAGTCCCTATTCCTTCAAAAGTCAATATATTATTTCTTAATTTTTTGTGAAACTGTCTTAAGCGTTTTGAGGACTGCCTGCGGACACACAGACAGTCCTTAAGAACACTCTTATGTTTACCCTGATATCAGTCTGCATACAGCCCCCACTGCTGTATCTACAGCAGCATCCGTATCATAGACCGCCGGGTTATCCAGATGCAGCTTCTCCCGCTCCTGGTTCGCCACCACCAGAAAAACAGATCCGATCCGCACATGAAGATAAGCCGCTGCCACAAAAAGCGCCGCGGACTCCATCTCGGAAGCAAGACAGCCCAGCCGCTTCCACGCCTCCCATTTATTGCGCAGTTCATAACTCACCGGCATCCGTTCCGGTTCATGTTGTCCGTAAAAGGAATCCTTGCACTGCACAATACCGGTATGATACGGATAGCTCTTCTGCCGCGCTTCCTGTTCCAGCGCTTCCACAATTCCAAAATCTGCCACTGCCGGGAACTCAATGGGAGCGTATTCCCTGCTGGTTCCCTCCATACGCACGGCTCCTGTCGCAATAACCAGATCCCCGCTTCTGATCTCCGGCTGCATCCCTCCGCAGGTTCCCACCCGGATAAAAGTATCCGCGCCGCAGCGTACCAGTTCCTCAAGAGCAATTGCCGCTGAGGGCCCTCCGATCCCCGTGGAGGTCACACTGACCTTCTCTCCGTTCAGGTAACCGGTATAGGTGGTAAACTCTCTCCTGTCCGCCACCAGCTCCGCAGCCTCAAAACGGGCCGCTATTTTCGCACATCTTTTGGGATCCCCCGGGAGAATCACATATTTTCCCACATCTCCCTCCCCGATCCCAAGATGATACTGAATTCCATTCTCTGAATACTTCATCCCTGTCAGTCTCCTCTCTTTTTATCACCGGGAAACACAACAAAATCCCGTCCCCTTATATCTCTTCCAGAGGATTGGAAACAACCAGATCGAATACCCCATGTTCTGTTTCCAGAAGTAAAATATAATCCTCCGCCGCTGCATATTCCTTCATATATCCTCTGATTGTCTCCAGGGGATTTTCTGCGCTGAACGCAAGACCTTCTCCTGCAATATACGCCAGATATCCGGTTTCATGATCCGTAATAAGATATGCGGTTACCTTTGCCTCTCCGTTGGTCGCGAACATAATCTTCTGCAGGTATTCAGCCGCGAACTGCTGGGCCTGCCGCAGACTCATCTTTGCCTCTCCCTCATAGTCAGTCACCGCGTTACAGGACGCAGCCAGTCCCAGTTTCTCAAGATATGGTTTTGCTTCTGCTTCTGTCATAATTGATTCCTCCATTTTCTTTCATT
>CAYLWI010000118.1:0-4461 GCA_964387345.1 uncultured Eubacterium sp. | reverse complement strand
TACAATATAGGCATAAATATACTGCAATTATTTATCGCTGTCACTTCAAATTTTAATAGATTTAGATTATAATATGTATATTGCCATGTGTGTGCTATGGAGGTATCCCGAATGAATAAACGAATTGTGTCCATGATCCGTGAATTGAGCAGAACGGAAGAGAGCATGAATATCGCAGAACTGTCAGAAAGATTTAAAGTATCGCAGAGAAC
Source organism: uncultured Eubacterium sp. (assembly GCA_964387345.1). GTDB lineage: Bacteria > Bacillota > Clostridia > Lachnospirales > Lachnospiraceae > Eubacterium_I. The sequence continues at coordinate 4,249 of CAYLWI010000118.1, read as the reverse complement.
AGTGCGCAATGACTTGAATGCGATTAACGATATTCTAAAATCTCATGGACTGGATATCCTGAGGCTTGAGAAAGGCGGACTGATCATCAGGGAAGCCAGCTTTCCCAGTGTACTGGGCTATGTGGATGAGAAGGACTTTTATGATTATAAGCTGTCAAAAGAGGAGCGGAAGAAAATTGCTTCTGTGCTGCTCATCACTTCACCCGGGTTTATCACCCTCTCTGAGATTGCGGATCACATGGCTGTCAGCCGCGCTACAGTAATTAATGGCTTAGATGAAATTAAGGCCTATATAAGAAAGGGCGGTCTGGAAGTACATTCGCATCCCAATAAAGGGCTGCAGGTGGAAGGCATCGAGAGCGACAAGAGGCTTTTTCTCATGCGTTTGGTCAGTTTCAGTCCGGAAGCAGCGAGTGAGGATATTGTCAGAAAGCAGATTTCAGTGGATGGGGAGACGAGGGAGATCCTGGGTAAAATCCTATATGAACAGGAGCATGTACATGAGAGTTTTCTGAATGATTCTTCTTTCCAGAGGATAACAGTCTATCTGGAGATTATGATGAACCGCCTTCTCCGGGGAGAATATATTGAGGCAAGAAAAAGAAATCCGAACAGTAAATCCGCGATGGCACAGGATATTTTGAAATATGTCCGGCAGTACTGTCATATTAACATTACGGAGGATGAAGTACAGTTTTTAAGCGAACTGCTGTGTATGAGCCGCTATATGAAGCAGAAGGATTCAGACAGGAATCTCGTCAGGATCCAGATGGCAGCAAGAGAATTTATTGAAGCAATATCCGAGGAACTGGGAACCGACCTGAACAGGGACTATGAATTTTTCAATAATCTTTCCGGCCATCTGGAAGATTCCTTTTCAGCCGCTCACACGGAGTTTGAAAAGAACCCGGTGATCGATGAGGTGGAAAGGGAAAATCCGGATATCAGCCGGGCGGTCAGAAAGAGAGCTTCTGTTCTCTCAAACTATGCAGGTCGTGTGCTGTCAGACACTGAGCTTGGATATATTACAGTGCATGTATGCGTCGCGATAGAAAGAAAAAAGAATAAAGAAATCGCTTTTCATGTGATTCTTGCATGTCATGCAGGGATCGGGACTACTCACCTTCTTCAGGAAAGGCTGAAAAAGCATTTTAATTTTCAGATCATAGATATAGTTTCTTCTCATGAAGCGCGGAACCTGAAGGCCGGACAGGCAGATTTCGTGATTTCTACAGTGCCGCTCAGAGAATGTGAGCTTGACTATATCACCGTGTCTCCGCTGCTGAGCGATGAGGATTACATCAGAGTAGGAAATATGATCGACCGGCTGAGGGAGAACAGGCATCTTCCTACAAGGGAGAAAGAAAAGAAAAAAACGGCAAAGGAACTGATGGGCAGGATTTCGCCGGTTATTTATGATAATGTGCCGGATAACGCATTGGAACTGGTAGAAAAGATTGCCAGAGTTGTGACGGAGTATTTTGACGAATCTGCAGAGCTGCTGGACGAGGAGGTCTGCGCACCCTGCCTGTATCAGATGCTTCCGCCGTCCCATATCCAGTTGGACATAAACTGTTCGGATTGGAGACAGGCAGTGAGAAAATCTGCGGAAAAGCTTCTGGAGTTTGGCTATATTGAAGAGAGATACGTAGACGCCATGATCAGAAATATCGAAGAGAACGGTCCTTATATAGTGCTGTCGAAAGGATTTGCCCTTCCTCATGAAGGCGTGGAACAAGGGACTAAGAAGCTGGGGATGAATCTGATCCGTCTGAATCCTCCTGTTGCATTCGATGCAGAGGAGAGAGATCCTGTAGAGTTCGTCTGCTGCTTAAGCGCGGTGGATCATAAGTCTCACCTGAAAGCTTTTTTCCATCTTGTCAATATGCTCAAAAAAGAAGATTTTGCGGAAGAGCTTCGGAAATGCCGGACGCCGGAGGAGATGAATGAAGTGATCAGACGTATCGAAATGACATCCGCGTCAGAATAGGAGAAGGCAATGATCTGGGAAGAAATGAAAGAATCTTTAATATTTACCGGTCTGCGGGAAGTGGATGCAGAAACTGTGATGACGATTGTGGGGAAAGCCATGATCCGGGAGGGATATGCAAAAGACAGTTTCGTACAGGCGCTTCTTGACCGGGAAAAGGAATTCCCTACAGGACTTGATATCCGGGGAATCGGCGTGGCAATCCCTCATACAGACGCGTGCCATGTGAAACAGGAAGGCATCGCCCTCGCAGTCTTAAAAGACCCGGTTTCTTTCCGGTTGATGGGCGAGGAAAACAGGAAGATTTCGGTTCGCCTGATCTTCGTGCTGACATTTCTGCATCCTCACAGCCATGTGGAACGGCTTCAGAATTTGCTGAACATCATACAGGATGCAGCAGTATTGGAACAGCTTCTGTATGCGGAAGAGAAGGGGGAGATTATACAGATTATCAGGCGAAAGGAGGAAATGTTGTGAAGAAGAAAGTGATCGTGGCATGCGGCGGAGCGGTAGCAACGTCTACCATAGCAGCAAATAAAATTGTGGAACTTTGCAGAAAGCATGGGATTGACGTGGATATCTGCCAGATACGGATTTCGGAGATCGAATCTCATCTGCCGGGAGCGAGCCTGATCGTTACAACGACAAGGATCAAGCGAGATTATGGAGTGCCATACGTAAACGGAATGCCCTTTATATCTGGTATTGGAACGGAACAGACCGAGGAAGCGATTCTGAATGTCCTGAAAGGATAAGACAGACCGGGAGGAACAGGAAAAAATGATTGAAAAAATGATAAATGCTGTATCAGAGATGGGGGCATTTTCCCTTCTTCCGGTGGTAGTGTTCTTCTTAAGCGTCTGTCTGCGTGTAAAGCCGGGAAAGGCGCTCCGGTCGAGTCTGATGATCGGCGCCGGTTTTGCAGGAATCGGGCTGATCGTAGAAATGATGAACAGTCAGCTGGGGACAGCGGCTCAGGCCATGTCGGAACGGTTCGGGCTTAACTTAAGTGTGGTGGATCTCGGATGGCAGGGCGCGTCCCCCATGGCGTGGGCGTCTGGAATTGCGGCGGCAGCCATTCCCGTAGCCGTGCTTGTAAATGTGGTCATGCTTTTATGCAGGCTCACGCGGACCGTTAATATTGATATCTGGAATATCTGGCATATGATCTTCACAGGAGCCGTTGCCTATACTGTGACGGGAAACTTCTGGATCGGTATCCTGGGTGTGATGGTCCATGCCGCAGCGGCCTATAAGCTTGGAGATCTGTGGGCGCCTTATATCGAGAGGTATTTTGAGCTCCCGGGACTTACGGTTCCTCATGGAACATCGGCGTATATGGCGCCTGTCGCCTGTCTGGTGGATCTGGTGATCGAGAAGATACCGGTACTTAACAGAATCGACTTTTCTATAGATAAGCTTCAGGAAAAGGCAGGAGTATTTGCGGAGCCGGTGGTGATCGGCGCAGTAATGGGAACCGGTATCGGTCTTCTGGCGGGATACAGTCCCGCTCAGGCATTCCCGTTGGGAATCGAAATGGGGGCTGTCATGGTATTGATGCCTCAGATCGTGAAATGTATCATGGAAGGTCTTGTTCTGTTGTCAGAGCGTATCAAGGAGATTATGTTGCGACATTTCGAAAATGGGAAGTTCTATATCGGATTGGATCCGACCGTGCTGCTGGGAGACTCCCAGCTGGTCACGGCAGGGCTCCTTTTTATCCCAATTACATTGGTTATTGCCATGCTCATCCCGGGAAACAGAGTGCTGCCCTTCGGGGATCTGGCAACCATCAGTTTTTTTATCGCTGTTTCCGTGGCGATACATAAAGGCAATCTGTTCCGCACCCTGATTTCAGGGAGTTTAATCATGGCTGTAACGATTTGGATCGCCAATGAGACGATCCCATGGGTTACTGCCCTGGGAGAGCGGGCAGGTACGATAGACGGGAGTCATTATGTGGCGGCGCTGGATCAGGGAGGATCGCCGATCACTTACCTCTATGCGCAGCTTTTTACGCGTCAGAACATTCCCGGTCTGATTGTGATCGGAGGCCTTGGCATTGTCTGTATTGCAGCAGCTGTGAGGCACTCGCACAGGGAAAAACAGAAAAAGTAAAGATAGTGAATCCGAATCAGAGAATGGTTAAAATCTTTTCAAAAAGTCAGGAAAAGATTTCAACCATTCTATTTTTTGCAAAAAAACGGGAAAGACCTTTGACTGTTTTTCACATCATGATGATGTTAGCATGGAATCAGA
>CAYLWI010000117.1:0-4496 GCA_964387345.1 uncultured Eubacterium sp. | reverse complement strand
CCTAAGAAATTATAAAAATCATGCCAGCATTTTTATTTATGCGCCCTATTATGAACGATTGAAAAACAGTGTGGATGCCCTGGGACTCCTGCCAGATGAAGCGGAACGGGTGATTGATGAAGTGGATCGCAGCCGGGAAGCCTTTAACCGTCATTATGCAGACTGTTCTGCGGATGATATCCGGATGAAGGATCTGCTGATTGACAGTTCCATGCTGGGGGTAGAGGGAACTGTTGATTTTCTGGTGGATTATGTAAAGCGTAAATTTAATCTGAAGAATATCTGATGGTACAGTTTATATCGATATAAAAGCAGGAGTGATTATGCAGAAAGCAGATCTGATATTGTGGAATGGAAAAGTTTTTTCTGTAAATGAAGAGAATCAGGTGTTTCGTGCAGAGGCTGTGGCAGTGCGCGAAGACCGTATTCTCGCAGCAGGAAGTAACCGGGACATATGGAAACTCCGGGATGAAGATACGATTATGGTGGATTGCGAAGGCCGTACGATCCTGCCGGGACTGTGTGATGCGCATTGTCATGGTTCCATGGCAGCGGGAATATTTGCGGCCTGCCAGCTGTTTGATGTCTGCACAGGAGAGGGGGAAGGTCCTGAAGAAGAAATTGCAGAAATTGTACAGCGTCTGGCAGATTTTGCCGCAGAGCACCCGGATGCGGCGGTGATCCGCGGGATCGGATGGAATCAGGCGCATTTTAATGGCAGTGAGGGTATATATCGGAAATTGTCCAGAAAGGATCTGGATGCCGTATCTCTGGAGCGCCCGGTTGTTCTGGAATCTTTTTGTCAGCATGCCGTCTGGACAAATACGGCAGCGATTCGTAAAGCCGGACTGTCGGAAAAAACGCACCAGCCCGGAGCAGGTTTTTTTGAAACAGAGGAGGGCGGTTATCCTTCCGGCGTGTTTCATGAAAGTGATGCCATCGGGTTGATCAAAAAGCGCCTGCCCGGATATGATTACTCGGTGGAGGAATATAAAAACGTAATTCTTGCCTATCAGGAAAACTGTGTTCTCCCATATGGAGTGATGATGGTTAATGAATGTAAGCTGTCTGATAATGCCATAGCCGCTTATCAGGAGCTGGCAAGGGACAATCGTCTGAAGATGCGTGTCCGGGCAGTATATGATATTGAGCATCCGGATAAAGATGAGGAAGTGGAGCATGTATTGCTTAGAAAAGGAAAGGATGATGTGGGAGATCTGTTCCGGATTCCTACAGTAAAGCTTTTTCTGGAAGGTTTTTTTGCGATGGAAGAACCCTTTGATTCCTCCTTTAATCAGAAGAGAGGACTTTCTGAGAATTATGCCGGCGAGTGCTTTTTCACAGATGATGTGCTGACTGCGTGCTTTGAGAAGCTTCTGAGAGCAGGCTTCCAGATTCACCTGCATGCGATGGGAGACCGGTCCGTACATCAGGGGATCAACTGTCTTCAGAAAGCCCAGGAGGAAACAGGGATCAGAAACCGGAATGTCATAGCGCATGTCATGTGTATCGGGGAAAAATATAAGAAGAAAATGGCCCGGTCCGGCCTGATTGCTTCCCTGCAGCCCAGATGGATGGTTTTCGATGCAGATGTGGAGGGTTATGAGGTGCTGCTCGGAACCGAACGGGCGGAACGGGTTTTTCCGGATCGTTCCCTCAGTGATGCCGGTTGTAAAGTGGCTTATGGCACGGATTTTCCGGTCACACCTTCTCCGAATCCTTTTCATGGGATACAGTGCGCCATGACACGCAGAGTATTTCCCGGAACAGCGGATTATGAGAGATTGAAGAACCGCATTCTGGGACCGGGCGGGGATGGATCGGCGGACCGGGTGTCTCTGGCAGAAGCTGTACAGCGCAGCAGTCTGAACGGTGCGTATCAGATGTTTCTGGAAAGGGAAACAGGAAGCATCGAGCCGGGGAAATCGGCAGATCTTGTTATACTGGACTGTGATCTGGAAAACCTGGATCCGGAGAAAATCTACTCTGTGAAGGTGCGGCAGAGCTACTTCCGGGGAAAGAAGATTTATGAAGCAAGGCGGGGAGATTGCGTGACGACAGAAAATACCGGTCTGCAGACAGGAAAAACCGGAGACTAAAGAGGGCGGCAGACAGATGAAGACAGCAGATTATATTTTTTGGAATGGGATAATTTATCCTCAGTCCGGAGTGAAAACAGCGGATGCAATGGCTGTATCCGGCGAGACAATTCTTTATGTAGGATCGGATCGGAAAATATGGGAGTCATTTGCCGGACCGGAAACAAAAATGATTGATCTGGAAGGCAGAATTGTGCTTCCGGGATTTATTGATGCACACACGCATCCGACATGTATTGCGCTGACAGAATGGAGGGTGATTCTTTCAAGAACACAGAATCTGGATGAACTCCTGGAACAAGCGGCAGCTTACTGCAGGAAGCATCCGAAGGAAGAGGTTCCTTTTTTTGTGGGAGAGAGTTATTTCCTTACTATGTTCGATGAAAACGGTCCGACGAAGGAACTTCTCGACCGTTATATTCCGGATCGCCCTGCAAGAATGCAGGATTTTACAGATCATAGCTGTTGGTACAATTCCTTGGCGCTGGAATATCTAGGAATCACAAAGGATCGGCCGGATCCGGAGATGCTGGAGGACAGTCCGGGTGAAATTATACGGAGAGCGGATTCAGATCCTACCGGATGGGTTCTGGAGGTTCCCGACAGCAGACTGGAGGAACCGCTTTATGAAAGGATTGGCTGGTATCCGCCCATGCAGGCGACAGAAGAAACGCTGATGCCTTTTCTGAAGTTCCTCAGCCGGTGCGGCGTAACGGCCCTGATGGATGGATTCACCGGCAGTGAGGCAGATATCCGGCTGTTTTGGGAACTGGATCAGAAGGGAGTTCTTCCCATGTATTATGAAGGCGCTGTGCTGCTGACTTCGGCAGAGGAGGATGCTATCAGAAAAGCAGTTGAAACAGCTGTACAGTGGCAGCAGGATTACAGTTCAAAACATGTACATATCCATACAGTAAAAGTCTTTCTGGACGGAACCAATGAGTTGGGAGACAGTGCTTCGCTGGAACCGCTCCGGACAGAGTCTGCCGGTAAGAATTATGGAACATTGCATTTTACAGAAGAAGAGCTGCTGAAAATTATGCTGCGGCTGAATGAGGCCGGGCTGGATCTGCACCTGCACATGGTATGCGACCGGGCTTTCCGCACAGCCTGCAATGCTCTGGAAAGAGCAAGAATGATCTGCGGGGAAGATTTCCGGATTTCCGTTACGGCGGCTCACTGTGAACTGATTCATCCGGATGACCGGAAACGACCGGCTGAACTGGGGATGATTCTGAACTGGACGCCACACTGGTCCGGCGGGTATTTCGGAGAAAAGGCCAGAGACTATCTGGGAGAAGAACGGTTCTGCCAGATGTATGACTTTCGTGAGATCCTGCAGTCCGGTGCTGTAGTTGCAATGTCCAGTGACGTTTTTTCCTATAAGGAAGTAAATCGCGCCAATCCTTTTTTCGGTATTCAATGCGGTGCGACCCGGGTTGATCCCGAGCTGCCTATGGATCCCTGCCGGTATCCGGGCAGTGTGCGACCGCCGATAGAGGCGAAGCTTTCGGTGGAACAGCTGATTCACGGCTACACATGGGGAGGAGCTGTACAGCTTCGCCTGGATGACCGGATGGGAACTCTGGAACCGGGGAAGCTTGCAAATTTTATGATTCTGACAGCAGATCCTTATCGGATTCCGAAAGAAGAAATATCTGCAGTTGAGCCGGAGTCGGTCTGGTTTGAGGGGAGAATCGTTGCAGGTGGGTTGTATGTAGCTGCCGGTCACGCATGCGCTGGAGAACGGGATGAATCTGGAAAACGGTTTTTCCACTGAAAAGTTATAAAAAGCAGGAATTGTTATCAGAAATTCTGAAGCAGTTCTTTTTTTTGTGGAATAATGTACGGGCAGCCGGACATAACAAAATGGATTGACATGGAATATAACGTTTGACATAATGAAAAACAGAAAAGATACGATTTTTTCGAATGGAGCTATATTCAGTATGGATTTTTTGTCGGAAGAGCAGCAGACCGAAGTAATTGAAAAGGAGAAAATCCGTATTTCTGTCCGGAACCTGGTGGAGTTTGTGTTCCGGTCGGGAGATATTGACAACCGTGTGGGAAAGGGCGTCCAGAAGGAGGCCATGCAGCAGGGGAGCCGGATGCACCGGAAGATCCAGAAGCGGATGGGGGCGGAGTACCGGTCGGAGGTCGCGCTGAAGCATGAGATGATCATGGGACATTATCTGCTGTCTGTGGAAGGCCGGGCGGATGGAATATTCTGGAGATACCAGTCTGCGGAGGATCCGGAAAAGAAACCGGCGTCTCTGCCCGAACAGGATTTTCTTACGGATGCCGGTGGAGAAAAGAAAACCGGAGTGTCCGGAGAGGGTTCCGTTCCGGATTCCGGCGGGCAGGCAGAGACAGGAGAAGCCGCTGTCCCGGATTTTC
>CAYLWI010000116.1:0-4582 GCA_964387345.1 uncultured Eubacterium sp. | reverse complement strand
AGAGGAAACTTATGACGCAGATTTTGATTGTGGATGATGATGTCTATATTGGAAATATGATTGAGGAGATGTTGGAAAAGAGACAGTACAGGGTGCTGCGGGCCTATTCCGGCACAGAAGCGCTGATGATTCTTTCCAGAACCAGACCGGATCTGATTCTTCTGGATCTGATGCTGCCGGGAATGAGCGGAGAAGAGGTTCTGACCCATATTAAAGGGATTCCTGTTATTGTGATCAGCGGGAAGTCCGGAGTAGATGATAAAGTGGGGCTTTTGCTGGGCGGAGCTGTGGATTATATGACAAAGCCGTTTCATCTGAAGGAACTGGAGGCAAGAATCCAGGTACATCTGCGCGGCGGGATAACTGAACCGGAGCCGGATACAAGACTGGTTTTTGACGATCTGGTTCTGGATACGGAAACATGTACTGTCAGTGTGAAGGATCGTCAGGTCGGACTGACGCGGACGGAATATGCGATTTTGAAACAATTAATGCAGAATCCCCGGCGGGTGATCACAAAGATACAGCTCCTGGATAATCTTTTTGAAGATACGCCGGACTGCACAGAAGATTCTTTGCGGGTTCACATAAGCCATCTGCGGTCAAAGCTGCGGAAAGTGAGCGGAAAGGATTATGTTGAGTCTGTTTGGGGAATCGGCTTTAAGATGTCAGGAAATATTTCCGGGTGACAGGAGACAGAGTATGCAATTCGGGTGTTATATTATCATTTTTGTTCTGGCTGTTATCATTCTTGTGCTGGCAGCCAGGATTTATTTTATGCGGAAAGCGGCCAGGGAAATCGATGAAGCTTTTGAGGAAAGACTGGATACAGAGACGAATACGCTGATTGGCATTTCCAGCAATGACAGATACATGCGCCGTCTGGCGGATCACATTAATGCACAGCTGCGCCGGCTGCGGGAGGAGCGTCACCGATTCCAGTACGGCGACGCGGAGGTGAAAAATGCCATTACGAATATCTCCCATGATATCCGGACGCCGCTGACCTCGATCTGCGGTTATCTGGAGCTCCTGGAGGGAGAGGAGGTTTCTGAGAACGCGGCGCGGTATATTAAAATTATTGAAGATCGTACAGAAATGCTGCGGGATATGGTTGAAGAGCTGTTTGATTTTTCTGTGGATATTTCCGCGGAACTGGAACTGAAACAGGAAGCAGTAGATGTGAACCGCCTGCTTCAGGAGAGTATCGCTGCTTTCTATGCCAGTTTTCTGGAACAGCATATTACGCCGCGGATTCATGTGTCGGAGACCAGGATTATAAGGCGGGCGGATTCTGCCGCTCTGACCCGCGTATTTTCCAATCTGATGAGTAATGTGCTTAAATACAGTGACGGAGATCTGGATATTGTTTTGTCTGAAAGTGGAGAAATAGTGTTCGCGAACACTGCGTCGGGGATGGATCATGTGGAAGTCGGAAAGCTGTTTGACCGTTTTTATACGGTGGAAAATACCAGGAGGTCGAGAGGGCTGGGGCTTTCTATTGCAAAGCTTCTTATTGAGAATATGAATGGGACAATTACGGCGGAGTATAAGGATAAGAAGCTGATCATCCGGATCACACTGCCGGAAGCGGCGTAAAATGGTATATAAAACAGATTGTGTATGCAGTCTGCGCCAGGGCGGTTAAGCCTGCCGGCGCAGGCTGTTTTTATATTAGGAAAAGTTGTTTTCCAGCTTATCAAAATCTTAACAGTCTGCCTGACAGTTGCTTAACGATTTTATGTTAGAATAGTCACAGATGAAAAGAGACGGGAAAGCCATTGCTAACCGGACGCCGATACAGGAGGTATGATATATGGAATATGTATTACAGACAAAGGATCTGAAGAAGAGTTATAAAGATTTCCAGGCGCTGAACGGATTATCCATGAATGTTCCCAGAGGTTCCATTTACGGATTTGTGGGGAAGAACGGAGCCGGAAAGACGACCCTGTTCCGGCAGGTCTGCGGGCTGCAGGAACCCACGTCGGGGGAATATCTGATTTATGGAAGAAGCAGTAAAAATAAGGATATCATAAAGTCCAGAAAGAGAATGGGAGCTGTGGTGGAGTCCCCTTCCATCTACCGGGAGATGACGGCAGAGGAGAATCTGAAGCAGCAGTACCGCATCCTGGGGCTGCCGTCCTTTGACGATATCCCGGAGCTGTTGAAGCTGGTAGGCCTTGAGGGCACAGGAAAAAAGAAAGCAAAAAACTTTTCCCTCGGTATGCGCCAGAGGCTTGGGATTGCTGTCTGCCTGGCGGGCAACCCGGATTTCCTTATGCTGGATGAGCCCATCAACGGGCTGGATCCGGAGGGGATCATCGAGATCCGGGAACTGATTCTGAAACTGAACCGGGAGCAGGGGATCACGATTCTGATCTCCAGCCATATCCTGGATGAGCTGGCAAAGATCGCCACCCATTTCGGATTTATCGATAAGGGGAAAATCGTGCAGGAGATCACGGCGGAGGAGCTGGAGCATGAGTGCCGGAAAAGAACCCGGATCGTAGTGACAGACGCATCTGCTTTCAGCAGGACGCTGGATGAGGCCGGTCTGGAATATACGATGCTGTCCGGCACGGAAGCCAGTGTGTTCGGTGAGATCGATATTACAGAGCTGGTTCTGAAACTGGCGGAGAGAAACTGCCGGGTCGTATCTTTAACGGAGCAGGAAGAAAATCTGGAAAGTTATTTTATGAATCTGGTGGGGGCGAGAAAAAAATGAAGAAATTATTGAAAGCAAATCTGGCACGTCTGTTTGCCAGCGGGATCTTTAAAATTGCTTTTGCGGGATCGGCTTTTGTCGGCGTTTTGTGTGTGATCTGGGAGAGGAATATTGTCATTACGACAAAGGATGCATATGAAATGGCCGGTATGTCTGTCCCAGACAGTATTTTCGGACTGGATACACATTTCCTGGCATTTGTGAATGTAATAGCGGTTGCGGTTGCGGCATTCTGCAGTTTTTATATAAGCACAGACTATAAAAACGGTACGCTGAGAAACAAGGTGGTGGCAGGGAATACCCGGGCAGGTATTTATCTCTCCAATCTTGCCGCAAATATGGTGGCGGCGTGCATGATGTTTACGGCTTACCTGATCCTGGCCCTGTGCCTGGGACTTCCGCTCATCGGGACGTTTCGTCAGTTTGCGCCGGGCAGGATCTTCGCCTGGATTCTGTCTGTCTATGCTGTCATGATTACATTTGCCGCGGTCGTTACATGTATTGCCATGCTGGTTTCCAGGCAGGTCATCGCAATGGGGATATCGGTGTGTGTGGTATTTGCCGGATTATGTGTCGGCCAGGCTTTTCTAAGTAATCTGACGGATGTTGTTTTGTATCAGGAAGGGAAGGAAGGGATACTGGAGTTCGTTCTTTTCCTGGCGGATTTCCTTCCGGGGAGCCAGCTTATGGAGTTTCGTGCATTGAAATATTCTGTAGGGAACCTGAATCCTGCTGTTATCATCGGGGGATCGGCAGTTTTTACGGTACTGCTGACGGTAATCGGACTGGTCCGGTTCCGCAAAAAGGAGCTGCAGTGACAGGGAAAGGAAGGTAGTGGAAATGATTCGATTATTGAGAGCCAATATGACACGTCTGGGAATGAACGGGGTATTCCGGGCCGGTATCCCGGTTTCGGCAGGAATGGGAGCGCTATGTCCGGTTATCGCCGGATGGATGGTGAACCGGAAAAATGCGCTTATAAATATTGCTATAGGAAATCTTTCGGAAGAAGAGCTTTCACTGGACCACTTCCTGTTCCCCTGGATGATATTCCTGGCAGTTTATTTTGCGCTGCAGTGCAGCTGCTTCGTGGGGACGGATTACCATGACGGTACCGTTAGGAACAAGATCGCGGCCGGTTATTCCCGGACTGATATTTATATGGCGGATTTTATCGCGAATGCGGCGGCCGGATGTATTTTATTTACCATCTATATCATCCCGGCCTGGTGTGCCGGACGCCTGTATCTGGGAAAGCTGCAGGTTTTTACCCGGAGTGGGATGGTGGCCTATATCCTGCTGATGTATGTCCTGATGATCGCGCTGGCGGGGATCTGCACGATGGTTTCCATGCTGATATCCAGCGAGGCGCTTGCGGTGATCCTGTGTCTGGGGATTGTGGTGGCCTTTCTGCTGCTTGCGATCTGGATGATCTATTCACTGGATGCACCTGAATATTTTGAACCGGCGTTTGAGGGAGATGATAGTACTTATATAATCAGAGGTATCACATATCATATGGGAGATCCCAATCCCTATTATGTGGGTGGAGTACGGAGGGTTCTGGATCAGTTTCTGTTGAATTTCCTTCCGGGGGGAGCGTTTATGATTTTTTTCATGTATATGAGTGATACAGTGCTGTTCGAATTGAATGTGGGAATCTGCTTTCTGGGAGCTGCATTTTTCGCGGCAGTACCGACAATGGCCGGTGTGGCTCTGTTCAGAAGGAAGGAACTGAAATAAGAAGGTTACAGGATGAAAAATAAAAAATACTATCGGTACATTTTTAATCTGCTCCGTCCATATAAGGCAAAAATTGCCATGCTGTTCCTTTTAATGGTCATGACTGCTGTC
>CAYLWI010000115.1:0-4628 GCA_964387345.1 uncultured Eubacterium sp. | reverse complement strand
TTCAGCATCTCAAAAGCAAGTTCATAGGAGTACTGCTTCATAGACTTCAGCGACAGACTGATCACAGGGTACTGCCCCATATGCGCCAGGTATTCTTTTCCCGCGTCCATGATCTTCAGATTTCTGAAAAGCTTCTGATTCCCGTCAGAGCTCTGTTCGAAAAAGTACCGGAACATGCTCATATTCAGTGTTTTTCCAAACCGCCTGGGCCGGGTAAAAAGATTCACCTTGCCTTTCATGTCCAGTAATTCTTTTATAAACAGGGTTTTATCCACATAATAATACCCGGTTTCTATCAGATCCCGGAAATTTTCCACGCCGATTGGCAATGGTATCCATGCCATGTAAAACGCCCCCTTTCCGAAATATAGTGTTATTTTACTATATCCGGGAAGGGGGCGCAAGATTTCTGATGATTCTGAAGATAGTTTTTATTGAAATACCCGTCTGCCGCAGTATACCGCTGCGGCAGATGGATGGGCATGAAATCAAATCAGTCTGTCCGAACCCTTAAATTTAAAAGGAAATAGTATTGAAAAATGCCGGAATTTCTTTATAATAAATACGCGGTGCCGATACCGGGGAGTCAGCATAATCCCCGGTATTACCAAAATCATATATACAAATACAGGGAGGAAAAACTTATGGAAAAAATCTTCAAGTTGAAAGAAAACGGTACCAGATTTTCAACAGAGGTAATTGCAGGTTTAACCACCTTCTTTACCATGGCTTACATCATTGCAGTCAATCCCACACTGCTGAGCCAGTCCGGAATGGAATGGGGAGCCGTATTCCTGGCGACCATTATCGCGTCCATCATCGGTACTCTGGTTATGGGACTGTTTGCAAACGTGCCCTACGCACAGGCTCCTGGAATGGGTCTGAACGCGTTTTTCGTCTATACCGTCTGTTTCGGACTGGGCTTCACCTGGCAGCAGGCATTGTCCATGGTATTTATCTGCGGTGTCGTAAACATTATAATTACCGTAACAAAGCTTCGTAAATTTATCATAAAAGCCATTCCCCGCAGCCTGCAGAATGCAATCGGCGGCGGCATCGGCGTCTTTGTGGCATATCTGGGGCTTCTGAATGTAGGAATCATCAGCTTTGATTCCGGCGTACCGGCGCTTGCGACTTTAAACCAGCCGTCTTTATGGCTGTTCCTGATCGGTCTGGTGCTGACCATCGTACTTCTGGTATGCAATGTAAAGGGCGCTGTTCTGATCGGTATTGTTGTGACAGCTCTCATCGGAATTCCCATGGGTGTGACAACGACTGCAGATTCTGTCAGTTTCCGGGAGGCCTGCGCAGCTCTTCCGACCACATTCGGAGCTATTTTCACTTCCGCGGGACTGCCATCTCTGTTTAACGATGTAATGAAGCTTCCTCTGGTACTGATTACCATTTTCGCATTTACCATTTCCGATACCTTTGATACCATTGGAACCTTCATCGGAACCGGACGCCGCAGCGGCATCTTCAGCGCCGAGGATGAAAAAGCCATGGATTCCGGCTCCGGATTTAAATCCAAAATGGACAAGGCTTTATTCGCAGACGCCATTGCCACTTCTGTAGGATCCATCTTTGGTACCTCCAATACTACTACTTTTGTAGAGAGCGCTTCCGGTATCGGAGTAGGCGGCCGTACCGGTCTCACCAGCGTGGTAGTAGCCATCTGCTTTGCCATCAGCTCATTCCTGGCCACCTTCGTAAGCGCCATTCCTTTCGCAGCCACTGCCCCGGCTCTGGTTGTAGTGGGAGTTATGATGACATCCGCTTTCAAGGAAATCAACTG
Source organism: uncultured Eubacterium sp. (assembly GCA_964387345.1). Taxonomy (GTDB): domain Bacteria; phylum Bacillota; class Clostridia; order Lachnospirales; family Lachnospiraceae; genus Eubacterium_I. The sequence continues at coordinate 2,833 of CAYLWI010000115.1, read as the reverse complement.
GGAAGATTTCGCAGAAGCGGTTCCCGCATTCTTCGCAGGACTGTTCATGGCGCTGTGCTACAGCATTTCTTACGGTATTGCGTTCGGATTCATTTCCTACTGTATCGTAAAGATCTGCAAAAAGGATGCCAGGGGCGTTCACCCGATTATCTGGGTAGTAACTATCCTCTTCATTCTGAACTTTGTTCTGCTGGCAATTATCTAAAATAAAATTCACAAAAACAGGAGAAGCTTCTGAAAAGAACCCCTCTCCTGTTTTTCCGTTTTTCGCGGCATTATATAAGACGGAAACCACCGGCACGGCTCTCACAGATCGTCACTTTCTGTGATCCAGCGAGACATACTCTCTGTCCTCCGACAGACTCTTATACGCCGGACGGATAATCTTGTCTGAATTTACCAGTTCTTCAATTCTGTGGGCGCTCCATCCGACAATTCTTGCAATCGCAAAAATCGGCGTATACAGTTCCAGCGGGATCTCCAGCATGCTGTAAACAAAACCGCTGTAGAAATCTACATTGGCGCTGACGCCTTTGTACATTTTCCGGTTGTGGCTGATGACCTCGGGAGCCAGCTTTTCCACCTTGGAATAAAGGTCGAACTCCTCCATCCGCCCTTTCGCTTTCGCCAGCCGTTCCACAAAGTTCTTGAAAACCTCTGCTCTCGGATCAGAAATGGAATATACGGCGTGGCCCATGCCATAGATCAGCCCTCTGTGATCGAAAGCCTGTCCTTTCAGAACTTTCTGAAGATATGCGGTAATCTCCTCTTCATCCTCATAATCTTTCACAGACTGCTTCAGATCACTCATCATCTCCACAACCTTAATATTCGCGCCTCCGTGCTTCGGACCTTTCAGCGAGGACAGCGCGGCGGCCATTACCGCATAGGTATCTGATCCGGAAGATGTCACCACTCTTGTCGTAAAGGTGGAATTGTTTCCGCCTCCGTGTTCCATATGCAGCATCAGCGCGGTATCCAGAACCTTCGCTTCCAGCTCTGTATACTGCATATCGGGCCGGAGCAGGCGAAGCAGATTTTCCGCCGTGCTCAGCTGTGAATCCGGATGATGGATGTACATACTCTGGTCTCTCTCATAGTGGTTATACGCATGATATCCATACACTGCCAGAAGAGGGAATACGCTGATCAGCATCATACACTGCCGCAGCACATTCGCCATGTCCAGATCTGAAGCCCGGAGATCATAGGAGGCCAGCGTCAGCACCCCTCTTGTCATGGAATTCATGATATCCTTGCTGGGCGCTTTCATCACCACATCCCGCACAAAATTAGTGGGAAGGCTCCGCATTTCACCAATCATTTCCGAAAACTCTTTCAGCTGATCCCGGTCCGGCAATTCGCCGAACAAAAGCAGATATGCCGTTTCCTCAAAACCATATCTTCCATCTTCCTTGATTCCCCGGATCAGATCATGGATATCATAACCTCTGTAAGTAAGTTTCCCATGACAGGGGACCTCTTTTCCATCTATGATCTCCTTTGATTTAATACAGGAAATGTGGGTCAGCCCCGTAAGAACTCCATTTCCGTTCACATCCCGGAGTCCTCTTTTAACATTATACTTTGTAAACAGCTCCGGTGTAATCACATCCTGTTTCGTCAGCAGCCGGGACTGCTTTTCCATATACTCGCAAATTTGTTTCATGAATAAAACTCCTTTTCTATTCCGGCTTCTCCTGTGAATTACGTTCACATTTTCTCTGATTTATGCGTCCTTTATGAAAAAGTATACATGAAAATGATGGCGGAAGCAACAAATGAATTTCCAGCTACTCCGCCAGATGCAAATTAATATAAAATCCGGTGATTACTCCGGTCTTACAACCCGGTGTCTGCACATTCCCCTTTTCCCGCACTCCGGACAGGTCAGTCTGCGTTTCGTCAAAGTATGATATCCCTTCACATACTCCGCCATTGTCGGGACAAAGAGCGTTTTACAATACGGGCACTCATAATATCCTGCTTTTACTTCCAGCACAGCCGCTGCTCCTATACCGGCTGCCGCTGTCAGAAACGCAAATACAATCAGCAGAATTCTGGCAATCACCGGCAGATCCAGATATGCCGCTATGACAATCAGCGCCGTTACTGCAATAATTGTTATGATGCCGCAGATAATAGACAGTATCATACTTTTCCTGTTTTCCGCATTCTCTCTCATCAGATTCATCATATTCTCCTCCGCTTTTTCCTGATAGTCGCTTTCTGAAACCCTGGCTCCGGTAAGCAGATCATTGACAGTTATATGCAATATACTGCATAAGGGCAGCATAAGAGAAACGTCCGGAAGACCTTTTCCACACTCCCACTTGGAAACCGTTTTGTCGCTGATGGAAAGCTCATCCGCAAGCTGTCTCTGGGTCATGTTCTGCGCTTTTCTTGTTTCTGCTATAAACCTGCCGATCTTTATCTGATCCATGTTCTGCCTCCTCCCGGACTTCTTCCCGGATATAGAATTATCCTGCTCCTGTCCACATAATAACTGATGAATCATGAAAAAAACATCCATGCTCCGTAGAGTCGCCAGTTCTGCGGAAAACAGAGTGTGTTATCATCTGTTTTTGCGAAGCTGCGCCGCTTCATTTTGGACTGTATCTTAATTCATTCAATCTTTTCACTTGTCGCCGCTATCTCATTCTCACAGGGCAGCCACGCCATATACAGTACAAGAATACTTCCGCCTGGCTTCAGCATGCAGAAAAATTCCGGCATAATATTTTTATGATCAAAAAAACAGAAACTCTGACGGGCAGTGATCACATCAAATGTCTCATTAGGTTTCAATCCACGCTCCCACGAAGGGAGCGAC
>CAYLWI010000114.1:0-4689 GCA_964387345.1 uncultured Eubacterium sp. | reverse complement strand
TCTATAATGATCCGGGTAAAAATCCGGAAAATGTGCTTGACAAGGGAAAAGGCATTTAATATAATATTTTAGCGTGCATAAAACTGGGCACACTTATTATATAAATACAGGAGGTGAATAGAATGCCAACATTTAACCAGTTAGTAAGAAAAGGTCGTCAGACGACTGTAAAGAAATCTACGGCGCCGGCTCTGCAGAGAGGTTATAACTCTTTACAGAAGAAGCCTACCAATACTTCTTCTCCGCAGAAGAGAGGCGTGTGTACAGCAGTTAAGACAGCGACGCCTAAAAAACCTAACTCAGCTCTTAGAAAGATCGCCAGAGTACGTCTTTCCAACGGAATCGAAGTAACAAGCTACATTCCCGGTGAAGGCCACAATCTCCAGGAGCACAGCGTTGTTCTGATCCGTGGCGGCCGTGTAAAAGACTTACCCGGTACCAGATACCACATCATCAGAGGGACTCTGGATACAGCAGGCGTTGCAAACAGACGTCAGGCTCGTTCCAAATACGGCGCTAAGAGACCGAAAGCAGGAAAGTAATCTGACCTGCGAAAGCCAATAGTATCACATATTGTGGAAGCTTATGAAACCCGGAAGTTTCATGGGCGTAAAGCTATTGTAAGTGTTGGAATTCTAGTTATCTATATACGGATAATGGACGAACCTGACACGAACACATTAGAAAGACACATGTGAGTACCGTTGAATTAATCGAAAATATCATGATTAAGGAGGGAAGTACCGTGCCACGTAAAGGACATAATCAGAAAAGAGAGGTATTAGCAGATCCTTTATACAATAATGTAGTAGTTACAAAGCTGATCAACAACATCATGCTGGATGGTAAGAAAGGCGTAGCTCAGAAGATTGTATATGGAGCTTTTGATCGTGTTGCTGAGAAGACCGGCAAGCCTGCCCTTGAAGTGTTTGAGGAGGCTATGAATAACGTAATGCCTGTACTTGAGGTAAAGGCAAGACGTATCGGCGGCGCAACATATCAGGTGCCGATCGAGGTGAGACCCGAACGTCGTCAGACTCTTGGTCTTCGCTGGCTGACCATGTTCTCCAGAAAAAGAGGAGAGAAAACCATGGCAGAGAGACTGGCAAACGAGATTATGGATGCGGCGAACAATACAGGCGCATCTGTAAAGCGTAAAGAAGATATGCACAAGATGGCAGAAGCAAACAAAGCTTTCTCCCATTACAGATTCTAATCAGAGGAGGATAAGCCAATGGCTGGAAGAGAATATCCGCTTGAGAGAACCAGGAATATTGGTATTATGGCTCATATCGATGCTGGTAAAACCACATTGACAGAGCGTATCCTCTATTATACTGGTATCAACTATAAGATTGGAGATACCCATGAAGGCACTGCCACCATGGACTGGATGGAGCAGGAGCAGGAGAGAGGTATCACAATTACTTCAGCCGCTACGACATGCCACTGGACACTGCAGGAGAACAATAGGCCTGCACCGGGAGCTTTAGAGCATCGTATCAATATCATTGATACTCCCGGTCATGTGGACTTTACAGTTGAGGTAGAGCGGTCCCTTCGTGTACTGGACGGCGCTGTCGGCGTGTTCTGCGCGAAGGGCGGTGTTGAGCCTCAGTCAGAAAATGTATGGCGTCAGGCTGATACCTATAATGTACCCCGTATGGCATTCATCAACAAGATGGATATCCTTGGGGCAGATTTCTACGGAGCTGTAGATCAGATCCGTGAGAGACTTGGGAAAAATGCTATCGTTCTTCAGCTTCCAATTGGAAAAGAGAATGATTTCAGAGGCATCATTGACCTGTTCGAGATGAAGGCATATATCTATAACGACGACAAGGGAGAGGACATTTCCATTGAGGATATCCCCGAGGATATGAAGGATGATGCCGAGCTTTATCATGATGAGCTGGTTGAGAAGGTGTGCGAGCTGGATGATGATCTTACACTCATGTATCTTGAGGGTGAGGAGCCGTCCGTTGCAGAGATGAAGAAGGTTTTAAGAAGAGCGACCTGTGAGTGTCAGGCTGTACCTGTTACCTGTGGTTCTGCTTACAGAAACAAAGGCGTTCAGAAAATGCTTGACGCTGTAATCGAGTATATGCCCGCTCCCACCGATATCCCGTCCATCAGGGGTGTCGATATGGATGGCAATGAGATTGAGAGACACTCTTCTGATGACGAGCCTTTCTCTGCTCTGGCATTCAAGATCATGACAGATCCCTTCGTAGGAAAGCTGGCATTCTTCCGTGTGTATTCCGGGACCATGAACTCTGGTTCCTATGTATATAATTCTACAAAGGATAAGAAAGAGCGTGTGGGACGTATCCTTCAGATGCACGCAAACAAGAGAACCGAGCTTGATAAGGTTTATTCTGGCGATATTGCGGCAGCTGTCGGATTCAAGATCACAACAACAGGCGATACTATCTGTGATGAGCAGCATCCGGTTATTCTGGAGTCCATGGAATTCCCCGAGCCGGTTATCGAGCTGGCAATCGAGCCTAAGACCAAAGCCGGTCAGGGCAAGATGGGCGAGGCTCTTGCAAAGCTTGCTGAGGAAGATCCTACCTTCCGTGCCCACACAGATCAGGAAACTGGTCAGACTATCATCGCGGGTATGGGCGAGCTTCATCTGGAGATTATCGTTGACCGTCTGCTTCGCGAGTTCAAGGTTGAGGCAAACGTAGGCGCGCCCCAGGTTGCTTACAAAGAGACATTTACCAAGCCTGTGGATCAGGAATACAAATACGCGAAACAGTCCGGTGGTCGTGGTCAGTACGGTCACTGTAAAGTTAAATTCGAGCCCATGGACGCCAATGGCGAGGAGACCTTTAAGTTTGAGTCCGCTGTTGTCGGCGGCGCGATTCCGAAGGAGTATATTCCCGCAGTCGGCGAGGGTATCGAGGAAGCTGCCCAGGCCGGCATTCTTGCGGGATTCCCGGTGCTTGGCGTAAAAGCGACTGTTTACGATGGTTCTTACCACGAGGTCGATTCATCCGAAATGGCATTCCACATTGCAGGATCCATGTGTTTCAAGGAAGCAATGAAGAAAGCTGATCCGGTACTGCTTGAGCCGATTATGAAGGTTGAAGTGACCATGCCGGAAGAGTATATGGGAGATGTCATCGGCGATATTAACTCCCGCCGCGGACGTATCGAAGGTATGGACGATCTGGGCGGCGGCAAGATCGTAAGAGGGTTTGTACCGCTTGCCGAGATGTTTGGTTACTCCACAGATTTACGTTCCAGGACACAGGGACGTGGTAACTACTCTATGTTCTTTGAGAAATATGAGCCGGTGCCAAAATCTGTACAGGAGAAAATTATTTCCAATAGCGCAAAATAAAACTTGAAATACTCAGTTGTTTCTAATATAATCGAAATAACCGAGGAATTTCAAAACGAAAATATGATTGCCCGAAGAGGCATATGTTAAGGAGGACGCAAAAATGGCAAAAGCTAAATTTGACAGATCAAAACCCCATTGTAATATTGGTACCATTGGCCATGTTGACCATGGTAAAACTACTCTGACAGCTGCTATTACAAAGGTATTGGCAGAGAGAGTACCTGGAAATGCAAAGGTAGATTTTGAGAATATTGATAAAGCTCCCGAAGAGAGAGAGCGTGGTATCACAATTTCTACTGCCCACGTTGAGTATCAGACAGAGAATCGTCACTATGCACACGTTGACTGCCCTGGTCATGCTGACTATGTAAAGAACATGATCACTGGCGCGGCTCAGATGGACGGCGCTATCCTGGTTGTTGCTGCTACTGATGGTGTTATGGCCCAGACTAAGGAGCACATCCTTCTTTCCCGTCAGGTAGGCGTTCCTTACATCGTTGTTTTCCTGAACAAGTGCGATATGGTAGACGACGAGGAGCTGCTTGAGCTGGTTGAGATGGAAGTTACCGAGCAGCTTGAGGAGTATGGCTTCACTGACTGCCCGATCATCAAAGGTTCTGCCCTGAAAGCTCTGGAAGATCCTTCCAGCGAGTGGGGCGATAAGATCATGGAGCTGATGGATACTGTTGATGAGTATATTCCGGATCCTCAGCGTGCAACTGACCAGCCGTTCCTTATGCCTGTAGAGGACGTATTCACCATCACCGGTCGTGGTACTGTTGCTACTGGTAGAGTAGAGCGTGGTACTCTTCATATGAACGAGGAAGTTGAAATCGTTGGTATCAAAGAGGATATTCAGAAAACAACTGTTACCGGTATCGAGATGTTCCGTAAGCTGTTAGACGAGGCTCAGGCTGGTGATAACATCGGCGCTCTGCTTCGTGGTATCAAGAGAGAGGATATCGAGAGAGGTCAGGTTCTTGCTAAACCCGGCAGTGTTACATGCCATACAAAGTTCACAGCTCAGGTTTATGTACTGACAAAAGACGAGGGTGGACGTCACACACCTTTCTTCAACAACTATCGTCCTCAGTTCTACTTCAGAACAACTGACGTAACAGGTGTCTGCAACCTTCCCGAGGGTATAGAGATGTGCATGCCTGGTGATAACGTAGAGATGACCATCGAGCTGATCCACCCGATCGCTATGGAGCAGGGTCTTACATTCGCTATCCGTGAGGGTGGCCGTACAGTAGGATCAGGCCGTGTTGCTACTATCATCGAGTAATCATAATCTGTTATCAGAATATATATTTGAAATCAACCCCAGAAAC
>CAYLWI010000113.1:0-4716 GCA_964387345.1 uncultured Eubacterium sp. | reverse complement strand
TTCTCCAGACAACGACAGAAGACCGCTGATCCAGTAGGGTCAGCGGTCTTTTTTGTTGTTAGGAATTTTGGCCCATTGAAGACTGCAGCTTGCTGAGAAATTCCTTTACAGGAGATGAAATGTCCGGAGCATATAAAAGGCCGTAAGGTACGGTGAAGTCCCAGTCCACCGGCAGCGTTACCAGTGCCGGATGGATGTCCGCCCAGGCGTCCAGGGTCAGCAAGAGGGAGCCGGTGACCTCGCAGCGGTTGAAGGTCTCCAGGTCGTAAAAGTAATCGGCATCCTCCAGAATGATCTGGGGGTGGGTCAGTTTCAGCAGCTCCCGCAGCCGGTCCAGTTGCAGCGTGTCGCCGCTTTTCACTGCCACCAGCCGCTCTCCATGGAGGTCGCTGAGAGAAAGCGTATCGTTTCCTGCCAAACGGTGGTTTCGTGGCACCGCGATACACAGCCGGTACTCCCCCAGCTGGCAGAAACAGCTCAGGCGCAGCATCTGTGTGGAATTGAAGGACCCCACCATAAAGTCCATGGTCCTGCCCAGGGAGGAGACCACGGACAGAATCTTCTGGTGGTCGTCGTCATAGGGGACGATTTTGAACCGGTACTCTGTGGGGTTCGGGCTGACGCGGTTCCACAGGTCGATGAGCACATTCCCCGGATTCAGGAAGGAGGAGCCTACCCGGATGGTCTTGGCAGACTGCTGCTGGATGGCTCTGGCCTTCTGGACCGCCGCCTCGGATTCCGCCATCAGCTTTTGGGCGGCGTCATAGAGGGACCGCCCAGCCTCTGTCAGCGCCATTCCCTGATTGGTACGGGTGAACAGGATCACCTCCAGCCGGTCCTCCAGGGCGTTGATCTGCTTCATCACAGATGCCGGCGTTATATACAAATCCTCCGCCGCTTTGGACAGGCTCCCCCGCTCGGCCACCAGAACAAAGGTTTTGAGTTGCTGGCTGTACATACCCCACCTCCGCATTTACTTCTGGTAAATGTATCGTATCATGATCGGGAATTCCATGTCAAGGCACTTTTCGATACAATAGAGCCACCGAAACATAAGAACAGGAGGAAAATGACATGGAATATATGACGCTGCGCAACGGAGTTCAGATCCCCATGCTGGGCTACGGAGTATTCCAGAGCCCAGCAGAGGACACCAAACGCTGTGTCCTGGACGCAATCTCGGTGGGCTATCGGAGCATTGATACTGCCCAGGGCTACTTCAATGAGGAGGGGGTGGGCTCGGCCATCACCGAGAGCGGTGTTCCCCGGGACCAGCTGTTCCTCACCACCAAAATTTGGATCAGCAACGGCGGCTACGAAAAGGCGAAAGCATCCATTGACGAATCCCTGCGGAAGCTGCGCACCGACTATGTGGATCTGATGCTGATCCACCAGCCCTTCAACGACTACTACGGTGCCTACCGGGCCATGGAGGAGGCGTACAAAGCGGGGAAGATCCGAGCCATTGGCGTCTCCAACTTCATGCCGGATCGCTTCATCGACATCGCCGGGTTCACCGAGATCCCGCCAATGGTGGATCAGCTGGAGGTTCATGTATTCCAGCAGCAGAGAGCATTCCGTCCCATTCTGGAGAAATACGGCGCGCAGCTGATGGCCTGGTCGCCGCTGGCGGAGGGTAAAAACGGGCTGTTTACCGACCCGGTCCTGACCGCCATCGGGGAGAAATATGGAAAGACGGCGGCCCAAGTAGACCTGCGGTTCCTGATCCAGTCCGGCGTGGTAGTGATTCCCAAGTCCACCCACAAGGAACGGATGGAGGAAAATCTTGCTCTCTTCGACTTCTCTCTGACAGAGGCGGAGATGAAGCAGTTGGAAGCCCTGGACCTTGGACACAGCCTGTTCATTGACCACTACGCCCCGGATGTGGCAGAGATGTTTGTCAGCGCAGGGAAGCAATAAAGGAGGATATGGGGATGAAAAACGGAACGCTTGGCTTTGTCCTCATGCGGCTTCCTCAGCGGTCGGCAGAGTCCACGGACATTGACACAGAGCAGCTGAAGAACATGGTGGACCGCTTCCTGGAGTCCGGATTTAACTACTTTGACACCAGCTTTGTCTACCACAACGGCGGCAGCGAGGCCGCCATCCGGGAGTGTCTGGTGGACCGGTACCCCAGGGAGCGGTTCCGCTTGGCCTCCAAGCTGCCCACCTTTGCCATCACCGAGGAGAAGCAGGTGGAGGAGATCTTCCGCCAGCAGCTGGAAAAATGCGGTGTGGAGTATTTCGACTACTACCTGCTCCATAACGTCAACGGCATCCGCTACCGGCAGATCATCCAGGACACCCATATGTTCGAACATATGAAGCGGTGGAAGGCCGATGGAAAAATCAAGCACATCGCCTTCTCCTTCCACGACACAGCTGATGTCCTGGACCAGATCCTCACGGAGCAGCCCGAGGTGGAGGCGGTCCAGATTGTGGTCAACTACTATGACTGGAACAGCTATCTGGTGCAGTCCAAGGCCTGCTATGAGGTGATTCGTAAGCACGGAAAGCAGGTCATCATCATGGAGCCGGTGAAGGGCGGGATGCTGGCCAAGGCGCCGGAGGCCGCAGAGCGTCTGCTGCGGGCAGAACATCCGGACTGGTCTCCTGCCGCCTGGGCGCTCCGCTTTGCCTCCGGTCTGGATGACGTGGTGGCGGTACTCTCCGGGATGTCCACGCTGAAGCAGATGGAGGAGAATGTGGCCACCTTGCAGGATGCGAAGCCTCTCACTCGACAGGAACAGAGAGTCTTGGAGGAGGCCGCCCGGCTGTACCGAGAGAGCGGCCCTGCCCAGACCGCCGACTTCTCCCGGTATGAGGCAGTCAGCCCCAAGAGTATCTCCGCCGCTGTGATCCTGGATACCTACAACAGCTGTATGCTCCAGCCGGTCCCCATATATGGAGCGGAACACAACTATTTCCCCGCAGAAAAAGCCAACCAAGGGCGGCACAAGGAGGACTTCTGCTATCCAGATTCAGTTATTCTGGCAGATGGAACCGATGCCACGGAACTGGTACATCAGGCAGAGCAGTTTCTGAATGAAAACAGCTTCTTTCAATATGACTTCTGACCGTGCAGTTCTCAATTGGTAAATCATTTTTCATGGAAAAGGCCGTGTCATACAAAATCTGTATGACACGGCTCTTATCATCCTGCGCTTCTGACGCGGAACGTCTATTTCTCTTTGGTGGGAGGGGGATCAGCGGCAGGTTCCTCCAGCATCTCGTGCAGGGACTGGAGAAATGCCTCCGCCGCCTTGGAAAACAGCTGGTATTTTTTCCAGACGATACAGGCTGATGCCTCCAGCGGCGGGTCCAGAGGCCGGAAGCACAGGCTGCTCCCCGTCGTATTGATCAGCTTGTCCAGGCACAGCGCGTATCCCAGCCCCTCATCCACCAGCAGAGAAGCGTTGTAAACCAAGTTATAAGTGGCAACCACGTTCAAAGTGGAGAAGTCCTTTTTCATCCATCGGGATAAATAGGGGATGTCACCCCGCTGGTGCGACATGATCAGAGGCTTATCCCACAGATCCTCCGGGCAGATGCGGTCCCTTTCCGCCAGAGGAGAATCCCGACGCATGAGGATCCCCCAGGTGTCCCTGGTCGGGAGCGGCAGGGACTCATATTTCTGTGTGTCCACCGTCCCGAACAGCAGCCCAAAATCGATCAGTCCCTTGTCCAGATATTCCAGTACATACTCCGCGTTGCCGCTGGAGATGTGATAGTGAATATCCGGATATTTTTTCTGGAGTTCCTTAGCCGCGCCGGCAAAGAAACGGACGATGTCTGTTTCCCCAGTTCCGATATAGACATCGCCCACAATCATCTCATCTGAGCGGGTGATCTCCTCCTCCGTCCGTTTGACCAGGGATAAAATTTCCTCCGCCCGTTTCCGCAGGATCATCCCCTCTTCGGTCAGTATCACCTTACGGGAACCCTTGGTCCCGCGGATCAGCAGTTGTTTACCCAACTCTTCTTCCATGGCTTTCAACTGGGTCGACAGGGTGGGCTGGGAAAGGTGCAGGGACTCCGCCGCGGCGGAGATGCTCTGCTCCCGGGCCACCGCCAGAAAATAATGCAGCACACGCAATTCCACGGCCTTCGCCTCCTTTCCCGCTTAGTATAGCAAGACATTCTATAAAAATCAACTATATCATAGGATAATAAATAAGTATTTGCTATCTGTTTGAAAACGGACTATAGTATGATTAACAGAAGAACGGAAGGGGTGTTTTGGATGAACCGCAAGAAATATTGGCTGCTGGGGGTCGTCATGCTCTTCATCGTGTTGCTGGCCGCTTGCGGCAGCGGACAGCAAGCTGGCGCTGGGAGCGATCTGACAACGCAGACCACTGGAATGCCTTCCACAGCACCAGAATCAATAGAAACGACCGAGCCGCCGGAAACAGCCACAAACCCTTCCGCAGCAGAGCAGGATATGGCGGGAGAGCCGGATGCGGAGGCATCCGCAGCACCTGCAAATATGGAGGAGAATACAGGCATGAAGATGAATGTGCAAATCGGAGACAGTGTTTTTACCGCCACGCTGGAGCGCAATTCCGCCGTGGACGCCCTGGCAGAGATGATGGAGAAGGCTCCTGTAACCATCCAGATGAGCGATTATGCCGGCTTTGAGAAGGTGGGCTCTCTGGGAACCAGCCTTCCCACCAGCAACAGGCAGACCACCACCCAGGCTGGTGACATTGTTCT
>CAYLWI010000112.1:0-4816 GCA_964387345.1 uncultured Eubacterium sp. | reverse complement strand
ATATTGACAATGTAAACAAAAAGAAATACAATGAATATATTAAAGTGGGTTATAATCACAGCGGGAGGAGGAAAGGCCCATGAGCTGGAGATATGCTCTTTTTTTATTCCCTGTTTTCCGTTCCGAAAGGCCAGGAAGGCTTCCGGCTCTCAGCCCGCGACAGGGCTGATCTGGATATTGCCCGCAATCCGAATATTTACATAAGGTTAAAAACAGGACTGTAAAATTTTACAGTGCCAATGTTCTGGGAGGGTTATGTGAATGAATGTTATTAATTTCAGAGACGCGAATTGCGCCCATTGTTATAAATGTGTGCGCAATTGTGATGTGAAGGCAATCCGGATCAAAAACGGGCAGGCGCAGATTATGCAGGATATGTGTATATACTGCGGTCACTGTATGGAAATCTGTCCCCAGGAAGCCAAGACTTTTGACAGCGATCTGGAGTATGTGAAGCATATGATAAAGCACAGAGAGAAGCTGGTGGTTTCCCTGGATCCGTCATACAGTGGCCTGCTGAATCTGAACCAGCCAAAAAAAATTGTGGACGCCCTGTATAAGCTGGGATTCGCGGATGTCCGTGAAACTGCGGAGGGAGCAATCCAGGTAACGAAAGAGTATATACGGCTGATTGAAGAAGGAAAAATGGAAAACATTATAACAACCAGCTGTCCTGGCGCAGTTTATCTTGTGGAAAAGCATTATCCGATGCTGATCCCCTATCTGGCTCCGGTAATTTCCCCTATGGTGGCCCATGGGCGGATGATCAAGGAGGTTATGGGCCAGCATACCAAGGTTGTGTTTATCGGGCCCTGCGTGGCGAAAAAGATGGAGGCAGAGTCAGACCGCAGTACCATGGGGGCCGTAGATGCGGTTATAGAGTTTAATGAACTGGAGCAGTGGCTTGGAGAAGAGGGAATTGATGTCAACCGCTGCGAGGAGCGGGAATTCAGCAACCCGAATCCCATGGTTAACCAGCTCTATCCGGTTCCCACCGGTATCATGAGAGCTATCGGCGCTTATGGTAATTCCGGAAAGTATAAGATGATGACTGTAAGTTCAATCAGGAGTTCCAGGGAGCTTCTCCACAGTATGAAGAGAGGGTATCTTAAGAACTGTTTTGTGGAATTACATATCTGTTCCGGATGCTGTGTCAACGGTCCGGGCGTCAATAAACGCCGGGGATTCCGGTTTAAAGCGGCCATGCATATTGAGGATAACGCATGTAACCAGGCTGTTTATATAGAGAATCCTCTGTCTGTGGAGCAGATGAGACGGTCCTATACTCCCCAGCAGGTCATCGATAAAATGCCCAGCGAGGAGGATATAAAAATCATTCTGAAAACAATAGGAAAGAGCAATAATGATACAGAATTTAACTGTGGGGCCTGTGGGTATATGAGCTGCCGCGAGAAAGCGATTGCCATCTACCAGGGAAAGGCAGAGGCGGATATGTGTCTGATCCGCTCTTATGAGAACACCCGTTCCCAGGCAAATGTGGTAATGGAAAATATCCCCAGCATCGTTATGATCATAGATAAGGAGTTCAGGATAAAGGAATTCAATAAAAAAGCAGAGCAGGTTTTCGGAACGACCAGGAAAGAAGCATTGAAGAGTTATCTGTTCGATTTTATCGACACCGCAGAGTTTGAAGAGGTTTATCTGACCCATGAACCCAGAATCCACAAAAAGAAAAAATGGGATTATTATAAAATGACTGTTCTTGAAACCATAGTCTATGTTGAAAATTCGGATACTGTGCTTGCTGTCATTGACGATGTGACCGCTGAGGAAAGCCGCGCGGAAAAGATAATGATGAAAAAACTGAATTCCATCCAGATGGCGCAGGAAGTAATTGACAAGCAGATGCTGACTGCGCAGAAGATTGCCGGGTTGCTGGGAGAGACAACCGCCGAGACCAAGGCGACCCTGAATGAACTTCGCGATTATATGCTGGAGGAAGAGGACAGAGAATGAAAAATTTAACGATTGACATGGCGTATAAAAGTCTGAACCACATCGGAGAGGAACTGTGCGGGGATAAGGTGGAGATTGTAAATAACGCGGAAAGCCAGATCCTGATCCTGGCAGACGGGATGGGAAGCGGGATCCGTGCCAATATACTGGCAACGCTCACCTCGAAAATCATAGCGACTCTGCTCACACATAATATGTCTATTGACGAAGTGGTTTCCACCATCGTGAAAACACTTCCTGTATCCTCTGTAAATGGAGCCGCGTATGCGACGTTCAGTGTAATCCAGGCGTTTTATGACGGAAGGATTTATGTGGTGGAGTATGACAATCCGGAATGTATTCTGATCCGGGACGGAAAAGTGGAAAAGCTGTTATTCCGGACGAGAATGATTGAGGGGAAGAAGATCCGCGAGTGTGAGTTCAATTCCCGGATGGGAGACGCCCTGGTGATTACCAGCGACGGATGTCTGTATTGCGGAACCGGCTCAATTATGAATTACAGCTGGGACTGGAAGGCCTTATCCAACTGCGCCATGCTCGCGGCCAGGAAAAGCCAGAACGCCCAGCAGATGGCGGATCATATCAACGCGAACTGCGCGGAACTGTATGGCAACGTACCCACAGATGATACAACGGTGGCTGTTGCCCGGGTGATGGAAGAGAAGATTATCAGTATTCTCACCGGCCCTCCCGCAGATAAAGCAGACGATTATAAAATGGTGGAATCCTTTATGGGGCATGACGGAATAAAAATTGTCTGCGGCGGGAGTACCAGCCAGATGGTTGCCCGGGTGCTGAACGAGCGTCTGGTTTCTGTGGACGACCGGCTGGATCCGGAGATTCCGCCCATATCAGAGATTGAAGGAATTGATCTGGTAACAGAGGGAGTTCTGACGCTTCATAAGGCGGTGGAGCTTCTGGAGAGATATGCTGATAACGATGTTTCGGATAATTTTTTCGAAGAACTGAGCCGCGACAACGGAGCGACCAGAATTGTCATTTATTTTATGGAGGACTGTTCAACTGTGCATCTTTATATTGGAAAAGCTGTGAATCTGGACTATACGGATAAGGCTCTTCCTTTTGAAATTTCGGCCCGGCAGAGCCTTACCCAGAGACTGATCGCGGCTCTGGAGAAAATGAACAAAAAAGTGATTTTACATTACTATTAAGAGAGGGCTTTTCTGCGTTGAACATATTACAAATTTCTTAAATGTAGATCCTGAACCTGCCGTATGATTGACATTTTAATTTGAAATGATTAAAATAAGGCTTGTTTCAGGATAAAGAATTACTTAAAAACAGATGAAGTATTCTGGTTCCCCGGCACCTGGCTGCCTGAGGGATCGGGAATCATATGAAGAAGGGTTAAAATCATGTCAGATACACAGACAGAGAAAAGAAACGGCGCGTCTGTATCCGGTAGCGCGGAGCAGATACAGATGGAAAGCGGCGGGCAGAAGCACAGACGCCGGAAGCTGATTATTGCAGTGGGAATTTTAGTTCTGCTGGCAATTATTTATCTGGCGGGGGCGCTGTATTTCAGAAATCATTTTCTCCCTCATACTGTGGTCAATGGGATTGACTGCGGAGGAAAGAGTATTGAGCAGAGCACAGCGGCCTTTGAGGAAACGGCGGCGGATTATACGCTGACACTGAAGGAAAGAGATGACCAGGAAGAGTCTGTTTCGGGATCCGGCATTGATCTGGAGGTTCATCTGGATGACAGCCTGGATGAGCTTCTGGAAAGCCAGAATGAATTTACCTGGGTTGTGTCTGTTTTCGGACGGGCAGAGGATAACGTGGAGACAGCGGTTACCTATGACTCCTCGAAGCTGCAGCAGGTGGTCAGCGCCCTGAACTGTATGGATGAGGCACAGATCTATGATTCGCAGAACGCGTCGCTGTCAGAGTACCAGGAGGGCACAGGGTATGAGCTGGTAGACGAGGTTTATGGCACACGGATCAACGAGGAGGTCTTTTATGAGCAGCTGGATCAGGCGATCACGGAGTTCGCGGATGAGCTGGATCTCTCGGAAAGCGGCTGTTACATAGATCCTGTTTACACGGCGGATTCCCAGGAGGCCCAGAATATGCTGGAGACGGCGAACCGGTATGTAGGGACGACGATTACTTATCAGTTTGGCGATAATACGGAAGTGCTGGACGGATCCACAATCAGTCAGTGGATCCTGGCAGGAGACGACTGTTCTGTGACACTGGACAGCGAAATGGCAGCGGAGTACATATCTGATCTGGCGGATCAGTATGATACCAAATGGAAGTCCCGCACACTTGTGTCTCATTCCGGAGAGACCGTGACGGTTCCTGCGGGAGGCAATTATGGCTGGAGAATGAATCAGGACGAGACTCTTGAAGCGCTGACCGGATATCTTGAGGCCGGTGAAGATTATACCGGGGAGGTGGTTTATTACCAGCGGGCGGCCCAGTATTCGGATCCTGATTATGGGAGCACATATGTGGAAGTAAGTATTTCTGAGCAGCATTTCTGGTATTACCAGGATGGAACGGTTGTATTGGAATCTGATCTGGTGTCTGGTGACTCCACGAAGGGATATGATACGCCAAAGGGCGCGTTCCAGCTTGCTTACAAAGCCAGAGACCAGGTTCTGGAGGGAGAGGGATACAGTTCCCCGGTGGATTACTGGATGCCCTTTGTCGACGGCGTTGGTTTTCATGACGCCTCCTGGCGCGACAGCTTCGGCGGCAATATTTATCAGGGGGATGGTTCCCACGGCTGTCTGAATCTGCCCAGCAGCGTGGCGGCGCAGCTCTATGAGCTGATTGAGGCCGGGACGGCGATACTGGTTTACTGATG
>CAYLWI010000111.1:0-4959 GCA_964387345.1 uncultured Eubacterium sp. | reverse complement strand
ACAATTTTTATTTTTAATTTTCAGAATACATTTTCTTTCATTCATAGTTCATTTCCCAGACAGAGCCGGAACTTTCTTCCTATTTTGTAATATGCTCCGGCTCTGATCTGAAAAACAATCCTTCTACTCATATCTGAGAGCATCGATCACCTCCATCCTTGCCGCCTTCTTTGCCGGATAGGAACCAAAGAAAATTCCAATCAACATGGAAAATCCTACAGATAATAAAATTGCCGGTCCGGACGGACGCACACTCATCACAATATAACTGGAATACTCTGCGTAATAACTGTTAATAAACATCATGGCAATCCTGCCCAGCAAAAATCCAAATAAGATTCCCAGAAGAATTCCAATAATTCCGCCAATCAGACAGAGTACAACGGATTCCATAAGAAACTGCTGCCGGATATCTCTGTTTTTAGCCCCCAGCGCTTTCCGGATACCGATTTCTTTTGTCCTTTCCGTAATGGAGACCAGCATAATATTCATAACGCCGACGCCTCCCACAACCAGTGAAATTGCCGCAATAAAAGAAATTGCAATCGTAATTACATTTATTACTGTATCAATCATATCCATATCGGAAGACATGTTATAAGTATAAATGTACCATTCATCATTATCAGCATACTGATCGGCAAAAAAACTGTCTATTTCACTCTGGGCCAGTTCCGGATCCGCCCCTGTCTGCAGAATAATCGAAAAGAATTCATATCCCGATGCATCATAACCTGCCATTTCATTTGCGATGGTTACAGGAACAAACATATACGTCATTCTGTCTCTTTCCGGAACAGAAGTATCCTGCTGTCCAAAAACGGCCTGATTATACTCATATACTCCAACAACTGTAAAATTATAGGTGTTTCCATTATCACTGTTAAATTGCACCTGCTGCCCGATAGGATTTTCGTCCTGGAAATAATAAGAACACATTACATCAGAGACAACGCACACATTTTTCTTTTCATTAATATCCCTCCTGGTAATACCGCGCCCTCTGAGAAGATCCAGCTTCATATAATCCAGCTGTATCTCTGTGCATCCCTGCACATATACATTCGCATACATATCGCTGTTTTTATAAATATTTCCCGTTCCCACATCTGAATTTATCACGAATCCCGCTACTTCATCCGGATAAGTCTCCTGCAGTTCATCCAGCATTTCCTGGCTCACATAATCTTCCTCTGTCATTTCCGGATAAACCCAGGTTTCCCAGTCAACGTCCTCCGGGTAAACAGCATCCACATACGCGCTGATACTATTTCCTCCCAGGGAATTCATTGTGGCATTCAGCGTGTTTTTTATTGAATTGCCAATCGTTGTAATTGTAATCACAGCCGTGATTCCGATGATAATTCCCAGCATGGTAAGCAGAGATCTCATCTTATTTCCGGAAAGATTCTGCCATGCTTCCTTTATATTTTCAATCAGCATTGTGCCATACCTCCTTTTCCATCGGAGATGATCTTCCCGTCATTCAGAACTATTATTCTCTGGGTCTCTGACGCCAGGTCTTTGGAATGTGTAATCAGCACAATTGTTTTTCCCTGTTCTTCATGCAGACGATGAAAAATGTCCATAATCATATGTCCTGTCTGGGAATCCAGCGCTCCTGTGGGCTCATCCGCTAATATAATAGAAGGATTATTAATCATAGCCCTGGCAATGGCAACTCTCTGTTTCTGTCCGCCGGAAAGTTCATTGGGCTTATGTCCTGCCCGGTTCTCCATTCCAATCAGCTTCAGCATCTCCATTCCCCTTTCTTTAATGTCTTTCTGTTTTTCATCACTATATAAAAGGGGAATCGTTACATTTTTCAAAGCGTCTGCTCTTGGTATCAGGTTAAAATTCTGAAATACAAAACCTATTTTTTTGTTCCGGACAGAACTCCTGGCAATATCATCCATCAGGTTTACATCCTGATCCTCAAGAAAATACTGGCCTTCTGTCTGCCGGTCCAGAACTCCTATAATATTCATCAATGTGCTTTTCCCGGAACCCGATTCACCTACAATTGAAACAAATTCATTTTTTTCCACTGACAAATTAATTCCATGCAGGATCTCAAGTTCATTGGGCTGTCCGATATAAAATTGTTTTACAATCTTTTCCATTCTGATAATTGGTTCTTCTGACATAAATAATCTCCTGTCTCTTTTTATATCAGTCATCTGATATTCTGTTAATAGATTATTTCTTCATAAGATTCATCCTGCATGGAATCATCTGCAATACCTGCCTCGAATATATCTCCCTCCTGCACAGAATAATCCATTACAATATAATCACCTTCCGCCAGATCTCCGCCAAGTACTTCCGTATAATAGTTAACTTCTTCTCCTGTTTCGATATCTCTGCGGACTGCCGTATAAGTACCGTCATCATTTTCCTCTCCGCAAAGAATGTAAGACTGTCCGTTTTCATCTTCCATAACCAGATCATAAGGGACACTGAGAACACCGGATTTATCTGAAAGCGTGATCTCCGCTTTTGCAGACATACCGCTGAGAAGATCGCAGTCATCCAGCCTGATCTGCACAGAAAATCCTCCATATGATTCATCTGCCGTCATACCCATTTCATCTGTCATGGATGAATCCGACGAAGAACCTCCGTAAACTCTGACAACTTTAATTACTTCCCCTTTAATCTCCTGGTCGTCCAGAGCCTCTGATGTAACTACCGCTTTCATCCCTTCCTGCAGTTTCAGAATATCCTTCTCATCAACAGAAGCTGTCATCACCAGAGTATGGTTATTTTCTACTGTAATATCCTCAATTTCACTTTTTTAAGAAAACAGACTATTATCTGACCGGAAGAAAAACAATGTTTTAGCTGGTTATTTCTTCTGTTACCGCAAAATAAGCATACCCTGCAGTATTCTTTGCTTTACGACAAAGATATTCTGCAGGGTATGCCATTATTTTATAAGTATTTATTTTTAACGGTATTTTTTATTCTGTCTCCAGATTCTGACAGATAAAAGGGCAACAGTAAGTGTCATAGCTGACAGGAAGATCGCCAGACCCGCCCCTAATCCCTTCACTGACTGTCTGTAAAGCATGATCTGATTAAATAATGTCATGCCCGATAACTCCAATTCAAGCAAAACCATCATTGTCAATTGATTTCTGTAGCCTTTTTCCCGGTTTCTTCGTCTGACTTTCACTAAAGTACTCCAGTTTTCCGGATCAACCAGATGGGCACACAGACTCATGATCATCAGACAGATCCCCATCACTATCGGCATTAAGAATAAAATTACAGGAGAACTATACCCTTCCGCCTCTCCTTCCATATTATATTGAATGGCGATCCTGTCCGGAAGGGTAAAAATACCATAAATTGCAATCAGAAAAGAAATTAATAAAATAAGCCAGGAAAAAATCTCTAACATTCTATGTAATCTGGTTCCATATTTTTTCATAGTAAGTCCCCCCTGTACAGGCGCGCCCGAACGGCATTTTCATTTTCCCAGACGACAATATTTTCTGACAGCAGTTTCATACAGATTATTTCCATCCTTGTCAATCACCACTATGGCAGGAAAATTCTCCACCTCAAGCTTCCGGATGGCTTCCGCTCCCAGATCTTCGTAACAAATTACTTCTGATTTTTTTATACATTTGGAAAGCAGCGCTCCCGCACCCCCTACTGCCGCAAAGTACACCGCTTTATTTCTGATAATTGCGTCAGTCACTTCTCTGGACCGCTTTCCCTTTCCGATCATGGCCTTTTCTCCAAGATCCAGAAGCCGTGGAGCATACTTGTCCATGCGGCTGGCTGTAGTCGGCCCGGCGGAACCGATGGGGCGTCCTTCCCTGGCCGGGGAGGGACCCATATAATAAATCGTACAATCCTTAATATCAACAGGGAGCTCTTTCCCTTCATCCAGCGCTTCCATCATCCGTTTATGCGCCGCATCCCTGGCCACGTAAATGGTTCCTGTAATATAAACATAATCTCCGGATTTTAAATTCTTTGTTATATCCTCTGTTATTGGCGTATGTATATGCTTATCCATCAATTTTCCTCCTTCTATATGGTACGGACTACATGGCGGTTTACATGACAGCAGATATTTACCGCCACCGGAAGTCCGGCGATATGCGTAGGATAGGTATTAATATTCACTGCCAGCGCAGTGGTTGTTCCTCCCAGTCCGCCGGGACCAATTCCCAGTCTGTTAATTTTTTCCAGCATTTCCATTTCCAGATCTTTTACATAAGGAATTTCTGAATGGCTTCCGGCTTCCCTGGTCAGCGCCTGTTTTGCCAGAATCGCGCATTTTTCAAAAGTCCCTCCGATTCCCACGCCTACTACCATGGGAGGACAGGCATTGGGTCCCGCATCCTTTACTGCTGTAAGGATAGCATTTTTTACTCCTTCTATTCCGTCTGCCGGTTTCAGCATAAACACACGGCTCATATTTTCACTTCCGAATCCTTTGGGCGCAACTGTAAGCTTTACCTGGTTTCCGGGAACAATTTTTGTGTGAAGGACAGCCGGAGTATTATCCTTTGTATTCTCCCGGATCAGAGGATCTTTTACCACAGACTTTCTCAGATATCCGTCTATATATCCTCTGCGGACGCCCTCATTCACTGCTTCCTCAAAATCACCGCCGGTAAAATGAACATCCTGGCCGATTTCCATAAAAATCACAGCCATTCCCGTATCCTGACAGATGGGAATCATTTCCTTGTCCGCAATTTCCAGATTTTCCTGCAGCTGCAGAAGAATCTTTCTCCCCAGCTCTGATTCTTCCGTCTCCGTCGCCTGCTTCATTCTCTCATCCATATCCGGCGAAAGGTAATAATTTGCCTGTATGCACATTTCCCTGATATTATCTGCCAGATCACTGACGTTCACTTCTCTGATCATACTGACCTCCTGGACTTCTAAATATCAATAAAATATTTTATCTGTTTTTTAAGTATACCATAACAT
>CAYLWI010000110.1:0-5110 GCA_964387345.1 uncultured Eubacterium sp. | reverse complement strand
AAAGAGGAAACATGAGATTTCATATACTGACTTTGTTTCCTGATATGGTGCGGCAGGGGCTGGAAACCAGCATCATCGGGAAGGCGATTGAAAAAGGAATAGTGGAATTAAATCTTGTCAATATCCGGGATTATACTCTGGACAGACATAATAAGGTGGATGATTATCCCTATGGCGGCGGAGCGGGGATGCTGATGCAGGCCCAGCCGGTTTATGACGCCTGGAGAGCAGTTGTGGAGAAGGCAGGATTCCGGCCCCGCTGTATTTATCTGACGCCCCAGGGGCAGGTTTTCCGGCAGGAGATGGCAAAATCTTTTGCCCAGGAAAAGGAGCTGATCTTTCTCTGCGGTCATTATGAGGGAATTGATGAGCGTGTGCTGGAAGAAATTGTCACAGACTATATCTCTATCGGAGATTATGTGCTGACTGGAGGAGAACTTCCCGCCATGGTGATGGCGGACGCCATTTCCCGGATGGTACCGGGCGTACTTACGAACGATGAATCCGGGAGCACAGAATCCCTGGAGGGCGGTCTGCTGGAATATCCCCAGTACAGCCGGCCGGCGGAGTGGAAGGGAAAGCGTGTGCCCGAGGTGCTTCTGTCCGGGGATCATAAGAAGGTGGAGGAGTGGAGACATGAACAGTCTGTGCTGCGGACACTGAAATACAGGCCGGATCTTCTGGAACACGCGGAGCTGACCCGGCAGGATGTGAAGATGATCCTGATGGAAAAGAACCGGGAGAACAGAAGCAGGGAAGCGGGGCAGAAGGCGGAGTCCTGAGCGCTTTTGCGGCGAAGCTGTTTTTTAAAGAAAATTCTTGCAATTTTACTATCCATATGTTAAAGTAACTTTTGTTGTGAATAAAAGCGATGGTCCTCTGTTACGAATTGTATTAAGAACATCAAAATAATAGGAGGTCACAAAATGAACGCACAGGAAATTATCAGAAACATTGAAGCTGAACAGATCAGGGATGATGTCGCAGAGTTCCGCGTAGGCGATACTGTACGTGTATACGCCAAGATCAAAGAGGGGAACCGTGAGAGGATCCAGGTATTTGAGGGTACTGTATTAAAGAGACAGGGCGGAAGCAGCCGCGAGACTTTTACAGTACGTAAGTTCTCCAGCGGAGTCGGCGTAGAGAAGACATGGCCGGTACATTCTCCCAATGTAGAGAAGATCGAGGTTGTCCGTCGCGGTAAAGTAAGAAGAGCGAAACTGAACTACTTAAGAGGCCGCGTTGGAAAGAGTGCAAAAGTAAAAGAGTTAGTAAAATAATAACGCTTTTCGAAGGGGTTGTGTCTGCTTTGCACAGCCTCTTTTTTGTTTCCTGTAAAAAGTTTCCGGAAAGTTCTTTTCGCTTTACAGAGAAACTGTTCTATTGTATCATAAAAATCGAAAGAATTTTATCCTGAAGAAGTACAGGAGGTTCCGAGATGCCGTTTTTTCAATCAAGGGGACTGAGTTTCCGGAGAAAAAGAAGAAAAGTAACGCTGACAGCGGCTAAGAGTATGGCCCTGTTTATCGGGGAGATCATGATCACTCTTTTTATTGCATTTGTGATCGTGTATTGTGCCGGCATGAAAGTGACCGTGGTGGGGAATTCCATGGAGGATACCCTGGAAGACGGGGAAACTGTCTTTGTGAACCGTCTTACATATCATCTGACAGATCCCAAGGCCGGGGACGTGATTGTTTTTCTTCCCAATGGAAATGAGAACAGTCATTATTATATCAAGCGGGTCGTGGCTGTTCCGGGGGATACAGTGCAGATTATAGATGGTGTGCTCTATGTAAATGGGGAGATGTTCGATGAGGAGGACACGGAGGCCATCCAGAATCCGGGACTGGCGGAGGAGGAAATTACCGTCGGTGAAGGAGAGTTTTTTGTGCTGGGAGATAACAGAAACAGCAGTGAGGACAGCCGGTATGCCAATATCGGCAACATAAAAAAAGAATATATTGTGGGAAAGGTATGGTTTCACATTGACTCTATCCAGAATATGGGGCGGGTGAAATAGGAAAAGCAGCCGGGAAAGGAGAACGCAGATGAATTATCAATGGTACCCGGGACATATGACGAAGGCAAAGCGTCAGATGCAGGAGGACATTAAGCTGGTGGATCTGGTGATTGAGCTGGTGGACGCCCGCGTCCCGCTGGCCAGCAGGAATCCGGATATTGATGAACTGGGAAGGAATAAATACCGGCTGATTCTGCTGAATAAGGCAGATCTGGCTGATGAACGGCAGAGCCGGCGGTGGGCAGAGTATTTTAAGGAGATGGGATTTTTTGTGGTGGAACTGGATTCCAGAAAAAAGAATGCCATGAAGACGATCCAGAATACGGTTCTGGAGGCCTGCCGGGAAAAGATTGAGCGGGACCGCAGAAGGGGAATTAAAAACCGTCCGGTGCGGGCCATGGTTGCCGGAATTCCCAATGTGGGGAAGTCCACGTTTATTAATACCTTCGCGGGGAAAGCCTGCGCAAAGACTGGAAATAAGCCCGGAGTGACCAAGGGAAAGCAGTGGATCCGGCTGAATAAGAATGTGGAGCTTCTGGATACGCCGGGGATTCTCTGGCCTAAATTTGAAGATCAGACAGTGGGGATGAAGCTGGCAATGATCGGGTCTATGAACGATGATCTGCTGAACATAGATGAATTGTCCCTGGATCTGATTTCTTATCTGAAGCAGTATTATCCCGGCGCCCTTGCTGACCGTTATCAGATTTCGGAGGAGCATGAAAAGCCGGTGGAGCTTCTGGAGGAGATTGCCGGAAACCGGAATTGTATCAAAGCAGGCGGCGGGCTGGATTACAGCAGGGCGGCCGCCCTGGTGATTGATGAGTTCCGCAGCGGTACCCTTGGACGGATTACGCTGGAATGGCCGGAAGGAACAGAAGAATGATTAAGATTGGTGAAATCCGGGAGGAACTGAAAGCAGTTTCCGATGACCGTTTAGTTGATTTTATACAAAAATACGAGGCGGATGACCGGGCAGGCGTCCGGAGTCTTGTAGTCCGGGCGGAAAAGCGTCTGGAAAAATATAAAAAAGAAATTGCCCGTTGCGAGAATCTGAAAATATATGAGCGGAAATACGCAGAATATGAGTATATCTGTGGGATTGACGAGGTGGGCCGGGGCCCTCTGGCGGGGCCGGTGGTGGCTGCCGCGGTGATCCTGCCGAAGGACTGTCAGATTCTTTACATTAATGATTCCAAAAAGCTCTCCGCGAAAAAGAGGGAAGAGCTGTATGATGTGATTATGGAACAGGCTGTTTCTGTGGGGATTGGCATGCGGAGTCCGGAGCGGATTGATGAGATTAATATTCTGCAGGCTACCTATGAGGCCATGCGGGAAGCCATCGGGAAGCTGGATCCCCGCCCATCGCTGCTGTTGAATGACGCGGTAACGATTCCGGAAGTGACGATTCCACAGGTTCCTATTGTCGGGGGGGATGCAAAAAGTATCTCTATCGGAGCGGCCAGTATTATCGCGAAAGTGACCAGGGACCGGCTGATGGTGGAATATGATAAGATCATGCCGGAATATGATTTCGCATCCAATAAAGGATATGGATCGGCGGCCCATATAAAGGCTCTGAAGGAATACGGACCGGCGCCGGTTCACCGGAAATCCTTTATCGGACATTTTGTGGACATAGATGGGGAATAAAGTCTTGTTGCGATATGGCAGTTCCGGATCCGGGCCGGGGAAGTGTATGCTGTGGCAGAAAATGAAGTGGGGGCAGATTATATAATTGAATGAGAACAGGAAAAGAATCGGCGATAAGTATGAAAAACTTGTGGCCGATTATCTGATGAAAGAAGGATATAAGATCCGGGAGCGGAATTTCCGCTGCAGACTGGGAGAGGTGGATATTATTGCATGGAAAGACGGTTATCTGGTGTTTGTGGAGGTAAAATACCGGAGTACCGCCCAGTATGGCTCTCCCCAGGCGGCGGTGGATTACCGGAAGCAGCGGCGGATCTCAGACGCGGCTTCTTTCTATTTGTACAAAAACCACCTTCCCGCCGGTACGCCGGTCCGTTTTGATGTGGCCGCAGTGTCGGGGCAGAATATCGAGATCATTGAGAACGCCTTTCCCTACTGCGGGCGGTTCGGATGAGCGGCAGCGCCGGAATGCCGGATTTATGATTCTGGCGATGGCTCCGTATTCTTTATGGAAGCTGTGGGAGAGTATGATTGAAAACAGGAGAATGGCCGATGGATTTTGTGAGGAAAGAAAACAGGATGGGAATGGAGTTAAAAGAGATTCCCCTTATAGAAAATAGAAAAAATAGTGCAGATGGAGAAAAAGCCGGAGAAGTTGTGAATTTTCCCCTTCTTCAGTTTCCGGCCCTGACAGAGACCGGTATGGTAAGGCACTGCTTTACCACGAGAGCCGGGGGCGTCAGTGAAGGGATGTTTTCTGCTCTGAATCTCAGTTTCACCAGAGGAGACAATCCGGAGGCTGTGATGGAGAATTACCGCCGGGTGGCCCGGGCTCTGGGGGTGGATCCTGAGCGGATCGTCTGCTCGGACCAGACGCACACTGCAAATGTGAGAGTGGTGACGGAGGAGGACGCGGGGAAGGGATTGATACGGCCGAAGGATTATACCGATGTGGACGGCCTGATTACTGATGTTCCGGGGCTGACCCTGGCGACTTTTTTTGCGGACTGTGTGCCGCTGTACTTTGTGGATCCGGTACGCCGGGCCGTCGGGCTTTCCCATTCCGGCTGGAGGGGAACTGTGGCCCGTATGGGGCAGG
Source organism: uncultured Eubacterium sp. (assembly GCA_964387345.1). Taxonomy (GTDB): domain Bacteria; phylum Bacillota; class Clostridia; order Lachnospirales; family Lachnospiraceae; genus Eubacterium_I. The sequence continues at coordinate 335 of CAYLWI010000110.1, read as the reverse complement.
CCACTCTGGAAGCCATGAGAAAGCAGTATGGCACCTGTCCGGAGGATGTAATCTGCGCCGTCGGACCGTCGATCTGTCGGGACTGTTATGAGGTCAGCGGGGATGTGGCGGAGGAGTTTCAGAGAGAGTTTCCGGGGCATGAGGAGGAGATTCTGGTTTATAAAGGAAATGGGAAGTATCAGCTGGATCTCTGGAAGGCAAATGAAATCGTACTGCTGGATGCCGGCGCGCACCGGTCACATCTTTCGGTGACGGACATCTGTACCTGCTGCAACCCGGACCTTCTGTTTTCCCACCGGGCCAGTCATGGAAGACGTGGGAATCTGGGAGCATTC
>CAYLWI010000109.1:0-5137 GCA_964387345.1 uncultured Eubacterium sp. | reverse complement strand
TCCTCCAGCATCCTGGTTTTATCCACAAAATATGGTTTCCTCGTCTCATTCCTGTATAATGTATAAGCCGATAAACTGTTCAGATATACTCCCATAACGACTCCTTTATTCCCGCCGGTCTTTTTTCTCTATGTTGTATTTTACTATATCCCCGGAGGAGACGCAAGACAGGTAACAACGGAATTATTCTGTCCGTACAGACAGAAAACCCGCCGTTTTTCCGGAATTTACTCCGGAAACCGGCAGGTTTTCTGTTTCAGTATGAAATTTTTATGGATGACAAATAAATGTGTTATTTCTCTGCATAGCCCATATACGGCGCCTTCCGCTCTTTCAGATCCGGAATCTGTCCCGGTCCCACGGCCTTTGTCTTAATCTCTGTGGAGTGCTCCAGTTTTCCGTCCCAGTGAAGTCTGGACCGCTGCTGCTCTGCTTCGCTGAAGCTTACCGCAAGCTTTCCATCTTCCACTTTAAATTCACCGCGGATGCCGCATACGGGACATTCCACTGATTTTCTATCCTTTGAAACGGTCAGCATATCACAGTGGCAGACAGGGCAGACGCCCTCTTCTTCGCCTCTCCACATTGTGCGTTCTTCTTCCGAATCCGCCAGAACCGCGGCGGCAATGTTCTGTCCCATTTTCCGCATACGCTCCATTTCCTCATCATTTCCAAGCACATGCTCATAGGCCATTGCTCCGTAATATTCATGCATATCCACCACATCGATTCCCATGGACATGGTAAACTCATACATGGTTGGCAGCATAAAGGACAGCCAGTTCTTTGTCATGGCGCCACCCACAGAAATCAGCGCTCCCACGCGCTTCTTAAAGGATCTGGGATCCGGCAGGTCAGCCGGATCTTTTCCTGCTGCCAGGCCTTCCTCATAGGTGGCCTTCCGGAAAGTAATATCATGGGAAGGTCCGATCCTGTCACAGACCGATTTAAAACGGCCTGTGGGGCCCAGTACATAGGTGGGAGACGCCACAATCACAGCATCGCTTTCCATCAGCGCTTCATCCAGGATATGGAAATCATCTTTAATCGGGCATCCGCCTTTGCCGCGTCCCGTAGTCATTCCCACAACGCAGGAAATACACCCGGTACAGGGCTTAATATCCAGATCATCCGCGCGGATAAACTTTACCCCGCATCCCGCCTTCTCACATTCCATAAGGGCAGTCTTTACCATGATATCTGAATTCATCATTTTCCGCCCGAAAGAAATTCCCAGTACTTTTTTCTTTTCCATTGATATTCTCCTTTTAATTAATCACAACTTCCCGCTCCCGGATTCCTTCCAGCGGCACCGGAATATACGCAGTCCTGGTAGCCACTGTCAGCTTTACCTTATGGGTTCCCTTCAGCAGGCCGCCCTCTTTCAGGACACGGACATACAGAGGATCGCCGTATTCCCATTTGTAGGTTGTCACTGTCTCCGCTTCCTTCAGGGTAAACCAGTCCACACAGTCAGGGGAAATCCGGATGTCCTCCTCCGGAACTTCCTCCCCGTCCGCGCTTACCCTGATATATTCGATCATGGACAGCGGAATTCCTCTGTAATAGGTGATGTTAGTCTGCATCTCATATCCGATGATCTTCCCGTCTTCCTCAACATTTACACAGGTATTTTCCAGAAAAACATTATTATCAAACATAGTTCCGCCTCCTTATCCCTGGATCTCTTTCAGACACGCGCTGACATACGCAAGCTGGGCCGCCACATTTTCTTTCTCCATCATCTTATGTCCCGGAAGCGTAAAACGGTTTCCTTCATACTCTGTGGAAACATATCCGTCATAATCATGGTCGTGAAGATACTGAAGCAGTCCTTTATAATCCATGGAATACTCCGGCCCCTCCGGGGTCATCTCAAACATCTTGAAATGAAAATGCTTAATATAAGGCATATACTCGTCCAGAACACTGTAATCCAGATTCTCATATCCGTCGCAGAGAGGCACAAACATTCTGTCATGCTCCGACTGGATGGCCGCTTCCAGTTCCGGAGGATATTTGCCGCCGTTTTCCCGGAGTACGGCGTGAAGATCCGTCCCCTTTTCAAACAGCGTATCAATATAATCAAATACCTGGGGACTGGTTCCATTTAAAGTCTCATAAGCTCTTACCACCCGCGGGAAACGTCTGCAGAAAATACCTGTATCAATGACAATTCCCGCATATCTGGAATTCAGCCGCTTCACTTCATCAATAAAAGCCTTGGTTTCCGGAATGTCAAAAGCCATTGCCGCATGTACCTCGATAGCGATTGCCACATCATACTCCTCGCAGTAGGGAAGCAGAGGTTCAATCACCCAGCAGGGAACCATGGATACCAGACGGATCAGATGGATCCCCAGGCGGGCAGCCTGTTTGATTTCTTTTATCAGAAGATCAATACATTCCCGGTGTGTCAGGGTTCTGTTTTTATACAGGTTTGTATTCAGGAACACATCCGCGATGACCGGCTTCAGTCCCGTCTCGTCCAGAAGCTGTTTCCACTGCTCCGCCGTCTCATCGGAAATATCCGGAGCATTCTTTAACATCTGGTCCGGAAGAATTTCCACGCCTTCCGCCCCGTGTTCTTTTACAAAATGCATGATATCGCGCAGGTTCATTCTCTTATTCAGATATTCATCCTGTAAGCTGTACAGGCTAACACAAGTCTTTATCGTTGACATCGGGTTTCCTCCTTTTCCTTGCCTGGTAAGAGCCGGGAATCCCTGTCCCGGCTCTCACTGTGTACCCGGATCTGCCTGAATGTTCCGCGGCAGAACCCTCCATGGTTTTATCTGCAGAGCAGCATCCGTCTTTCGTGATCTGTACCGAACATATGAGCCATATTTCCAAGGCCGCTTCCGTCATACTCCGCTTCCAGAGCTCCGTTATAATTCAATACCCAGCCGAACTGAAGGCTGACGTCATGGTAACCGACAGACAGACCGCCTTTCTTTTTAATCTTATAAGTCAGGGGTTTGCGGAACTGCCAGTATTTTTTCAGATCAAACAGCTCCTCTCTGGTATACTCAAGACAGTCATATTCAAAAATAATGTCGTCCCGGTCAAAGACCTCGCCGTCCACTACAACGTTTCCGAAACGGCACTGGGTAAACCAGTAGCCTTTATAATATTTCGGTACAAATTTGAATTCAAACCCGTCAATTTCTCCCTTCTCATCATATGTATTATGAAAACCACGCTGCTGGATTGTCTGAAATTCTACCATAGTTGTATCCTCCTCTCTTAATATCCCAGGATGTTGCGGAGCATAATCTGATGCCTGCGCACCTGTTCCGGGATTTCCACCATTGCCTGTGCGAACTTGTCCGGTCCTTCCTCCGCATGGAAACGGATCGCCCCCTCGTACTCGGAAAGGAGATCGCCGCTCCAGCCATTGTCCACCATCAGTTGGATCACTTCCGGATAGGGAATGGTTTCCTCCTCAAAGTTCTCATTCATGTAGGTAAACTTTGCGTGACACACATAGCTGTAGGGAAGGAAGTCAACAATTTCTTCCGGCTTTGTGACATCAGAGAAATCGAGCCATACCATGTCCTCCATGCCTTTTGCATGTTTATACTGGAAGGTTCCGAAATCGATATTGAAACCAAAATGCTCTGTCTTCGTGCGGTGAATGAAATCAAGATATTCATCCCGGATATGGGGAGTATGGAGGGTTGTGGGAAGATGAACCTCATTCTGCATGCGCACATCGTACTTCTCCGCATAGGGAAGCGCTTTTTCAATATAAGACTGCCAGCCCGGTTCAGGATCACAGATCTCATTAACACAGGTAATCTTCGTCCGCAGTGCTTTAAATCCAAGAAGATTCGCAAGCCGGAAATCCTGTTTCAGTTCCTCCACTACCTCGTCATCGCTCATGCCTTTGCCCCGGTGAAGATGATTTTCCGCCCAGTGTCCCATCTCAGAGGGCTGGAGATCATATTTCTCACACAGTCTCCAGTATCTGTCCACCCACTCCGGCGTGGGATTCGGATAATTCGGGATATAACTGGTCAGAAACTCAAAACAGGTGGCTCCTGTGTCATACATTTCCTCAAACGCATCCTCTAATGTCATCGTTTTTCCCAGAAGATTATGGTAACTGTAAAGACAGATTCCTCTCCTGGGCGTACCTTTTTTCTCACTCATAATGCTACCTCCTGCATTTTTTATTCATACTCTGAATCCTGCGGCGGAAGAACCATTTTCACGCCGCCGTAAATACCTGCGCTGTTTCCCAGGGCCGCGGCCCTGAATTCCGCATTTCCGGACGCGTGGAAGGCATACTGGCGATAATATTTCTGAACAACGTCAATCAGTATCTGCCCCGCCTTCGCGACCCCGCCGCCAATCACAAAGGCTTCGGGATCCGCCACACAGGAAATGGCCGCCAGCGCCTTTCCCAGTGTCTTTCCAAAATGTTCCACCTGCTCCAGGGCAACTACGTCTCCCTGCTTTGCGGCGTCAAATACATCCTTTGCGGTAAGATCGGAAACTTCGCGCAGCACAGACGCATCCTCATGCTCCTGCAGATACTCTTTCGCCAGACGGGCAATTCCTGTGGCAGAAGCATACTGTTCCAGACAGCCGTGCTTTCCGCATCCGCAGGCCAGCTTTTCGTCATCCCGCACCGGAATATGCCCGATTTCACCGGCCGCTCCATGGGAGCCCGCCAGAATCTTTCCATCTATGATAATACCTCCGCCGACGCCGGTTCCCAGAGTCACCATGACGATATTCCGGCAACCTTTTCCGCCGCCCATCCACATTTCTCCGAGAGCCGCCACATTGGCGTCATTTCCGGCCTTCACCTTCCATCCGCACTTTTCAGACATCTCTTTTTCGACATTAAAAACATCCCAGCCGAGATTGACGCACCTGAAAACAGTTCCGTCCGCGCCTACCGGGCCGGGGACTCCCATCCCCGCGCCGATGACGTCTTCCCTGGAAATCCCTTTGATTTCAAGGGTCTTTCCCATACTTCCGGCAATATCATCCAGAATCCGCCGTCCGCCGTCTTCCGTCCGTGTTTTAATCTCCCAGGAATCCAGAAGATCTCCCTCTGCGCTGAAAAGCCCCATTTTTACTGTAGTGCCGCCGATATCGACGCCAAACGCATACTTTGCCATAA
>CAYLWI010000108.1:0-5163 GCA_964387345.1 uncultured Eubacterium sp. | reverse complement strand
TTATGGCAGTCATTACAATTGACGGTGTCCGTCTCGATGTGATGGATAACGAAAATGTGCTGGAATGTGCCCTGAATGCAGGTATTTACATTCCGCATCTGTGCCACCATCCGGATCTTCCGGAGAATGGCTCCTGCCGGATGTGTATTGTGGAGGTGGAGGGTCAGGAAGGCGTGACTCCGTCCTGCACGCTGCGGGCGAAGGATGGTATGGTAATTCACACTAAGACTGAAAAGGTAAATAAACTGCGCACCCTTGCGCTGGAGCTGCTGCTGGCCGGACATCCGGAGGACTGTTCCACATGTCCCAAGTATGGAAACTGTGAGCTGCAGACCCTGATCCAGTACATAGGTGCGAACAACGCCCGTATGCGTGTCCGCAGCAAAGGCATTAAGATGGAGGAGCGCAATCCGCTCCTGGTCCACGACATGAACCGCTGCGTGCTCTGCGGCCGCTGTGTCCGGGCCTGTAAGGATTTAAGGGGCGTCGGCATTCTGGATTATAAGAAAAGGGATCTGGAGACCTATGTGGGGACACTTCACAATAAGCTCCTGACGGATGAGGGGTGCCGGTTCTGTACCGCATGCGCGGAGGTCTGTCCCACCGGTTCCATCCGCGACAGACTGCAGCTTCTGACGACAAACATGAAAAAAGAGGACGCGCTGGTTCCCTGCCGGTACACATGCCCGGTCCACACAGATATTCCCCGGTACATCCGGTTCGCGAAAGAGGGAAATTACGATGCGGCAGCGGCGGTTGTCCGTGAAAAAGCCCCGTTCCCCCACTGCCTCGGAATGATCTGTACCCAGGCCTGCGCGAAGGAGTGTAAGCGGGGGGAAGTCAGCGAGGCAATGTCCATCCGGGCCATCAAGCGTTACGCGGCGGAGCATGACACCGGTTCTTACTGGAAAGGGAAAGGAAAGCAGCTGCCCGATACAGGAAAGAAGGTCTGCGTGGTAGGCGGAGGCCCTGCCGGGATGACGGCCGCCTATTATCTGAGAAAACAGGGACATGCAGTGACCATAAAGGAAGAACTTCCGACAGTAGGCGGTATGATGGCATACGGCATTCCGGCTTACCGTCTTCCCAGGAATATCATTGCGGAGGAGGCGGAGGTGATTCGGGACCAGGGCGTCGTCATGGAGACCGGCGCGCGGGTGGATCACCCGGTGGAGCTTCTGAAGGAATATGACGCTGTCCTCATGGCTGTGGGCAACCATATGGGCGTCCGTCTTCCCATGGAAGGAAAGGATCTCCCGGGAGTACATGTAAATATTGATTTCCTGAGAAAAGCAAGCCTCGGGGAAGACACCGGAATCGGAAAGCATGTCATTGTGCTGGGAGGCGGAAACGTGGCCTTTGACTGTGCCCGTACCGCGAAACGCCTTGGCGCCGGGGAGATCCATCTGGCCTGCCTGGAGGCAGAGGATGTCATGACGGCAGACGGGGAGGAGATCGAACAGGCCCGGGAAGAAGGGATTTTCGTTCATCCGGCCCGGACCTTTGAGCGGATCACCGGTACGGATCATGTGACCGGCGTGGATTTCATGAATGTGGAGTCCTTTACCTTTGATGAAAACCGCAGGGCCATTGTAAAGAAGGAAGAAGGCTCCGAACATCATATTGACGGGGATACCGTTATTTTCGCCACCGGACAGTGGGCGGACCTGACAGAAGACTGCGGCCTGGAGCTGGGAAGGGCAAACAGCATCGTGGTGGATCCCCATACGATGGCAACTTCCGTGGAAGGTATTTTCGCGGCCGGGGACGTGACATACGGGACAAAATCAGTTGTCCAGGCGATTGCTTCCGGAAGGGATGCCGCCGTGCAGATTGACCTGTATCTGGGCGGCGACGGGGATATCAGCGAAAAGCTGGCCCCGGACCAGGAGGCGGATCCGGTTCTTGGAAAGGAAGACGGATTCGGAAGCCTGAAGGCAGAGAAGACACAGGTGCTTCCGGCAGAACAGCGGGAAGACAGCTTTGAACTCTTTGATTCCGGTATCTGTGACAGCGGGATCTGCGGGGAGACCAGCCGGTGTCTCCAGTGTGACCTGAGACTGCAGATACATCCGTCAAGACTCTGGACTGAGTTTTCGAACGAGCAGAAGGAGGTGCAGGAATCATGAGCGCTCTGGAAAATGCAAAGGCAATGGGAAAGGAAGGCGTGATTTCCAGAATCGCCGGCGCCGGACTGCTGGAGTCTGGCGTGGACCGTACTCCTGTTGCTGATAAATGGAATCTGGTGAATGAAGAACGGGAATTCCAGACCAGTCCCATCCGCGTGGTGGCCGGACTGAATAACTCGGATAGGAACGGGGCCCTGCTGGCCCTGCTGAAGGAGAATCCGGAACGGGTATTTGAGGGAATGGCCATTGCCGCCCTTGCCGTGGACGCGGAGGAAATGTATCTGTATATTCCTGAAAAGGAAGCCGCTTATGCGGAGGAACTGGCCGGCCAGGCGGCGGAGAAGGGCATCCAGGTGAAAACCGGTATTGTCAACCGCCGGGCAAGCCGCGGGGGAGCTTTCCATCATATTGGGACAATGCTGGCGGTTGCGGATATTTTTGAAGATAAATACGAACCCTGTACCTATATGGCGGTCTGTCAGAACGGGGAGACCGGCCCCCTGAGGAAGGTGGCCTGCGGGACGAAAGTTTCTGACCTGACCGGGGAAGTGGACGCGAAAGCCATTGCCATCGGGACGAAGCTGTATGATCTGTCCGCCCTGGATATGGTGATTAATGAAGATACCCGGACCGGGAACGGCGTGATTACAGTGTACGGTTCCGGATGCTGTATGATCCACGAGGCAGAGGCTGTCCTGGAGGCAGAACGCAGGCAGAGCTGCGGCAGGTGTACGTTCTGCCGGGAGGGTCTGGTCCAGCTCCACACCATGACAAAGGAGATCACCCGGGGACAGGGAAAGAAGGAATTCACGGATATGATGAAAGAGATCGGTGAGGCCATGACCTTCTCCACACCCTGCAGTCTGGGACAGACAGCGTCTGATTTTACCCTGGGAACCCTGGAGTATTTCGCGGATGAATATGAAGACCATATCCGGAAAAAGAAATGCGCGAATAATGTCTGCAGCGCGTTCATGAGCATCTACATTGACCCGAATCTCTGTGAGGGCTGTGAGGAGTGCGCGGATGTCTGCCCGAAGGACGCCATTGAGGGTAAGGCGGGGTATATTCACATGATAGATGAGTTTGAATGTGATAAGTGCGGGAAATGTATCACAGCCTGTGAGAATGACGCCATCATCCGGACAACCGGCCGTGTGCCGAAGCTGCCCACCCGTCTGACAAAGGTTGGTAAGTTTAAAAAGCGGCGTTAGAAAAAGTTTCAATTATTTTAACGACAGATCTGTATAGGAGTTTTATCCCCGGTAAGCGGGAAACGCTGAGAGCTTCCGGGGTTTGAACTAAATAAAAATTGGAGGTGTTGGATCCTATGAAAACAATGGAAACAGATGTAATTATCGTGGCGGCAGGCCCTTCCGGTCTGGCTGCGGCAGTGACTGTAGGCGAGGCCGGACTGAGTTCTGTTGTGTTTGAGAAGTCAAATACTACCGGCGGGGCCGCAAACATGGGTATGGGCCCTCTGGGAATCGGAACAAAGATCCAGAAGAGACAGTTTACGGAGATTACCAAGGACGAGGCCTATGATATGCACATGAAGTATACGCATTACCAGGTAGACGCAGATGTGGTACAGACCTATTTTGAGAAATCCGCAGATACCATTGAATGGCTGGAAGATATGGGCGTGGAGTTTGCAGGAGCATTCCGTTATTTTGCGGAATCCGAGGCAACCTGGCATATCGTAAAACCGGAGAACGGCGTGATCGGCCCCCGCGCGGCCGGTCCTATGGTCCGAATTCTGACAGAGAAAGCAAAAGAGCTGGGATCTGAGATTTATCTGGAAACTCCGGTAAAAGAGCTGATCATGGAAGACGGGAAATGTGTAGGCGTGAAGGCGGCAGACAAAGACGGTGAGGAAATCGAGGCCCGCGCAAAAGCTGTTATCGTGGGAACCGGCGGTTTTGGCACCAATGCAAAGATGCTGAAGGATTTCTTCGGATACAACCTCTGGGAAGATTATTTCCCCTTCAATGTACCCGGCACCAACGGCGACGGCCTGAACATGATGTGGAACGTGGGCGCCCAGAAATTCGGCGCAAACGTAGAGAAGATTTATCAGTTAAAAGATAACATGAACTGGTTCCTCCTGGATGCGGTGCTTCGTCAGCCCAATCTGCTGATCAACCAGAGAGGCGACCGGTTCATGAACGAGGACCGTATGGGTAATACAACCTATACCGGAAACGCCATCGACATCCAGCCGGGCAACTATGCATACTGTATCATGGATGACGGCATCCTGAAATATTACAAGAAAAACGGTCCCGATATTTTTGATATTGTTCATCCGGAAGACGCTTTCCTTGCTGTGGATCCTGAGTTTGACCGCGCTGTTGAAGAAGGCTATGACGGATACATTGAAGCAGAGTCCATCGAAGAGCTGGCGGAGAAGCTCGGTATTGACGCGGATAAGCTGGAGGAGACCATCGACGATTACAATGATATGTGTGATTGCGGTTATGACAGCCAGTTCGCGAAGAATCCGAAATTCCTTCATCCCATCACAGGAAAAGGAAAATACAGAGTCGGAAAATTCTATGTGGCTGCTTACGGAACCATCGGCGGCGTAAGAGTAAACAAATACTGTGAGGTTCTGAATGAGAAGGATGAGATCATTCCCGGGCTGTACGCGGTCGGCAACGACGCAAACACCCTGTATGGCGACAGCTATAACTTCACCCTGCCCGGCAACTCCATGGGATGGGCTGTAAACTCTGGCCGTATGGCAGGCGAGGCTGCGGCGGATTTCATTGATGAGATGGATGATTAATTTTCAGAAAATCAGAAACTGCCCGTTTTCCGGGGCAGAAAGATAAAAGGTATATAGGGCTAAAAGGTATATAAGGGATAAAAACATCTCCGGGGCGGTTGTGTCCCGGAGATGTTTTTTGTTCTTTGCCGTCGTCCGGCAGCTATCTTTCTTATTGCTTTTAGCGGACTTATTCCATCTCTCTATATCGAACAGCAATTTCTTCAGTAATCGGAACCAGCTTGCAATCTTCAATAGAGTACA
>CAYLWI010000107.1:0-5297 GCA_964387345.1 uncultured Eubacterium sp. | reverse complement strand
AGAATTTTTGCCAGACAACGAGATTAATCAAGACACATAATTTTATATAATTAATCGGATAGGGAAGGTCACTTCCCTGTCCGATGCAATTTTGTAATTTTTATTTCACCGCGTTCCGTATTGCCTCCAGCAGATCCTCATATTCTTCATAGGCGGGGATCTGGGGATAATCCTTTTTGATCTGTTCTGTGCTCTTAAACAGGAATCCCGCTTTACTTGCCTGGATCATGCCAAGATCGTTAAAGCTGTCGCCGCTGGCGATTGTCTCATACCCGATGGACTGCAGCGCCTTTACGGTCGTGTATTTTGACTTCTCACAGCGCATCCTGTAGCCTGTAATGGCTCCGTCCTCCGCCACCTCCAGGGTGTTACAGAAAATAGTCGGCCATCCCAGCTTCTTCATCAGCGGCGCGGCAAACTGTTCAAAGGTATCGCTGAGGATGATTACCTGACAGAAAGAGCGCAGCTCATCCAGAAATTCCTTTGCCCCAGGCATGGGATCAATCTTCGCAATGGTTTCCTGGATTTCCTTTAACCCAAGTCCATGCTCTCTCAGAATATCCAGCCGGTACTGCATCAGCTTATCATAATCCGGCTCATCACGAGTTGTCCTTTTCAATTCGGGAATTCCGCTGGCCTCCGCAAATGCGATCCAGATCTCCGGCACCAGAACACCCTCCATATCCAGACATGTAATATACATAACTGTATCCTCCATTCTTTTCCTTGCTTCCCGGTGGGAATTACATAAGTCTCAGTATACCATTCCCGGAAAAAAATGTAAATTCCCGGAAATGAATTCTTTATCTTTCTTTATCTTTTCCAACCGGACAGCCCCGCTCCGTAAAGGACTGACCTGCCCGGCCTCTTTTCCCGCGTCATCAGATAATGATCAGATTGAACTATTCCACACTCTTCAGCGCTTCCGCCGGATCTATGGAATTCAGCAGCCGGTTTGTCATCTGATTGACGATAATCGCGAAAACAAACGCGATGACTCCGCAGATCAGATAGCTTTTCAGGTGAATACTGATATCAAAATACATCCCCGGGATATTCAGCATCCAGCCGAGACATTCGCTGATCAGCTTACCTGCCGGCATCCCCAGGATAATTCCCATGACGGATAAAATCAGGGTTTCTTTATTCATATACAGATGCACTTCCCTGTCATAGAATCCCAGTACCTTAATCGTGGCGACCTCCCTTTCCCGCTCTGAAATATTCGTGGTGGAAAGTGTGAACAATACCACAAACGCCAGCGCCGCCGCAAGGATCAGAATGACATATACCACCAGATTAATCAGTGTAAACGCCTGGGAAAACTCTTCCTTCAGAGTTTCCGTACTGGTCACGGAAATAAAGCCGTCTTTCGCGCCCAGCTCCTCCGAATAGCCGATGGGATCATCCGCCAGACATTCTTCTGTGAGATTCACCAGAACCGCATTGGGAGCCCATTCCTGTTCAAAATACGTCTCATAGCAGCTTTCACTGATATAAAGCATATCGCCCAGATAGTTTTCTGTTACATAAGAAACCGTTACTTCCGTCTGATTCAGGGACAGATCCTGTACTTCCACCGTATCCCCGGCAGACAAGCCCAGAACATCCGCCGCGCTTCTGGTCACCATCAGTCCGTCCTCAGCCAGCGGCTGCTCATTTCCATCCATATCCGCCAGTTTGATGAAGGAAGCAATATCCGCATCATCGGGAATAATAAACATCTGCACAGACTCTCCCTCTCCATCCATATTCCGGACAGAAACTGTTTCTACCTGGATATTTACATACTCTTCTATGTTTTCGCTGTCATCCATGTAAGATAAAATTTTATCATTATCGTCAGCCAGACCCACGCCCAGAATATCGTAACGGGTCACATTTTCATACTGTTTCGGCATCAGATCTGTCACCGTATTCTTAATCGCGAACCCGCAGACCAGAAGGCTGGTACACCCCATGATGCCGGTCACAGTCATGGCAAGATGCTTTTTATACCGGAACAGATTTCTGGCCGTCACTTTATTCAGGAAAGACATTTTCTTCCAGATCGCCGGTATATATTCCAGAAAAATCCTGGAACCGTTTTTCGGCGCCAGGGGACGCATTAACGCAGCCGGCATATGTGCCAGATCTCTCTTCACCGCATACCATACCGCCAGCAGAACGCCTGCCATAAACAGAATAATTCCCAGCATTCCAAGCCAGAACTGGAACCGCAGATAATAATCCGGGAGCATATACATTACCCGGAAGAACTCAAAAATGATTTTCGGCAGAATTACAAATCCGCATATATCACCGACGATCCCTCCCGACAGGCTGGCAAGGACTGCATATACAAAGTATTTTCTCTCGATCTCCCGATTCCGGAATCCCAACGCTTTATATGTTCCGATCAGCCCCCGGTCTTCCTCCACCATTCGCGTGATGGCAGTCAGACTGATCAGTATTGCCACAACAAAAAAGATAATGGGAAGAAATGTTGCCAGTCCTTCTATAGAGGTGGCGTCACTGTCCACATTGGAATAGCCGCTTAAGGAATCCCTGGTCTGGATATACCATACAGGCATTTCAATTTCCTCAATCTGCTCACGGGCGTCCGCGAGTTCTTCCATGGCTTCTTCCCGGTTTTCATCCAGCTCCGCCTGCCCGTCTGTCAGTTCCGTCTCTCCCTCTGCCAGCTGCGCCTCCCCGTCCCGCAGTTCAGCTTCCGCTTCTGCCAGCTGCGTCTCCGCATCCCGGATCTGCTGCCATGCGCTGGCAATCTGCGCCCTTCCGGAAGCGGCCTGCCGGTTCAGCGTATCCTGGCTGGCGTCCAGCTGAGCCTTGCCGGCATTCCATTCTTCTACTCCGGCCTCATACTCAGCCCGGGCCTCCAGAAGCGCCTGGGCCTGTACATCCAGCTGCGCTTCCGCCTGGTCAAACTGCTCTTCCGCTGCTGTTCGCTGAACCTCCAGACTGGCAATACCCGCATTCACCTCTTCCAACTGCTCCTGCAGCGATTCCAGTGTTTCCTGCTGCCGGACCAGCTGCTCCCGCAGCTGCCGCAAAAGCTCATCTGTATCTGTTCCCTCTCCGCTGTCCGGATTATCCTGCCCGGTCAGAGCATCAATCTGTGCCTGGATCTGATCCATCGCCGCCTGAACCTGGGAAATTCCCGCCGTCAGCTCTTCTTTTCCCGACTCATAAGCCGCCAGTCCGTCATCAATCTGTGCCAGAGCATCAGATCTCTGCTGAGCCAGTTCCTGTCTGGCCGCCTCAATCTGATTTTCTCCGCTGGCAATGGTTTCCTCAGACTTTTCCAGCTGTTCCTTCCCCTCGTTCAGCTGTGCGTATCCCGCGTCAATCTGTGCCTGTCCGTCCGCAATCTCCTGTTCCGCCTCCAGCTCCCTGGTCTGAAGCTCCTGCCGGTTATCCTCCAGTTCCTGCCTGCCATCCTCCAGCTCCTGCCAGCCGTCTTCCAGTGTCTGCCTGCTCTCCTCCAGTTCCGCCCATCCGTCGTCAATCTCCTGCTGCGCCTCATCCAGTTCCTGAAGCGCCTCATCCCGGGCTTCATTATATTCTGCCATGGCGTCTTCATAGACGGTTTCATAACGCATCTGTTCCTGCTGTTCCTTCAGAACAGAGTTAATTTCTTCCCTGACCGCCTCTACTTTTTCCTCATAAGCAGATGAATAGCACAGCAAATCTTCCGTCCCCTTAACAGATACATAAACAGAAGTATAAATATCTGTATCCGCTGCTGTCTCCGGAACAAAAAATACATACTCTGCCGAGGTGGCCGCCCGGAAAGAAACGCTTCCCTCCTGATTGTTTACATCAAACGGATTCAGTATTTCCGCCGTAATGGTATATTCGCCCGCCTGGAAAACAGGAGTTTCATCCTCTTCCAGATCCTCTTCTGTAAACGTCAGTGTATCGCCCACTTCCTTTCCTGTATCCTGGAGATAACTTCCATTTACAGCAATCTCATCTGCGGCCTGGGGAAGCTCACCTTCTACCACACAGGGAATATTAATCTCCTCCCCCAGGGTGTGAATCTCCGCTTCTTCCTGACTGCCTTCAATATCTGTATAAACGCTCTTGGAATACTCTCCTTCTGCCGCGCTGATATCTTCCAGCTCCTGCAGAGCTTTGACATCATTCTCATCCAGACCCAGCGTGGAAGAAATCTGAATATCAAAAAGATGCTGTTCATCATAAAGCGCATCCGCGGAATAGCGCAGATCATCACAGGCTGCCTTCAGCCCTGTCAGCATGGTCACGCCCAGAGCTGTTATCAGCAAAATTGACAAAAAACGTTTTCTCTCTTTTCTAATCGTGCGAAATATATCCTTTGCTAATGCATTTTTCATGACTGCCGCTTCCTCATTACCCGCAAAAAAATAAAATCTCTTTTACCACTCTATCTGCTCTACCGGTGTGGGATGCTCATTGAATTTCATCTCTACCACCTTGCCGCTGCGGAAACGGATCAGCCGGTCCGCCATGGGAGCCAGCGCGGAATTGTGTGTAATCAGAACAATCGTGATACCTTCCCTCCGGCAGGTATCCTGCAAAAGTTTCAGAATCTGGCGGCCGGTGGCATAATCCAGCGCGCCGGTAGGCTCATCACACAAAAGCAGTTTGGGATTCTTGGCCAGAGCGCGGGCAATAGATACTCTCTGCTGCTCTCCGCCGGACAGCTGGGCAGGGAAATTACCTTTCCTGTCTGCCAGTCCCACTTTATCCAGCGTCTCCGAAGCATCCAGGGAATCCTTACAGACCTGGGCCGCCAGTTCCACATTTTCCAGGGCCGTCAGATTCGGAACCAGATTATAAAACTGGAATACAAATCCAATATCAGTTCTCCGGTAACCAGTAAGCTGCTTTTTATCATATTTCGTCACATCCCGCCCGTCTACAATCAGGCGTCCCGATGTAGCCACATCCATGCCTCCCAGAATATTAAGGGCAGTCGTTTTTCCGGCGCCGGAAGCTCCCAGAATAATGGCAAATTCTCCTTTTTCCACCACAAACGAAGCCTCATCCACCGCCCGGATCGACTGCTCCCCCGCCTGATATACCTTTGTAATCTTTTCAAATTCTATGTACGACATGGGTATTCTCCTCTTTTTCTGTTTACTGCCTGCTGTCTCTGAAAAGCTCCTGGGCTTTTCCAGCCTTCAGATATCCGCCCATAAAAATATACTCCGGGAGTTCATATCTCAGAATCATATGCACGTTCATTTTCTCACTTTAAATATAACCTTTTTTTGTGAAAAAATCATTAAGATAACCCGTTATTTTATAAT
>CAYLWI010000106.1:0-5467 GCA_964387345.1 uncultured Eubacterium sp. | reverse complement strand
TTTTGTCATGTAACAGTTAAAATCCAGCCTTCCTCAGTTCATCCATCATGGCGCTTCTGCGTCTATATTCCCGCTTCCAGGAATCAGCAATTTCCTGTGCAGCTGCCTCTCCGCCTGCGCATCCGGCAATTTTTTTAAGGTATGGCATCAGCCGCTCATACTTCTTTCTGTCATTTGCCCTTTCCGCCTCATGCTTCAAATAATCAGAATAGATTTTTATGACTCTCTCCGGAAATCTCTTCCGAAGTATTTTTTCATGATCATCCAGCAGAGAAACCTTATTGAAACTGGTTTCGATTTTTTCCATCAGCTGTTCATACCGCTGCTCCTCCCGCAGCAGGCTGCATACAAATTCATTATTTATGTTCTTCGCCACAATACCGTCTACGACAGTCTCCCAGTATTTCTGATCAGAAATACACTTTTTCAAGGCATTTACATAACTCAGATCCCTCTGCCAGAAATTTTCCAGATGATAAATCAGTTCCTCACAGTATGCCTTTTCGGATCCCGTTTTCCTGTAAATACCAATCAGCTGTTCACTGTATTTTTTTAACTGCTCCTTATTATCGCCATCCATTTCTTTGCTTTCCAGCAATATGCTGACAGCGCTTTTATAGTCTCCTTTTTCCAGCGCTTCTGAAATCTCTATCTCACGAATCACAGAAAAATGACGGTTCGCCTGCCTGTATTCGCGGATTTCCTCATCTGTACAGCCCATTTTTCTCATGCATTCTATTCTTTTCGACACGGGATCCACCAAACCATAGTATGCAGAATAATACTTCCCGCAATCATTTCCCCTCTGCCTGCTGATATATGTATCCAGCTTCTGAATCCGTTCAGAAAGCATTTCCCGGGTGGCAAATTCATCCAGAATAATTTCCTCTATATACTCGCCTATATAATCTATCACATATCCGGTTTTATGGGTTTCAAACCACTCCCCGATTTCAGTCTTAAAATCTTCATCACTTTTTTCTATGATCTGCTTCCAGCACTCATAACACTGATCCGCCACATAAGAAGAGCTTCCGTCCGAATCATCCATATCTGTGTTTCCAATACAATGAAACACCTCATTTGTCAGCTCGAAGGCCTGTTTTAAACAGGATCTTTCAATCAGAAACACGACCTTTTCACATAAAAATCCAACCAGCTCCGATGCAAAATCAGAGGCATGATACCAGTCCACAAAACCGCCGCTGCTATATCTGTACTGAATCTGTTCTAATTCCGTCCGGAGCTTCATCATCAATTTACTGTCCATTTTAAATGAATACTGCATCTGAAGCCTGTTTCTCAGACTTTCATCCGATAAAACAAATCCCGCCAGCAATTCCCTCACTTTATCTTCTGGAATCTTCGCAACCAGTTCAGTCACTTCAGCCTTGTCCTTCTGCACTCTGCCCAACGGATTCTGCCGTAAAATATCGGAAGATTCCTCCTCTGCTTCCAGATCCTGATCTGCCAGTTCTTCCTCAAACTGAAACAAAACCGCCGCCATATGCTTGCAGTTATGTCCGTCTACAGCATAGGGACAGGAACAGTACATATCCAGCACATCTTCTCCATCCAGTTCGATCTGTACATCATAAATATCACTTCCAGCCACCTGCGCCGTTATTTCATTGTCAGAATATTCAAATCCCGTAACCAGACCATCCTCATAGTATACGGATCCTCTTTCCAGAATATGCGGTCTGAATAGTGTATACCATTCCATACAATTTTTCCTCCTGCTTTCATTCGTCTGCCCTGGATATCCGTTTTCCATTTTCTGGTATGGACATATCGGACCTCCGTCCATAAATAACTGTAATAACTCTTGAACACCATATCCGGATATGCTATATTATAAACATAAAAGGAGCAGCCGCCCACAAAGTGGTTAGCCTCCGGGTAAGAATATAAGCCTACCTGGCTGCCAAATACAAGGTAGGCTTATTTATTTTCGCTTGTTTCTCCTATCAATATAGGCAAGCAGCGCAATCAGAAACGAACCACCTAAAAATAACAGGTTTAAAACTTCGTATGTATCCATTTGCACCACCTCCCCTCTGTTTCAAGTGCGGGGAGGCTTACCACCTTGTATCACAACTGCTCCGTGTGCAAAGTATATCATATACCTATATAAACATTAATATGTTCATTTAGTATATTCGGAATATAAACTATTTATATATTTTCCTAGAGCGGAACATATATATATCAAAGATAATTATTATTTTTCAGCCAGGAAACGGACGCTTTCAATGCTTCTGCCGTCTTCGTCTCCACTACACATCTGCAATGATATTTTTCCGCTGTCCCCAGTCTCTGAACCAGATCAATCTCCCCGGTTCCCAAAGTCATATGATCCCTCTTCCCCATCCCGTCATGTATATGGAAGTGACACAGCCTGTCCGCATGAGACATAAGAAATGCTTCATCTATATTCCCTGCTGAATTAGAATGTCCGATATCCCATGTCAGCCCGAAGGCGTCGCTCTGAAGCAGATACACTATGGCAGCCTTCTCATTGCATAGTTTCATTGCGTCCTCAAGATCATCCAGTTCAATCAATGTCGGCATTCCAAACTGCAGCATCAGAATCTTCTCCTTTTAACATGAGGATTCCCGCCAGACTGTAGGTTTTTTCATCCACACAAAATCCCATCCGGCAAGATCAACGGTCTCCACTTCTCCGGTCTTCCCGGTCATAAGATTCGTATATTCCGTCTTCTCCGGCATCCAGACCATCCTGCCTGCGTCGCTGAAATTAAACACCGCATGTAATTCCTCGATATCTGTCTTTCGTACAATCCAGAGAATGGAAGTGTCATCATAATCCTTTGTATAAACTACTGCACCGGCATCAAAGACAGCCTCCGTCCTGCGGATCTTTTCCAGCTTTTCCAAGCCGTTAAAAATACGTCCCTGGACGCTTGTTTTATCTTTCACACGATCCGCCAGTTCCCAGCAGAACTTTCCCCTGTGAATATATCTGGAATCCAGTGCTTTTTCCGGATCATTTTTATATGTGTAATCATTTACCTGTCCGATCTCATCCCCGCTGTACAGCATGGGAATTCCCGACTGGGTAAACATATAAGCATGAAGCATGAGATCCTTGCGGACTGCCGTTTCCATCTTTGCGCTATCCTGCTCAAATCCCGCGCACTCCACACCGCACATGGATGCTGTTGTCCCGCAGAATCTGGCGTCTCCTGTTACAATATCCTCATTATAGAGTTCTCCGCGGCTGACGCTCCCGGCCGTTTTCCCCTGGAAAAAATCATTCAGATACTTCTTATGGGGCACTTCCTCCATACCCCATTCCCTCAGTGAACCATAGTCCAGACCCCAGCCGATATCATCATGGCACCGGAGATAATTAAGAAATGTATACTCTCTCGGAAGAGTACATACTGTGTCCATCTGCTTTCTGAGAAGCCGGGTGTCTTCCGTGGCCACGGTATGCCATGTGGTAGCCATGGTAGTGACATTATAAAGCATGTGGCACTCTGGTTTTTCCACTGTACCAAAGTAAGGAGCTACCTCACGGGGTTCCATAACCACCTCGCCCAGGAGAACAATACCCGGGCAGACAATTTCGCCGATCATCCGCATCATGCGGACAATGGTATGAACCTGGGGAAGATTCCGGCAGTTTGTTCCCAGCTCTTTCCAGATATAAGGTACCGCATCGATACGGATAATATCCATTCCCTGGTTTGCCAGATACAGAAAATTGTACATCATCTCGTTAAACACCCGGGGATTCCGATAATTCAGATCCCACTGATACGGGTAAAACGTCGTCATCACATAATGTCCAATCTCCGGCAGCCAGGTAAAATTGCCCGGCGCGGTAGTTGGAAATACCTGGGGAACGGTCTTTTCATATTCCCGGGGAAGCGCAGGATCTGCATAAAAGAAATAACGGCTCATGTATTCCCCGTCTCCCTGGCGGGCTCTCCTGGCCCACTCATGATCCTCCGACGTATGGTTCATGACAAAATCCATGCACAGACTGATCCCCTTCTCGTGACACTTGTCCGCAAGCTCTGCAAGATCGTCCATGGTGCCAAGTTCTGGTTTCACTTTGCGAAAATCAGCCACGGCATATCCGCCGTCTGATCTTCCCTTCGGGGAATCGAGAAACGGCATCAGATGAATATAATTCACGTTACACTGCTCAAGATAAGACAATTTCTCACTGACACCCTTAATGCTGCCGGCAAAATTATCGATATACATCATCATTCCCAGCATATCTCTTTTCCGAAACCATTCTCCCTGTGCCTCACGCTCCTGATCCAGCTTCTTCAACGCCGGTTTTCTCTGATTATAATACTCTCTCATCTGTTCACAGAGCTCGCCGAACATATCGTCATTCCCATATAATTCCATATACAGCCATTTCAGCTCATCATAATGGATCTGTAGTCTGTTTTCAAATCGTTCTCTTTTCTTTCCCGACATAATTTCTATCCCCTGCAATTTTCTTATTCTTCACAGACAAAATGCCACTGATATGCCTGATATTCACCATCCAGAACCGGCTTTGGTATACCTGTTTCCATAAGAACAGTACTATTATAAAGCCTGCCGGTTTCCGTATCACGATACATTGTATTTTCCTTCAGCCCTTTTACCCTGATATAATCTACCGTCATATTTGCATGTTTTTTGACGCCTACCACCTGTACCAGAGCCTCTTTCCGGTCCTCTGAGACAAACTCCCAGGCTCCCTGATTTTCCATCCGGGGATTCGTAAGCCGGAAATAAACTCCCTGCTGTATCAGTGCCGCATATTTTTTATATTCCACGATCTGCCGACGGATTTCATCCTTTTCCTCATCACTCAGCTCATTCAGATTCAGCTCATAACCGAAAACTCCTGCCATGGCAACGGTTGCCCTGGTCTTCATGGAGGTCACACGCCTTGTCTGATGATTCGGGGAAGCCGAAACATGGGCTCCCACAGAAGACGACGGATAAATAAAGGATGTTCCATACTGGATTTCAAGCCGGTCAATCGGATCCGTGTTGTCACTGCACCAGATCTGGGGCGCATAATACAGCATCCCCGCGTCAAACCGGCCGCCGCCGCCGCTGCAACCCTCCAGAAGGATATCCGGATATCTTTTCACAAGCCGTTCCAGAAAATCATACAATCCCAGCACATAATCGTGAAGAACCTTTCCCTGGCTGTCTGCCGTAGCTGAATAGATATCTGCCAGACTGCGGTTCATATCCCATTTGACATACTCTATATTTCCCTGATCCAGAACAGCACAGATCCGGTCGAAAATGTAATCCACCACCTCTGTTCTTGAAAAATCAAGAACAAGCTGATACCTGGTACGGTTCGGCCGGCGGCCGGGTATCACAAACGCCCAGTCGGGGTGCTCCCTGTACAGATCACTGTCTTCATTTACCATTTCCGGTTCGATCCAGATGTAAAAGAAAGCCATACCTG
>CAYLWI010000105.1:0-5594 GCA_964387345.1 uncultured Eubacterium sp. | reverse complement strand
TCGGGTACAATAAACAGGTATAACAAAAAACAGTGCTTATTTCACTTATTTTCATGAAGTACAGGTTCTGCGTTTCCGTTCTGTTTTCGTAGTAGCGGTGTATTATAAAAAGTGCAAATTTTTCGTCTGGGATTTCTTGCCTTTTGCAGTGGTTTGTACGATAATAATAAAGCATTGTTAAACAATTAACGAGGATGTTCTTTAGTTTTCGATTATCATTGAGGAGGAATGGATATGAAACGTTCTATGAAAACTATGGATGGAAACCATGCAGCAGCGCATGTGTCTTATGCGTATTCTGATGTTGCGGCTATCTATCCGATCACCCCTTCATCTGTAATGGCTGAGGCTTCTGATGAGTGGGCGACAGCAGGCAGGAAAAATATCTTCGGACAGACTGTGAAGATCACAGAGATGCAGTCCGAGGCCGGCGCGGCAGGAGCTGTTCACGGTTCCCTGGCAGCAGGCGCTCTGACTACAACTTACACGGCTTCCCAGGGCCTTCTGCTTATGATCCCCAACCTTTACAAAGTAGCCGGTGAGAGACTGCCGGGCGTATTTAATGTATCAGCCCGTACAATTTCTTCTCATGCCCTGTGTATCTTCGGAGACCATTCCGATGTTTACGCATGTCGTCAGACAGGTGTGGCCATGCTCTGTGGATCCAGTGTGCAGGAAGTTATGGATCTGACTCCGGTTGCGCATTGCGCTGCAATCAAGGGAAGACTTCCATTTATTAACTTCTTTGACGGATTCCGTACATCTCATGAGATCCAGAAGATCGAGACATGGGATTATGATGATCTGAAGGATCTGGTTGATCAGGATGCCATCCAGGCTTTCCGTAATTCTTCCCTGAATCCGAATCATCCCTGCGAGATGGGTTCCGCGCAGAATCCGGATATTTTCTTCCAGGCAAGAGAGTCCTGCAACGTGGCTTATGATGATATGCCGGCCATTGTTCAGGAATATATGGATAAGGTAAACGCAAAGATCGGCACAAACTACAAGCTGTTCAATTACTATGGCGCGCCGGATGCTGAGAAGGTGATTATCGCTATGGGTTCTGTCTGTGAGACAATTGACGAGACCATTGATTACCTGGCGGCTAAGGGCGAGAAGGTTGGTCTTGTAAAGGTTCGTCTGTACAGACCGTTCTCCGCGCAGGCTCTGATCGACGCGATTCCGGATACTGTGAAGAAGCTGTATGTTCTTGACCGTACCAAAGAGCCCGGAGCGATGGGCGAGCCTCTGTATCTGGATGTGGTTGCCGCGTTAAAGAACAGCAGGTTTGATGCAGTTCCGGTTTACTCCGGACGTTACGGACTTGGTTCCAAGGATACTACGCCGGGACAGATCATCGCTGTTTACAACAATGATGATAAGGAAAGATTCACCATCGGTATCGTTGATGATGTGACGAATCTTTCTCTTGATGTGACTGAGAATCCCGTGACTACTCCGGAATCCACCATCAACTGTAAGTTCTGGGGTCTGGGCGCGGACGGTACCGTAGGCGCCAACAAGAACTCCATCAAGATTATCGGTGATAATACAGATATGTATGCGCAGGCTTACTTTGATTATGATTCCAAGAAGTCCGGCGGTGTAACAATATCCCACCTGCGTTTCGGAAAGTCCCCGATCCGCTCCACTTACCTGATTTCCAAGGCAAACTTTGTGGCATGTCACTGCCCTGCATATATCCGCAAGTATAACATGGTTCAGGATCTGGTTCCCGGAGGCACCTTCCTTCTGAACTGTTCCTGGGATGCGGAGCAGCTGGAGCAGCATCTGCCCGGACAGGTAAAACGCTACATTGCTGAAAATAATATCCAGTTCTATACCATCGACGGTATTAAGATCGGTAAGGAGATCGGTCTTGGAGGACGTATCAATACGGTGCTTCAGTCCGCGTTCTTTACTCTTTCAAAGGTAATTCCCGAGGAGGATGCCATCAGACTGATGAAAGAAGCGGCAAAGGCTACCTACGGCAAGAAAGGTGACAAAGTAGTTCAGATGAACTATGACGCTATTGACGCCGGCGCAACCTCTTTTGTTAAGGTTGAGGTTCCCGGGAGCTGGAAGAATGCCGCTGACGAGGATATTACTGGCGCAAAGGCAACAGGAGCGCGTCAGGATGCAGTTGATTTCGTAAATAATGTACAGAAGAAGATCAATGCCCAGATGGGTAATACACTTCCTGTATCCGCGTTTACTGAGTATATGACAGGTACTACGCCTTCCGGCACATCCGCATATGAGAAGCGCGGAGTTGCCGTTGACGTTCCGGTATGGAATGTGGATAAGTGTATCCAGTGTAACCAGTGTGCTTATGTATGCCCTCACGCATGTATCCGTCCGGTTGTAATGACTGAAGAAGAGGCTGCGGCAGCTCCGGAAGGCATGACATACAAGAACATGACCGGCATGCCCCAGTACAGGTTTGCTATCGCGATTTCCGCGTACGACTGTACCGGATGCGGTTCCTGCGTAAATGTCTGCCCGGACAAGGTTCAGGCGATTACCATGCAGAACTTCGAGGAGAATGCAGGCGAGCAGGCATACTTCGATTATGGTACGGCGCTTCCCCAGAAGAAAGATGTTCTGGAGAAGTTCAAAGAGAATACGGTAAAGGGTTCCCAGTTCAAACAGCCGTTGCTTGAGTTCTCGGGCGCGTGCGCGGGCTGTGGCGAGACTCCTTACGCAAAACTGATCACCCAGCTGTTTGGCGACAGAATGTATATTGCGAACGCAACAGGATGCTCTTCTATCTGGGGCAACTCCTCGCCGTCCACTCCTTACGCTGTGACTCCCGAGGGCAAAGGACCGGCATGGTCCAATTCCCTGTTTGAGGACGCGGCAGAGTTTGGTTACGGTATGCTTCTCGCGAACAATGCGATCCGCGGCGGTCTGAAAGAGAAGATTGAGGATCTGGCTGAGAACGCAAAGAATGAAGATGTAAAGGCGGCGGCAAAAGAGTACCTGGATACTTACGGATCCGGCGTTGCCAATGGTCCGGCTACAGACAGGCTGGTAGCCGCGCTGGAGGCGTGCGGCTGCGATAAGGCCCAGGAGATCCTGGCTCAGAAGGACTTCCTGGCTAAGAAGTCCCAGTGGGTATTCGGCGGCGACGGATGGGCTTACGATATCGGATTCGGCGGCGTTGATCATGTACTTGCATCCGGCAAGGATATAAACATTATGGTATTTGATACAGAGGTTTATTCCAACACAGGCGGACAGTCCTCCAAGGCGACTCCCACCGGAGCGGTTGCGCAGTTCGCGGCAGGCGGTAAAGAGATGAAGAAGAAAGATCTTGCTTCCATGGCTATGAGCTACGGTTATGTATATGTAGCGCAGATCGCCATGGGCGCTGATATGAATCAGTGTGTAAAGGCGATTGCCGAGGCTGAGGCATATCCGGGACCGTCCCTGATCATTGCGTATGCTCCCTGTATCAACCATGGTATCAAGATCGGTATGAGCAAGGCCCAGACCGAGGAGAAGAATGCTGTTGCAGTTGGTTACTGGAACAACTTCCGTTACAATCCGGCTCTGGCGGCAGAGGGTAAGAATCCGTTTACTCTTGACAGCAAAGCTCCCAGCGGAGATTACAAGGCATTCCTGAACGGCGAGGTCCGTTACAATGCTCTCGCCCGTCTGGACGCTGAGAAGGCAGAGAAGATGTTTGATATTTCCGAGCAGAATGCAAAGGACAGATATGCTTATCTGAACAAGCTTGTGAAACTGTACGGCGCAGAGGAGTAATCTTTTGTAACAGAATACAGATTTTTGAAGGAATTAGCTGAGAAACTCTATGCGGATGGCTCAAATCGTGATGAAACCATTCGCATAGAGTTTTTTATTGACATGGAAACAGGCCGCTGCGTTTATGACAGAAAGAGAAAACGAGGCAGCTTTGTGGAGAGAACTTTGGAAATTCATGGCTTTGGAAATCCAGGCAAATTTCTGGTTGTAAGTTGCAGTGGTATATGCTACAATTTTTCTGAATTGAAAGAAAACAGGAGGGTCTTATGGTGAGCAGGGTAGCGATTGTGACAGACAGCAACAGCGGCATTACACAGATGGAAGCGAAAGAGCTGGGGATCCGTGTAATGCCGATGCCTTTTTCTATTAATAATGAGCAGTTTCTGGAGGATATCACGCTGACGCAGGAACAGTTTTATGAGAAGCTGACAGAAGGCGCGGCCATTCAGACTTCGGCTCCTTCCATGGCAGATTTTACGGAGCTGTGGGACGAGCTGCTGAAGGAATATGACGAGGTCGTGCATATCCCCATGTCCAGCGGCCTTTCCAGCACCTGCTCTACAGCCATGATGCTGGCGCGGGATTATGATGGAAGGGTTTTTGTAGTAGATAATCAGAGGATTTCAATTACCCAGCGTCAGTCTGTGCTGGATGCGGTTATGCTGGCTGAGGCGGGAAAGTCTGGCCAGGAGATCTATGATAAGCTGATGGAGAATAAGATGGAATCCAGTATCTATATTATGCTGGATACACTTTATTATCTGAAAAAGGGAGGACGCATTACTCCGGCGGCGGCAGCGCTGGGGACTCTTCTGAAGCTGAAGCCGGTTCTTCAGATTCAGGGAGAAAAGCTGGACGCTTTTGCAAAGGCGAGAACTGTAAAACAGGGCAAGTCAATTATGATCAGACAGATTGTAGATGACTGCAGAGATCGTTTTGGTTCGGAAAAGGGAGAAAATATTCACATTGCCATGGCATATACGCATGATCTGGAAGCGGCAGAAACTTTCAAAAAGGAGGTACAGGAGGTATTTCCTGATCATGACATTGTCCTGCATCCGCTCTCGCTGAGTGTTGCCTGCCACATAGGGCCGGGAGCGCTGGCTGTGACGGCAACAAAAGCAATTACTATGGATTGAAAAGAGGAAATGACATGGATTTTGAGAAGTTGAAAGAACTGAGAAACGTGGGCTTCAACAGGGCGGTCGGGGTTGTGACTACGGAGATTTCGGAGGGATATGCGAAGGCTGAAGTGGAGATCGGACCTCAGCATATGAATCCGATCGGTTCTGTTCATGGAGGCGTTTTGTTTACGATTGCGGATATTACTGCAGGCGCGGCGGCAACCAGCCGCGGACGTTATATGACTACTATGAGCAGCAATATGAATTTCCTGCGTCCGGCTATTAATTGTAAGAAACTGTATGGCGAGACAAGGGAGATCAAACTCGGGAAACAGGTATGTGTTTATGAGGTTACGATTACCGATGACGCGGGCAGGGAGATTGCGATTGCCACAGTTACGTTCCATTGTATCTCCAGAACGTCCGGAAAGGACTTCCTCCAGATTGCCAGTGAATAACATTACCGTTCACAGCCGTACGGAAGAAGAACAGAAAGCAGCAGAATGTTTTGCGCATGCACTGTGGCTGGACTGCTGCGATTTTAAGAGATTTTACAGTTTACATCTTATGGAAACTTGTGTATAATCAGAAAGTAAAAAGCGAATCTTTTTGCGGACTTTTTACAGTCCGCTTTTTCTATGTCTTTCGAGGATATAGTATGTAAGGCGGGTCCCCGGGAGGGTACCTGTATGGGCAGAA
>CAYLWI010000104.1:0-5685 GCA_964387345.1 uncultured Eubacterium sp. | reverse complement strand
TTAAGAGAGTTACAGGAGACCGGGAGTTGCTGCGGCAGATCCCGGTCTGGAAAAGGAGGAATTCCTCCAATGGCAAAGGATACCTGCATGGGCAGAAAGCAGCCCGGGAAAGGGGAAATCCTCCGGAGGATACCTGCATGGGCAGAAAGCAGCCCGGGAAAGGGGAAAGGATATGGAGTATTTTGCATTTCAGTGGCACATCACAGAGGCCTGTGACCAGAGATGTAAACATTGTTATATTTATGCTCTTGGCAGTCATGCGAAGTTTAAGGAAATGGCGTTGGAGGATATGATTACCGTTATTGAAAACTGCCAGAAATTCTGTAGAAAAGCAGAGCGGCTGCCTTACTTATATATTACCGGCGGCGATCCGGTTATGCATCCGCAGTTCTGGATACTGGCCAGACTTCTGAAAATCGTCGGCATACCCTTTGCAATTATGGGAAATCCATTTCATCTGAATGAGGAAGTCTGTCAGAAACTGGCAGATTGCGGATGCAGAAAATATCAGCTTTCCCTGGACGGACTGCGGGAGACTCATGACCGGATCCGCAGACCGGGCTCTTTTGACGAAACGCTGGAAGTTATTCCTTATCTGAAAAAGGCGGGAATTGATGTGGCAGTGATGTGTACGATTTCCAGATGGAATTATAAAGAACTTCCGGAGCTGATTGATGTAGTTGTAGAAAATAAAGTGGATATTTTTGCTTTTGCCAGATACTGTCCTTCGGCGGAGGATAAGGAAACCTGCTGTTCTCCGGAAGAGTACCACTGGATGATGGAACAGGCATGGCAGAAGTTTGGACAATATAAAGACAGTGAGACGACCTTCAATCTGAAGGATCATCTGTGGACACTGTTTAAATATGAAAAGGGACTGTCTGGTCCGGAAGATTACCCCGATGACGAATATGTGTATGACGGATGTAATTGCGGAAACTGCCATTTAACGATTCTTTCCGATGGCGATGTGTACGCCTGCAGACGGATCGTAAACAGTAAAGTGGGGAATGCCCTTACGGATGATCTCTATGATCTGTTCACGGGACCGGAGATGGACGCATACCGGGTATATGAAAAGTTTGAGAAATGTTCTGAGTGTGAGCTGCTGCGGTTCTGCCGGGGGTGCCCCGCAGTGGCGGCGGGTTATCATGGAGATATGTATGCGCCGGATCCCCAGTGCTGGAAGGAGGTATAGTTTATGGATGCGGAAACCTGTGTAAAAAAACTAAGCTATATAGGGGTTCTGTATTTTGCTACTGTGGATGAGTACGGTGCTCCCCAGGTGCGGAATATCAGCGCGATCCATTATGAACCCGATGCGCTCTATTTTTTCACGGCAAGAGGAAAGGAATTCTGCAGGCAGCTTCTGGCGGACGGAAGAGTCCAGATTTCCGGGTATACCATGTATAAGGAAAATATCCGTCTGTCGGGACGGGCGGATCCGGTTTCCGATGAGGAGCAGGAAAAATGGATCCGGACCATATTTGAGGAACAGCCCTACCTGGAAAATGTATATCCGGGAGATACGAAAAAGATTGGAATAGTATTCTGTATCAAGGGATTCAGCATCGAGTATTTTAATCTGGGGGTGAATCCGATTTTCCGGGAAACTTACGAAGTCGGCGGCGTCCGTGCAGACAAAAAGGGATATAAGATCACAGACGCCTGCATCGGCTGCGGGAAATGTCTCAGTGTCTGTCCTCAGAAAGCCATAGAGAGGGGAGCGCCGAAGCCGTACCGCATTCTGCAGGAGCACTGTCTCCATTGTGGAAACTGCTTTGAAAATTGTCCGGTGAAAGCGGTTGTGAACCGGCGATAGGTCTTTGCTGATTTCCGGTTTAATCGTTATGAATTTTTCATCGCAGATTACGCCGGTTCCCGGGAATAATGCAGTGATTAATCAGGAAAGAAAAAATAACAGACCGGCCCGGTATATGTGCAAAGACCAGAAGAAAAGAAGAGGGTACTTCACTGATGAAATCAGAGGAGGTATCCTCTCTTTTCACCCAACAGATGTAATGATTGACATTACAATAAATTTGTGATATGTTTAGAAATGTAATAAAAAAAGTTACATTCAAACGCGGAAATAGGAAAGGGAAAGATTCCGGCAGAATGTTTGTGGTACAGGGGAGGTGGATATTTATGACAACACTAGAAATATTATCTTATCTGCAAAAAGAAATTCATTCTACAGTATTTGCCACAGTGGATGATGATGGACTTCCCCAGACATGTGTCATAGATCTGATGTTGGCTGACAGGAACGGCCTGTATTTTCTCACGGCGAGAGGCAAAAGTTTTTATGAACGTCTGATGAAACGGAAGTATGTGGCAGTCAGCGGCATGAAGGGACAGGACACCATGTCCACAGTTGCCATTTCGCTTCGGGGAAAAATAAAAAATATCGGACAGGAGCGGCTGGATGAAATTTTCGAAAAGAATCCTTATATGGCGGAGATTTATCCCGATCCGGAATGCAGGAATGCCCTGGAGGTGTTCTGTATTTATGAGGCAGAGGGGGAGTATTTTGACCTGGGACAGGATCCGGTATATCGTCAGAGTTTTTCCTATGGCGGAGCCGGAATTCATGAAACAGGATATCAGATTGATAAAAGCCGATGTACCGGATGTGGGAAATGCAGGAAGGTCTGTCCGGTGCATTGTATCAGTGAGATTATGCCGGGGGAAATTGACCGCAGCCGTTGTCTGCATTGTGGCAACTGTTTCCGGATCTGTCGGGTAAAAGCGGTAGTGAAACTGGGGAAATCGGGAGGAAACGTATGAACCAGAAGGAAAGAAGAGAATACTTAATTAAGGAGCTGTTGTCGGAGGCGCCGGATTACGGTGGTATTGTAATTCCGGATGAGGAGGATGCGCAGAAGCGGCTTCTCCGGAGTCTTATGAATATAAGGGATCCGCGCCCGGTCAGTAATGAGTTCTTGAAAATACAGGATGAATATCTCAGTGAGGAAGTAGCCCGGAGAGGCGTGACTGA
Source organism: uncultured Eubacterium sp. (assembly GCA_964387345.1). GTDB lineage: Bacteria > Bacillota > Clostridia > Lachnospirales > Lachnospiraceae > Eubacterium_I. Next base: position 2,684 of record CAYLWI010000104.1, on the reverse strand, counting down.
CAGCGCTTTGCTGCAGGCGTCGCCCCGGGACAGCAGGCTGGTTCTGTGGCAGGGAGATATTACTACCTTGAAAATCGACGCCATTGTCAATGCGGCGAACAGTGCTCTCAGGGGATGTTTTGTCCCTTGTCATTCCTGTATTGACAATATTATTCACAGCATGAGCGGAATCCAGCTCCGGCTGACCTGTGACAGAATTATGAATGAGCAGGGACATGAGGAGCCTGCAGGCAGGGCGAAAATCACGCCCGCCTATAATCTTCCCTCCAGATATGTGATTCACACGGTAGGACCCATTGTGGAAGGACCGCTGACAAAGACTCACTGCAGGCAGCTTGCGGATTGCTACCGGTCCTGCCTGGAACTGGCTGCCGGTTACGGACTGAAAAGTATTGCGTTCTGTTGTATCTCTACCGGAGAGTTCCATTTTCCACAGAAGAAAGCCGCGGAGATTGCGGTACAGACGGTGACGGAATTTCTGGAAACAGATGCAGAGAAAAACAGAAGGGTGATATTCAATGTTTTTAAGGAGAGCGACTATGAAATCTACAGAAAGCTGCTTGGATAAGATCTGCAGACTACAGCAGAAATTGCAGACGGCGGATACGGTAGTGATCGGCGCGGGCGCGGGATTGTCCACATCGGCGGGATTCGTCTATACCGGGGAACGGTTTAAAAAATATTTTAATGATTTTGCGGATAAATATCATTTTACGGATATGTATTCCGGAGGATTTTATTCTTTCAGGACTCTGGAAGAACACTGGGCTTACTGGAGCCGGTATATTTATATCAACCGGTATATGAATGCGCCGAAACCGGTTTATGAAAAACTGTACAATCTGGTAAAGGATAAGGATTACTTTGTGCTGACCACCAATGTAGACCATTGTTTTCAGAAAGCAGGCTTTGATAAGCGCCGTCTGTTTTATACCCAGGGAGATTACGGCCTTTTCCAGTGCAGCAGACCCTGTCATCAGGTTACTTACGATAATGCTGATACGATCCGCGGAATGGTAGAGGCACAGGGATATGTAATTGGGAAAGACGGTATTCTGACGCTTCCGGACGGTATAACACCGGAGATGAAGGTCCCTTCTGGACTGGTGCCATATTGTCCGGAATGTGGGGCGCCGATGAGCATGAATCTCCGGGCGGACAATACTTTTGTGGAAGATGAAGGATGGCATGCAGCGGCAGAGCGTTATTCTGAATTCCTGCGCCGGCATCAGAATACGAAAATATTATTTCTGGAGCTGGCTGTGGGCTATAACACCCCAACCATAATAAAGTACAGCTTTTGGCGGATGACACATGACTGGAACAATGCAACGTATGCCTGTCTGAATTACGGGGAGGCGTACGCCCCCGATGAAATCAAACGCAAATCTGTCTGCATCAACGAAGATATTGGAGAGATTCTGACCATGTTAGAATCTCAGAATAACTGAGTCCTGGAAAGACTATGATATCTGAGCTTTTTCAGAAAATGTTGTAGGAAGGTCAGTTTTGCGATAAAATATTCTTAATCAGCTATGCAGCGTATTCCGGGTCCTGCCGGGGATACATCCGGAAAAGGGATTACGAGCAGAGTGTAGTGGATATGCGGACAGGAGGTCTGTCTGACGGATTCCTGTCTGTGGCGGGAGAGGAAGTCTGGAAGTAAACTTCCAGATCTGTCCTGATGATATAGCAGGTGCGTCAGAAGGAGGTAAGATGGAACTGAAGAGCATTTTCCCAGTCTGAGAGAAACTGGCGCCGGAACAGCGGAAACGTCTGGAAGAAAGCGCAGGGAAACGCAATGTGAAAAAGGGAGAAGTCCTTCACCGGGGCAGACCGTCCACATCCTCCAGAGGGAACTGTTGCAGAATACCTCTGGAAATATTATCAATCATGAAACCGGCCATGTTGACCGGATCTCTGGCAGAAGAGTAGGGCGGCGCATAGGCCAGATCCAGATCTTTTAAGCCGGTTCCGCTGACTCCGGCATGAATGGCGGTGGCCGGCACATCAATCCGTTTGTCCACGCCTTCGTAGCCCGTGATCTGGGCGCCGCAGTTGCTTCGCCGGCAGAGCGGTCTGCCCGGAAATCTCCTGGGGTTCACCTACTCTTACAGTAAAGCCAGAATCTGCTCTTTGGGTCTTGCGCCCACTGCCTGGTTTGCGATTTTTCCGTTTTTAATGACAATCAGTGTGGGAATACTCATTACATTAAACTGGCCAGCCAGTTCCGGTTCCTCATCTACATTGATTTTCCCGACTTTGATATCGCTGCGCTCACCGGCGATCTCGTCTACAATGGGGCTGACCATCCGGCAGGGACCGCACCAGGTTGCCCAGAAGTCCAGCAGAACCGGTTTGTCAGAGTTTAAAACTTCTTCCTGAAAATTGCTTTTGGTAATTGTAATAACAGACATATGCTTGCCCTCCTTAAAAGTATCCTTTCTGATAAAACGCTGCGGCTGCGATTCTTAAATATTGCAGCCGTTTTATACTATTTTCTGTATTATTGCAGATTGTTTTTGGTTTTGCAATCCTTATAATTATCATTATAACCATTTTTTCTGAAAGTTCTGTGACTTTGTCACATAGAATGGCAGTTTTTGTTCTGGTTCCGGAAAAGGTATATTCTTTTGTTTTGTACTGGTATTCATAATATAGATATGGTATAATATAACACAATT
>CAYLWI010000103.1:0-5796 GCA_964387345.1 uncultured Eubacterium sp. | reverse complement strand
GCTCCTTTCCCGGCTGTTTTCATGGAAAAGGGGACAACGGGTATAATCTCGTGTCCCCCAGGCACTTTTATCAGTAGTCTAAAGTCTCCATATATCTCATGTATTTTACCACCATCAGAGCAATTTTGAAAGTAATTGCATCCTCAAACACTCTCAGGTCCAGCCCAGTGCTTTTCTGCAGCTTATCCAGACGGTACACCAGCGTGTTTCTGTGAATATAAAGCTGCCTGGAAGTCTCCGACACATTCAGGCTGTTTTCAAAAAACTTATTGATGGTCATCAGGGTTTCCTCATCAAACTCATCCGGAGAACGCCCGTCAAAAATCTCCTTGATAAACATCTTGCATAACGGTATCGGAAGCTGGTAAATAAGACGCCCGATTCCCAGGTTCGCATAGGCAATCACATTCTGATCTTCAAAAAAGATCTTCCCTACATCGAGAGCCATATGGGCCTCTTTATAAGACCGGGACACTTCCTTGATCTCATTAACAACTGTACCATATGCCACATGAATATCCTTATCCCCCTTGAACAGACCATAAATCACTTCCGCAGTTTTTGATAATTCCTCCGGGGTATCATTCTGTCCCACTTCCTTCACTACGATGATATTCTTCTCATCAACAGCCGTGACGAAATCCTGGTTCTTTCCCTCAAAAATACTGCGGACACGATCCAGATCATTTCCGTCCCTGTCATGACTGGCCTCTATTATATATACCACTCTTCTCACATCAGTTTCAATATGTAATTTCTTGGCGCGGTTGTAAATATCCACCAGAAGCAGATTATCCAGCAGCAGATTCTTGACAAAATTATCCTTGTCAAACCGCTCCTTATAGGCAATCAGAAGATTCTGAATCTGAAAAGCCGCAATCTTGCCAATCATATAAACATCATCACTGTCGCCGTAAGCCAGCAGAACATACTCCATCTGATGTTCATCAAACACCTTAAAAAACTGACATCCGGAAACCACCTGGCTGTCCGCCGGAGAATCCACAAAAGCCACCGCCGGATCCGCATACTGATCCGCTTCAGAAAAAGTGCTGGCAAGGATCTTTCCTTCCGTATCGGTCACACACAGATCTATCCTCGTAATATTCTTTAACCCCTCAATCGTGGTCTGTAAAATCTGATTTGAAATCATTTTCCGCTCCCCTTTCAAAAACAATGCTCCGCTGTTTTTATATAAAAATACCCAATATGCAATATTCACAATCTGAAAAAACAGATTTGGGAATATTTCCAGTCACGCATCTACATTTTAAGACAAAAGCCCCAAAGAAGTAAAGAGGAAATCAAAAAAAATTTATGCAGTTCCCATAAATTTTAGAATTTGTTCACATCTTCCGACAGAAACAGTAAAAAACATTATTTTTTATGAATACTTTTTATTTTTCCAGGGAACGATCTCCCGGCCTGTTTCATAAATTTTCATAAATTCTCTGTAAATTCCCTGTAAATGATCTTTTGGAAATAATATTTATCATATCCCCAATATTAGCAGAATACACAATTCTTTAAATTGCAACAAAAAATAATTAACAAAAATCTCCTTTTTAAAAAAAGTTATCCACAATACTATTTTTCGAAAAATGACCATTTTCCCGAATTTTGCACAGAGTTATGCACATTATCCACAGAAAAAAAGATAAAAAACAGTTTTTTCCTCCTCTGTCAGCAGAACAAACGTTTTGTGCACAACCAATAGTCTCCCCCTTTTTCCCTTCCCCTCTTTCATTTTTTCACTGTCAGACACTACCTTTCAATCACCTACAATTCAGGGAAACATCTCAAAATTATCTGACATTTTCCGCCTTCATAAAAGCCTGCACTAATGTATTGATACAAATGCAGGCTTTCCGGACTAATTAAAAATTCTTCTTACTGACAAAATATCAGCGTATGTTGCGGACGAAACTGTGATACCTGTTTTCTCATTCGCTGCATGTACGATCTGACCTCCGCCAATATAAATAGCCACATGCCCTTTGTAACAGATAATATCGCCCGGCTGTGCTTCCGAATAGCTGACTTCTGTTCCCACATTTCTCTGCGCTGATGAAGAATGCGGAAGGGACACGCCAAAATGCGCATACACACTCATGACAAAACCGGAACAATCCGCTCCGTCTGTCAGACTTGTTCCGCCCCAGACATAAGGATTCCCCACAAACTGAAGGCCATACTCCGCTACCGCTGTTCCTCCCGAAACTTCCCCGGGCTCCTTTGCATATAAGTAAGTATCTGATACTGTCACGTAATCTGCGGATACATAACCTTCTCCCTGGGAAGTATTTACTTTCACCCAGCCCTGGACGCTCTCATCAAGAACCTCAAGCTGGTCGCCGTCGGCCACCTGCATTTTGATATCTGACTCTTCAGACGCCTCTGCGCGGACATTCAGGGTCTGGGTGCAGACTTCCGCCATACGGACGCTGGCCGCGTCAATCAGTTCTCTGTCTCCCACCGTCAGATACTCCGACTTTACATATCCCGAAACAGAACCAGATGTGATCTGATACCATCCGTTTTCTTCCCCCTGTATCTGGGCGACTGCGTTATTCTCCATCCGGCCCACGATCTCACCATCCTCGGACGGAACGCTTCTCACATTCAGATAATCATTTACTACAGCAACTCCCATTCCGGCATAAGCTGCTTCTTCCTCCTGCTCCATGGCCGCTTTCTCCGCTTCCTCTCTGATCGCCTGGCTCAGTTCATCTTCTGTCTCTGTTTCCATTGCAGACAGCGCCAGGGAAAAGCCTGCCATAAGAGTACCAGAATCTGATTGTGCCTCTGCCGCCATTACCGGAGCGGTTCCTGTGGAAAAAATAATTGCCCCTGCCAGCAGACAGGCTGCCAGCTTTATCCTTCTTTCTTTCATTCGTATCTCCTTTCCCCGGGCATATTTCTGTCCATAGAGGTATCCTCTCAAGGATTTCTCCTGTCATTTCCGTTTAGTTATATTTTGTTTAAAAATTATTACATAATTATTACATTTATTACGATTTGGATTATAGCAAAAGGATTTCCGGCTGTCAAGAATAAGGTTTTATTGAATTATATTTTACAAAAATCCATTCCTGTAAACGGCAGGATCAGCGGCAAAACACAGAACTCCGGCGGAACCATAATGATTCCGCCGGAGTTCTTCTTAAACTATAACTTTTCTGCACAGAACATTCTGATCCGGAGCCGGAGCGCGGACACTGTAAATTCAGTATGCAATCCCTTCTTCCGTCTCCGACGTTCCCTGCAGAATATCTGTCGCCAGCCCGTCACTGGTATGGATATCGCAGAGCTCCTCAGACAATGTTTCCTCTCCGTCCACAGTATTAGTTATAAATACCTGTTCTTCACATACCTCGTCCGGACAATATTCCGTGGCCAGTTTTCCGGATACCGTACAGAACCATGCCGTCTGATGCATATCGCAGATTTCGGACGGTGCGTTATCTTCCGCAAAGTATTCCGTGTAACTCTCGCTGCACACGCCCTCCACTGCCAGGTTCCCGGATACCGTACAAACGGTACACTGGGTAATCCCTGCCGGCTGGCTGAATCCTGTATCCGCCAGCCCTTCATGAATCCTGGACATGGCCTCTCTCCAGATCAGCCTGGTAAATCTGGTGGATTCCAGTTCCGAATTATCATCATAACCGCCCCAGATTGCGCAGGTATAATAGGGCGTATAACCCACAAACCAGGAAGCCCTGGTGGAAGTAGTCGTTCCTGTCTTCCCGGCAACAGACATCCCGCTGAAGTTTGCCAGACGTCCGGTTCCTTCAGTTACTACATCCTGCATGGCGGAAGTAAGCAAGTAAGCCGTTGTTTCCTGGATTACCCGATGTGTTTCCGGCTCCTTTTCCAGCAAAACATTTCCATCGTGATCCAGAACCTTCGTGTAATAAACCGGCTCATGGTAAACACCGCCGTCTGCAATCGCAGCAAAAGCAGCTGTCAGCTCTACATTTGTAACTCCGTCCGTAATACCTCCCAGAGGCAGGGCCTCCACCATATCGGTATCCTCTTCCAGCGTAGTGATCCCAAAATCCAGCGCAGACTGGAAACACTTCTCCAGAGTCACCATCCGGCTGGTTTTTATCGCCACAACATTGACAGAATCTGTGATCGCTTCCCGGATTGTGGTATATCCCCGGTATGTTCCATCTGCATTCTGGACAACCTTTCCACTTGTATAGGTAACCGGCTCATCCACCACTCCTGTCGCCAGACTGACAATGCCTTCATCCAGCGCCGGAGCATAGGTAGTTATAATTTTAAATGTGGATCCCGGCTGCATAGTGGAATCCGCAGCCCGGTTCAGCGTCTGGCTTGCAGTCTTTTCACCTCTTCCACCCACCAGGGCTACTACCTGGCCGGTACTCTGGTCAATAACAGTCATAGACACCTGGGGCTGTACCGTATAGGTAAGATTTTCCCCGATTACAGTCCCTCCATCCTCCAGGAGATACTGCTTATATTCCGCAATAGCCGCGGCGGCGGCCTCTTCACTTTCATAATTCAGGGAATTCCTTCCCTTTTCCGACTTCAGCCATGACAGCATCGTCTGCTGGCTGTAATTCTCCAGGGAACCGTCATCCAGCTGGATCGTCAGCGCATAAGAAAAGGATACCGTACTGCTGATCTCATAATTGGAATTTTCATTCACAACCTCATCGCAGATACTCTGTATGTCCGGATCCTGTGTGGAATAAATAGTAAGCCCGCCGCTGTACAGCGCCTTATACGCCTGGGCTTCTGAATATCCCAGTTCTGTCTGGAGATCCTCAATCACTTCCTCCGTCAGGGCGTCAACAAAATAAGAGGTTACATTAGAAGGATCATTCTCATATTCAACATTATTTTCACTGATTCTGGAGTACACATCGTCAGCCACAGCCTCTTCATATTCTTCCTTGCTGATATAGCCCTGTTCCAGCATATTTTCAAGAACCTTCTGCCTCCGGGTATCGTTTTCCTCGGGATAAGAAATCGGATTATATCTGGAAGGATTCTGCGTAATCGCCGCAAGCACAGCGCTCTCTGACAATGTCAGTTCTGAAACATCTTTTCCGAAATAACGCAGAGAAGCCGCCTGTACTCCCAGAGTATTCTGTCCAAGATTAATCGTATTCAGATAATTCTCAAGAATCCACTCTTTGGACACCTCCTTTTCCAGTTCAATCGCCAGGTACTGCTCCTGCAGTTTTCTCTGTATCCTTTCCATACCAGTTTCAGAAGTCCAGCCATCGAACACATTATTCTTAATAAGCTGCTGGGTAATTGTACTGGCTCCTTCCGAAAATGTTCCCGTTGTAATCCCCTGCAGTCCCGCACGGATAATTCCCTTGATATCAATCCCGTTATGATCGAAGAAACGCTCGTCCTCAATGGCCACAAAGGCATACTGCAGATCCTCCGGTATCTCGTCCAGCGTTACATAAACACGGTTCGATCCGCTTTCGACCAGCTGTGCCGATACATTCCCATCCGCGTCATATACCGTAGACATATATCCGGAAGGCGCGGCGTCAAGCGAAGTAATTTCCGGTGCGGCAGCCAGGGTCTCTTTCACATAATCGTATATCCTGTATCCCGCATATCCTATGCCCCCCAACACAAGAATCAGCAGAATCAGAAGCCCCAGAGCCAGTCTCCTGTGACGGGCAGCCAGGTCTCTGGAAGTAAGCATCTCCCTCCTCTTCCTGGCGCTTTTTCTGCCATAATCCATAGTCTTCCTCCTTGAAAAGTACTTTAAAGTTTTTCACAATAGTTCATACTATT
>CAYLWI010000102.1:0-5826 GCA_964387345.1 uncultured Eubacterium sp. | reverse complement strand
ATGATCTGTACTGTAAGATTGCAGATGAGATGTATAGTGAAGTTCTGGCAAAGCGCGTCAGGGAACTGAAAGAGACAGAGGAGGGAGTGGAATTCATGTGCAGAGCGATGGATGAACTTTACAACGAAGGTAAAAAAGAAGGGAGAGCAGAAGGCAAGAGAGAAATGGCATTGTCCATGGCGGAGATGGGAATATCAGCAGAGAAAATAGCGCAGGCGGCAAAGGAGAATGTGAGCCTTGTCAGACAGTGGATCTCGGAAGGAACTGCTCTGGCAGAGTAAATTTTCCAGAAACAAAAAATCAAAAGTGAAAAGCCTGTCTGGAATTGTTATGTTGTCCTTATCAATTATGACGATTCCGGCGATTGCTTCAGAAAAATGCGATTCCGGAACAGAGTACAGAATTAGAAGAGAACGTCATAGAGGATGAAATATTTCAGAAACTGTTACTGTTTTGCGGCAGCCACCGCTTATGTGGCAAAAAGTACCCGGTTTTGAGAGCTGTGTAACTTTCGGACAGATCGCCTCTGTGCATGGCAGATCACAGCTGGCTGCTTCAAAGCAGAATGGGTACCTGGTATATCTGTGATTATTACGCATATATGGCAACGGATGCTTCCTGTCCCCGTTCCCATGCAGCCATTCGCGGTGTTTATACATTGGAAATTTCAGATGGAAATGTAAGCAATGTAAGAAAAGAAATCTCCCGCAGAAGAGTCCATGCCAAATAGCACGGAATTCTGCGGGAGATTTCTTTTTGTGGAAATCGGGGCTGAAACATGTTATTTCCCGACAGCCCCTTTCTGGTTCCAGGAAAAAGAAAATCGCGCGCATCCTCCCGGAGTGTTATAGTAAAAGATAAATTTTATTTGTCTTTACTATATTATGGAAATATTTGCCGGTATATGATGGAGTCCGGAAAACCGGTGAATTCCGGTTGCGCCCGGTGGGAAATTTTGTTAAGATAATTCAGATGAATTTTGTGAGTGAGGAACGATATGGCGAAGTCTTTATATATTGCGGAGAAGCCCAGCGTGGCCAGAGAGTTTGCCAGGGCGCTGAAAGAGGACATGCGTTCCTTTGACGGTTATCAGGAGTCGGAGCACGCGGTGATTACCTGGTGTGTGGGTCATCTGGTAAGTATGAGTTATCCGGAAAGTTATGATATAAAGTATAAGAAATGGAGTTTAAGTACGCTGCCTTTTATTCCCGGTCAGTTTAAGTATGAAGTGATTCCGGGAGTGAAAAAGCAGTTTCAGACCGTTTCCGGTCTGCTGAACCGCCCCGATGTGGATGTGATCTATATCTGCACGGATTCCGGACGGGAGGGAGAGTATATTTACCGTCTGGTGGACCAGATGGCCCATGTCCGTGGCAAGGCCAGGAAGCGTGTCTGGATTGATTCCCAGACGGAGGAGGAGATTCTACGGGGGATCCGGGAGGCGAAGGACTGGTCGGAGTATGATAACCTGTCGGAATCTGCTTATCTGCGGGCGAAAGAGGATTATCTCATGGGAATTAATTTTTCCCGGCTTCTGACCTTGAAATACGGGAATACTCTGGCAGGTTTTCTGAACCAGAAGTATGTGGTGATTTCTGTGGGGCGTGTCATGACCTGTGTGCTGGGGATGGTAGTCCGCAGGGAGCGGGAGATCCGGGAGTTCGTAAAGACGCCTTTTTACCGGGTGATAAACACCATGGCTTTTGAAGAGATGGATATTGAGGGAGAGTGGCGGGTAACGCCCGGCTCCCGTTATGATACCGGGAAGACGCCCGCGGCGGATGATAAAGCGAAGGCAAAGGATAAGGTGGATTTTTCGGTCTGGGGGCATCCGAAGCTGTATAAGGAGAACGGGTTCCGCGAAAAGGGGGACGCGGAAAGTTTTATTGAGGAATTAAAGCAGATCAGTCCCCAGCAGGCGCAGGTGGTTTCTGTGGAGCGGAAGAAGGAACGGAAGAATCCGCCTCTTTTATATAATCTGGCGGAGCTTCAGAATGACTGTTCCAAAATGTTTAAGATCAGCCCCGATGAAACTCTGAAGGTGGCGCAGGAGCTTTACGAAAAGAAGCTGGTGACTTATCCCAGAACGGACGCCCGTGTGCTTTCCACGGCAGTGGCAAAGGAGATACATAAGAATATCGCGGGACTGAAGGCCATCGGGTCGGTGAAGGCTTTTGCGGAGGAGATTCTGGAAAAGGGTCTTTATAAGAATATTGCGAAGACCCGCTACACCAATGATAAAATGATCACGGATCACTATGCGATTATTCCCACAGGCCAGGGTCTTGGCGCCATGCGCGGGTTAAAGCCGGTATCGGTGAAGGTATATGAGGTGATTGTCCGCCGTTTTCTGGCTGTTTTCTATGAACCGGCTGTTTATCAGAAGGTAAATCTGGTTATGGGAATGGAAAATGAGCGGTTTTTCGCTTCTTTTAAAGTGCTGGCGGAGCCGGGATATCTGAGGATTATGGATTATTCCTTCCGGAAAAAGAAGACGGAAGCCGCCGGAAACGGCGGTGGATCCGGCAATGAATCTGCCGGGGCGGAAAGCACAGATACAGAGGAAAAGACGGGAGACGGCCACCTGCTGGAACAGATCTCAAAGCTGAAAAAGGGAATGCGCCTTCCTGTAAAGGGATACAGTATCAAAGAGGGGGAGACTTCCCCGCCGAAGCGCTATAATTCCGGCTCCATGATTCTTGCCATGGAAAACGCGGGACAGCTGATTGAGGATGAGGAGCTGAGGGAGCAGATTAAGGGAAGCGGTATCGGAACCAGCGCTACCCGGGCGGAGATTCTGAAAAAGCTGGTCAACAATAAGTATCTGGCTCTGAATAACAAGACGCAGATTATTACGCCGACGCTTCTGGGGGAGATGATTTTTGATGTGGTCGCGGCTTCTATCAGGTCGCTTCTGAATCCGGAGCTGACTGCCAGCTGGGAAAAGGGTCTGACCTATGTGGCGGAGGGATCCATTACCCCGGAAGAGTATATGACAAAGCTCAGCAATTTTATTGTTTCCCGGACCAGAAGTGTAATGGGACTCCGGAATCAGTATATGGTGAAGGACGCATTTGAGCGGACTTCCGGTTTTTATCAGAAAAAGACCAGGAGCCGGAAGAAGGAAAAAGAGGAAGCATAGAGAAAAAATTGCGGACTGGAACCTGCTTCTGTGTTTTGCCGGGAAAAACCGGAATGAGTTTAATGAAAAAGGAGAGCATTCAAAATGGAACAGTGCAAAATTAAAAATCTTTATGATCTGAATGAAACGGTTGCCAGGGATTATATGGAGACAGCGGAGTATCCCTGGGAGCTCCTGGACGGGCTGGGTGATTATATCCGGAAACTGGGAGCATCCCTTGATCCGGAAACGTATGAGAAGCGGGGGGAGGATATCTGGGTGGCGAAAAGCGCTACAGTAGCGCCCACCGCATATCTGGGGGGACCGCTGATTATTGATGAGGAAGCGGAGATCCGCCACTGCGCGTTTATCCGCGGCTCTGCCATTGTGGGGAAAGGAGCCGTTGTGGGAAATTCCACAGAGCTGAAGAATGTAATTCTGTTTAATAAGGTACAGGTACCCCACTATAATTATGTAGGAGATTCCATTCTGGGATATAAGGCGCATATGGGCGCCGGTTCTATTACCTCCAATGTGAAATCTGACAAAACTCTCGTGGTGGTAAAAGATGGAAAAGAAGAGATCGCTGCCGGGAGAAAGAAGTTCGGGGCCATGCTGGGAGATCATGTGGAAGTGGGATGTAATTCTGTGCTGAATCCGGGAACCGTGATCTGCCCGGAGAGCAATATCTATCCCCTGTCCTGTGTCCGGGGAGTCGTTCCGGCCCGGTCGATTTTCAAAAAACCCGGCGAGATTGTAAAGAAACACTGAAACGGGCCAGAGCGGCGTCCTGTTATGAAATGAAGTCCGCTCCTGGAGGAATGATGAAGCAGAATATTATGCAGTTATTGTCCACAGTAATATTATGTATCATATATTTTCGGAAAAGAAAAAGAAATACTTTACTTCATTCCGAAATATGGTAAAATACATAGAGATGTTAAAAAAATAACAATGATTTGGTTTTCATGGAAAGGAGTCTTACAATGATTTACACCAAAGAAGTACAGATGATGTGCCCGGTGGCAAAAGGCGCAAAGCACGAGCCCGCGCCGATCCCGGAAGAGGGAAAATGGGTTCATGCGAAAAAAATCGAAGATATTTCCGGTTTTACACATGGGGTCGGCTGGTGCGCTCCCCAGCAGGGCGCATGCAAGCTGACACTGAATGTAAAGAACGGCGTCATTGAGGAAGCGCTGATAGAGACTATCGGATGTTCCGGTATGACACATTCCGCAGCCATGGCCGCTGAGATCCTGCAGGGAAAGACAATTCTTGAGGCTATGAATACAGACCTTGTCTGCGATGCAATCAATACCGCTATGCGTGAGCTGTTCCTGCAGATCGTTTACGGACGTACCCAGAGTGCGTTTTCTGATGACGGTCTTGCAGTCGGCGCCGGTCTGGAAGATCTCGGAAAGGGACTCCGTTCCCAGGTTGGCACCATGTATGGGACAAAGGAAAAGGGCGTCCGTTATCTGGAAATGGCAGAAGGTTATGTGACAGGACTTGCTCTGGATGAGAACGATGAGGTGATCGGCTATCAGTTCGTGAGCCTTGGGAAAATGACAGACTTTATCAAGAATGGCGATGAGCCTAACGTAGCGTGGGAGAAGGCAAAAGGCCAGTATGGCCGTGTGGCTGACGCAGTGAAGATCATCGACCCGAGAAAGGAGTAAGGTACAATGGCATTATTTGAATCATATGAAAGAAGAATTGACCAGATCAATGCGGTATTGAATCAGTATGGCATTGCTTCCGTTGAGGAGGCGGAGAAAATCACGAAGGATGCTGGTCTTGATGTATACAATCAGATTAAAGGGATCCAGCCCATCTGCTTTGAGAATGCATGCTGGGCATATATCGTAGGCGCGGCAATCGCGATCAGGAAGAACTGCCGCAGGGCGGCTGACGCGGCAGCGGCCATCGGCGAGGGTCTTCAGTCCTTCTGTATCCCCGGATCTGTGGCTGATCATCGTAAAGTAGGTCTTGGCCATGGAAATCTTGGAAAGATGCTTCTGGAGGAGGAGACAGAGTGCTTCTGCTTCCTGGCTGGTCATGAGTCCTTCGCGGCGGCAGAGGGAGCCATCGGTATTGCGGAGAAGGCAAACAAGGTTCGTCAGAAACCTCTCCGCGTTATTCTGAATGGTCTTGGAAAAGACGCCGCGCAGATCATTTCCCGTATCAACGGATTTACCTATGTAGAGACTAAATATGATTATAAAAAGGCAGAGCTGAATGTAATCTATGAGAAGCCCTATTCTACCGGACTCCGCGCTTCTGTAAAATGTTACGGAGCAGACGACGTCCAGGAAGGCGTTGCCATCATGCATCATGAGAATGTCGGCGTTTCCATTACCGGAAACTCCACCAACCCCACACGTTTCCAGCATCCGGTAGCAGGTACATACAAGAAAGAGTGTATTGAGCAGGGCAAAAAGTACTTCTCTGTTGCGTCCGGCGGCGGTACAGGCCGTACCCTTCATCCGGACAACATGGCGGCGGGCCCCGCTTCCTACGGTATGACTGATACCATGGGCCGTATGCATTCCGATGCACAGTTCGCAGGTTCTTCCTCCGTTCCGGCTCACGTAGAGATGATGGGTCTCATCGGCGCAGGAAATAACCCCATGGTCGGAATGACTGTGGCAGTTGCGGTCTCCGTGGAAGAAGCGGCTAAGGCCGGGAAGTTCTAAAGAATCCAG
>CAYLWI010000101.1:0-5995 GCA_964387345.1 uncultured Eubacterium sp. | reverse complement strand
CCGGCCCGGAACACATTGCCATAAGCAGCCCAGACAGCCACACAACTGATCTGCATCAGGAATATACGGACTGACGTACTCCTGGCGCTTTTTTTGAAATGTCCCAGTGTATAAGATTGAAAAATTACATGAGGCAGTTCATCATGAAGCATCTGACGACAGATCCTTTTCATGGACTGTGAAGGGAATTCCACTTAAAATATTTTACCCACTGTTCGTAATCATACCGGCTGAACCTGCTGTTCTTAATATTGTACATCTTCCTGACCTCCCGCTCTCAGCTGAATCTGATTTTTTTCTTTATTCTACTCCAGAACAACACTGATAACACAACAGCAATAAAGTCTGTGATACTCTGCCCGTAAATAACCCCGTTCAGTCCAAATACCGCATCCAGCAGCCAGAGCAGCGGAATCAGAAGGATCCCCTGCCGCAATACAGACAGAACCGTTGCTGGAAAGGCATGTCCTACCGACTGCATACAGTTCATATTCGTAAACAGAATGCCGATTACCGGACCGGACAGCATATACCCGGTCAGCATCTGTACGCCATAGGCAATTACATCACTGTCATCAATAAAGATCCGGATAATGGGCTCCCTGCATACATAATAGAACACAACAGAAGCAATTCCCACAATTACACAGCATATTTTGGTAAAACGGTCAACGGCCTTAAACCGCGCCTCATTTCCTGCTCCGTAATTATAGCCTAACAACGGCTGCACACCATTGGCAAGTCCCATCTGCAAAAAAGTAATAAACATATTCGCTTTGAACACGATGCCGATTGCCGCCACGGGCGCATTGCCATAGGTCACAAGAATCTGGTTCAGAATGACTGTCGAAACGCTCATCAGACCGGAAAAAATCGCGGTCGGAAGTCCGGTGATACAGATCTTCGCCAGGATTCCCTCACGGCAGGTAAAATACCGGGGACTGATAGAAAACAGCTTTGATTTTTTCAGAAAATACCAGAGATAATACAGACAGGCCAGAACATTTCCTATGGTCGTGGCGATCGCTGCCCCTGCAGCTCCCAGACCCAGTCCCGAAATAAAAATGGGATCCAGTACGATATTGGCTATAGTTCCGATCATATTTCCAATCATGGCTTCCCGGCTGGCGCCCTCCACCCGCAGAATAAAACTGGAAGCCGCGGACCAGATAATAAATGGCGCGCCATAAGAAATATGAAGGGTATATCCGCGGGCAAATTCATAGGTTTCCGCATCTGCGCCAAACAATGTCAGAATAGGCTGCATAAATACCAGAAGAATTACCATAAAAACAATTCCCACAATCAGGGATGCATAGAAAACAAATGAAGTCACATTCTTCACCCGTTTCTCGTTCTTCTTTCCCAGGGCCACAGAAGCTATTGCGCTTCCTCCCATGCCGAACATATTGGCAAAGGCCATCAGCAGAATAAAAATCGGATTTGTGAGACTTACCGCCGCCACCTGAAGAGCGTCCCCGGTCCTTCCCACAAAAAAGGTATCCGCCATATTATAAATGACCGTCACCAGACTGCTGATTACACTGGGAATAGCCATCTTCGCCACTGCTTTTGATACTTTCACACCTGACATTAATTCATGTTCAGTCATCTGTATTCCGCCCTCCTTCCGGGTCTGATTAAAAATCAACTTCTTCTAATCCAGATTATGGAACATTTTTTCTGCGATCTCCATAAAAACCCTCTGCTCTTCCTGTGTGATTCCGGAAAGCAGGCGGCTCTCTGTTTCCACAATTTCTGCCTCAAGGGCAGCGCGGATCTGATCTGCTTTTTCTGTAAAAACCAGCTTCTTCCGTCTTCCGTCCATCTCATCGGGAACCCTGGAAATCAGTTCCTGTTTTTCAAGAATATGAAGCGTATTAGTTACTGTAGGCGCCCTTAAATCGAACTCCTCCTCAATATCCTTCTGATAAACTTTACGCTTCCTGCCTTCCACCAGGATATAATTCAGAATTCTCCCCTGGGCTTCACTGATGCCGATGGATTCCTGCACCGCCTGGGAACGCCGCCGGAGCCGGTGGGATATTTTATTAATGAGCTTTCCTGTTTCCATGGATTTCTCTCCGACCCGAAATATGTATGACATGCCTGCATTGTCCAGGCTTTCTATTACTTAGCTTCCTAAGTATTGTAATAGAATTATGATATACTGTCAAGAGATACTGTTAAAGCTGCTGGCGCGCCTTTCTTTCTAAATTACCGGGCCATTTTCCTATCTTTATAAAAAAGTCTCAGCCGGAACTCTGAGACTTTTCTAATCCTGTTCTTAATAAATCCTCACCTTTTCCCCAGTCACCTCATACACCTCTCCCCGTCTGTTCTCCAGCGACGGGATCTGCCGGCGCACTTTTTCCAGATAATCCAGATCAATTTCCGCCAGAATGCTGCCAGTCCTGTCGCTGGCTCTCGCAATTACATCTCCCCAGGGATCGATAATCATTGATTTTCCATACGCCAGCATATTTGTCTTTTTCCCCATCTGATTGGGCGCCACAATATATACTCCGTTTTCAATGGCGCGGGCCCGCAGCAGCGTCTCCCAGTGATCCTTCCCGGTGTTCATGGTAAAACTGGCCGGAAGGAAAATCACCTGGGCGCCCTGCAGCGCCATAATCCGGAACATCTCGCCGAACCGGAGATCATAGCAGATGGCAAACCCCAGCCGTCCCAGTTCTGTGTCAGCCAGAACAATCTCATTCCCGGCTGTATTATGATCAGATTCTTTATAAGAAGGCGTATGATCAACCTCTACATCAAACATATGAATTTTTCTGTACTTACAGCGGATCTTTCCCGCCGGATCAACCAGCACCAGCGTATTATATGGCTTTCCGCTTTCCTGTACTTCCGGAAAACTTCCGCTGACAATCCATACGTGATGTTTTTTGGCCTCCCCGCAGAGAAAATCAGTTGTCGGTCCGGGTACCGGCTCCGCCTGGCTGCAGTATCTCTCTCCCATAAAATTCATGGTTTCGGGAAAGGCAATAATCTCAGCGCCTTTTGCGGCATTCTCCGCGATCATTTCCCCGACAGTTCTCAGGTTTTTCTGTTTGTCATTCTGTGAATCCATCTGGCAGACTGCCGCAAGATATTTATTTTTCATGATTTTCCTCCATTTTTTTCCGGTTCGGAACCGGTATTTTTACCGCGCGTTTTCTATCTCATAGGAAAGAAGGATATGCAGCCGCACCAGCAGATCATTCAGATCCCCGTCCAGCAGCTCATCCAGCCGCTTCAGCCGGTACAGCAGGGAATTACGGTGCAGATTCAGTTCCCGGGCTGTCTGCGCGATACTGCGCTCGTTTTTCAGATATACGTATAATGTATCATAAAATGCAGTGTGATGTCTGAGATCATATTCCCGAAGTGTTTTCAGCGCCGGATGAAGGGCTTCGGATACTACGGTTCTCTGCATTTCCGAGAGAATATAAGGCAGAACATAGTCTTTTCCGCTGTAAATATTCCCGATTTCCTTTCCCACAAATGCGGAAATCTTTTCCGCATACCTGTAATGTTCATAAAAGGAATCCTTTATTGTAAAAACCTGGCTCATAGTAGCATAATATTTACTGCTTTTCAGCCAGGGCAGAAGCCTTTCCTCTGTTTTATCCAGAGATTCCTCTGAAATATTGCATAAAACACAGATAGACAGATCTGTTGTAACAGCATAAAAATTGGAAAAGTCTGCGTTCAGTGTATGACACAAATGGGAATTGATATTAAAAGGCTGATAAGGCGCATCCAGTTTGAAAAAAATCAGCGGATCTGTTTCTTTCCACCCATACAGAGCCAGCCTTCTGCGCAGTTCCGTGCTGTCCGCGCTCCTGTCGGAAATCACAGCGCGGATCTGTTCATCCAGTATCAGCGATTCCTGCTCCATAATATGCAGCTGGAACCACTGGTCCACATACCGGCAGAAAAGCAGAAAACTATCCAGCATCCCCTGTGTTACGGAATTGCCGGGATCAATATAGGTTGCGGAACCCAGAAAATTTCCATCCAGCAGAAAGTTATAATGCCACGCTTTATTCGGGAAAACCGGCTCCTCATACGTATAAATACCTTTCCGGGAAAGGCGGTCAGGATCAAACTGATTAAATCTGATCAGAAAATCCATATCGCAGCTGCCCTCCCCCAGAAGATAATCCCAGAGTTCATCCACCTCTCCGATTCCGTAATTCTGATTATGAGCCAGATGCCGTTGGCCGGAATCCAGAATAAACGCGGGATTTTTCAGGATCTCCGCTGAAGCATCCATCAGATCCTGAAGCATGGCACCGGAAGTCAGAAGATTCATCATAGTATTATCCCACCCTGTATAAAATGCAAAAGCATTCAAAACACAGTTCAGCACTTCTCCAAACTCTGTTGTATCCAGAAGAATCATATCATTATTGTGTACACAGATAATATTGTCGCTGCCATTTTTAAATAAATCTCTCAGTCTTCCGACATACATAGTATGTTTGTCCAGATTCAGATCTGAAGCAAAAAGTCTGACTGCTTCTATCTCAAACTGATTCTGCTTAATATCCGGCTTTGGATGAAAATCCGCAAGCCTGTCCGCAAACATCCACATACTCAGCTTCATGAACCGTCTCCCCCGCTTCTGTTCTCCCTGTCATTTATATTCCGATTATACATGTAAATGGGGTTCTCATACAATCCCCCTGCTGTAAATATTAGTATATAATATATGAATACACAACTATTATTTTTAAAATACTGTACAAAATATATGTTTAAAAAAGATTTTAATTATGTTGAAATAAATTCAGAGAATAAAACGCCAAGAGGAGGAACAGGCAAATGACTTCAGAAGAAAAATTCCAGAAAATGCTCCGGATGGAGAAACCCGGCGACCGCAGTGAAATTCCTTATTTCCCGCAGATTATGACATGGGCAGGCACCTGCTCCGGTATCTCACAGAAGGATATGATGGAAAGTGTAGATAAAAATATCGAGGCGCTTGACATCACCTTTGAAAAAATCGGAAAACCGGATGTCATGATGTGCACAGCAACTCAGGATACGGTGTTTATCATGGGACTTCCCGTACGTATTCCGGGAAGAGATCTGGATGACAACGCACTGTATCAGTTTGTGGAAACAGATCAGTTTACTCTTCAGGATGGAGAGGAATACGACCGTATTCTGGACATGGGGTGGCAGAACTGGAACGGAGAACTGCTCTGCAAAATTCAGAATCCCCCTTATACAGATCCCGGCCAGCTGTTTGCGCGTTTTGACCTTATGGGACAGAATATGGCAAAAATGGCCATGCATTTCCTTCCGCAGGGGATCGCTCCTCTGAGTCACAGCGCCTGCGGCCCGGTGTTCGATACATTATCCCAGGCTCATACCATGGAGGAGTTCTGTTATGATCTGTTTGATTACCCGGAAAAAATCAAGGAGGTGATTCTGAAAAGCACTCCCGCACTCATCGGGCAGACTGTAGGAACTGTAAAACAGGCTCACGGAAACCGTGTGGGCATCTACGCCATGCGTTCCAGCGCCACTTTTGTTTCACCTGATACCTTCGGTGAATTCTGCTGGCCCGGATTAAAAATGATGATTGACGCTTTCTGGAAAGAGGGCATTACCTCCGTGGTTCATGCCGACGGCAACTGGCTTCCCATGCTGGAATACTTCAGGCAGGTTCCGAAGGGAAGCGTCCATTTCGAATTTGACGGCGACACAGACATGAGAAAAGCTTATGAAATCCTGGAAGGATGGCAGAGCATGCGGGGAGATGTTCCGGCAGCCATGCTTGCGTACGGCACTCCGGATGAAGTGTCCGAATATTGTGAGAATCTGATCACAGATCTCTGTATGAAAGGCGGCGTCATGCTGGGATCCGGATGTGAGGTTCCCATGAACGCAAAACTGGAAAATGTAATTGCCATGGGAAATTCTCTCAGAAAATAATAGCCGCCATTGACAACCCTGTGACAATGGCGGTAAAAGGAAGAGT
>CAYLWI010000100.1:0-6293 GCA_964387345.1 uncultured Eubacterium sp. | reverse complement strand
ATAAGAAAAAATTTTATTTCGGGGAAAACACTGAAATGCCTGGTCTGGTAAAGGGAAGCACGGTACGCGATAAAATATGTTAAGTTAAAAACAGCGTCATATATAAGGAAATGAGAGGATTTCTGTATATGGCGCTGTTTCTGTATGAAAAAGTTCTCCGCAGACTATTTAAGGGGACCGTAAAGAGAAATCACTGCTGTGCATCATATGCGGCCCGTACCGCCTTGGAAAGCTGGTCTCCACAGGAGGTGGATTTCATGCCGCAGCGGATGCCGGAAAGGGTGGCTTCCACCTCGTCAACTGTCTTCCCGGCTACCAGACGGGAAACTGCCTGCAGGTTACCGTTGCACCCGCCGGTAAACTTTACATTTTTCACGATATTGCCGTCCAGTTCCACTTCGATCCGGGTGGAACATGTGCCGTGTGTTTTGTATACATAACTCATTTTCAGATGCCTCCTTTGAATTCTGATTTCAGCACATTCTAGCATGGTAAGACAGGTTTTGCAACAGCGGCAGGTTACAAAATGTTCATAATTCGTTCATGGGATTATGTATTGTTTCTCTTAATATAAAGTGGTAAAATACTTAAGATGTTTTTTGAAATAAAAATGACAGGAGAATTATATGAGCTTTATAGAAAAGATTTTCGGCACCCACAGCGCGCGTGAGCTGAAGCGGATTGAGCCGATTGTAAACAAAATTGAAAATCTGAGACCGCAGATGCAGGCGTTGTCTGATGAAGAGCTGCGGGCGAAGACGACAGAATATAAAGAGCGCTTTGCAAATGGGGAGACGCTGGATGACCTGCTTCCGGAGGCATTTGCCACTGTCCGGGAAGCCGCGAAGCGCGTTCTCGGCATGGAGCATTACCGGGTACAGCTGATCGGCGGTATTGTCCTGCACCAGGGGCGTATCTCTGAGATGAAGACCGGTGAAGGTAAAACCCTGGTTTCCACCTGTCCGGCTTATCTGAACGCCCTGGAGGGAAAGGGCGTCCATATCGTTACGGTCAATGATTATCTGGCAAAGCGTGACGCGGAGTGGATGGGAAAGGTACATGAGTTCCTGGGACTGACGGTAGGCGTTGTCCTGAATGATATGGACAATAATGAGCGCAGAAAGCAGTATGCCTGCGATATTACCTATGTAACCAACAACGAGCTTGGTTTTGATTATCTGCGTGACAACATGGTGATTTACAAGGAGCAGCTGGTACAGCGGGATCTCCATTATGCAATTATTGATGAGGTGGACTCTGTTCTGATTGATGAGGCACGTACGCCGCTGATTATTTCCGGGCAGAGCGGGAAGTCTACCAAGCTGTATGAGGCCTGCGATATTCTTGCCAGACAGCTGCAGAGAGGCGAGGCCAGCCAGGAGTTTTCCAAGATGGACGCCATCATGGGTATTGAGATCGAGGAAACCGGAGATTTTATCGTAAATGAGAAGGATAAAGTGGTAAACCTGACCCAGGAAGGCGTGGCGAAGGTTGAGCGTTTCTTCAAGATTGACAACCTGGCTGATCCGGAGAATCTGGAAATCCAGCACAATATTATTCTGGCTCTGCGCGCCCACAATCTGATGCACCGGGATCAGGATTATGTGGTTGCGGACGATCAGATCCTGATTGTGGATGAGTTTACCGGACGTATTATGCCCGGCCGCCGTTATTCCGACGGTCTGCATCAGGCCATTGAAGCGAAAGAGCATGTAAAAGTGAAGCGTGAGAGCAAGACTCTGGCGACCATCACATTCCAGAATTTCTTTAACAAGTATGAAAAGAAGGCCGGTATGACCGGTACTGCCCTGACCGAGGAGAAGGAGTTCCGCGATATTTATGGTATGGATGTGATTGAGATTCCCACCAACCGTCCGGTGATCCGTAAGGATCTGCAGGATGCAGTATACAAAACCAAAGATGAGAAGTTCAAGGCTGTTGTGAAAGAGATTGTGAGAGCCCACGAAACCGGACAGCCGATTCTGGTAGGTACAATTACGATTGAAACTTCGGAGCTGATCAGCCGTATGCTGAAAAAAGAGGGCATTCAGCATAACGTACTGAATGCCAAGTTCCATGAACTGGAGGCGGAGATTGTCGCCCAGGCCGGTGTGCATGGAGCGGTTACCATTGCCACCAATATGGCGGGCCGTGGTACGGATATCAAGCTGGATGACGAGGCCAGGGAAGCCGGCGGTCTGAAAATCATCGGTACCGAGCGTCATGAGTCCAGACGTATTGACAACCAGCTGCGCGGCCGTTCCGGGCGGCAGGGAGATCCCGGTGAGTCCAGATTTTATATTTCTCTGGAGGACGATCTGATGCGTCTGTTCGGTTCAGAGAAGCTGATTAATATGTTCAATGCCCTGGGCGTTCCCGAGGGAGAGCAGATCGAGCACAAGATGCTTTCTTCCGCCATCGAAAAAGCCCAGGAGAAGATTGAGGGCAACAACTTTGGTATCCGTAAGAACCTGCTGGAGTATGATCAGGTAATGAATGACCAGAGAGAGATCATTTACGGTGAACGCCGCCGCGTTCTGGATGGAGAGAACATGCGGAGCGTTATCTATAAGATGATTACGGATGAGGTGGAGAATGCTGTGGATACCTGTATGGCGGAAGACGAAGAAGGCGCCAAAGTGCTGGATGTCAAGGAGATCAATGAACTCCTGCTTCCTGTAATTCCTCTTTCTCCGGTTACGCAGGAAGAGGTGGAAGGAAAGAATAAAAATGAGCTGAAGCATATGCTGAAGGAGCAGGCGGTGAAGCTTTATGAAGCAAAAGAGGCGGAATTCCCCGAGGAGGATATGATCCGCGAGCTGGAGCGTGTTGTCCTGCTGAAGGCCATTGACCGGAAGTGGATGGATCACATTGACGATATGGAGATTCTCCGTGAGGGTATCGGGCTTCAGGCTTATGGTCAGAGAAATCCGCTGGTTGAGTACAAAATGGCTGGCTATGAGATGTTTGATGAGATGACAGCCAATATCCAGGAGGAGACCGTCCGTATGCTGTTCCATGTCCGCGTAGAGCAGAAGGTAGAGCGTGAGGAAGTTGCCAGGGTAACTGGCACCAATAAGGATGCGGGTTCTTCCCAGCGCGGACCGAAGAAGCGTGTGGAAAAGAAGGTTTATCCCAATGATCCCTGCCCCTGCGGCAGCGGTAAGAAGTACAAGAACTGCTGCGGCCGGATGGCATAGACCCTGTTCTGCCGGAAAGGCAGTCTGGTTCTGATCTGGAAAGATAATACGGCGATATAAAAAGTGTTCAGATCCCCCGGGACTGAGGGGACTGGGCACTTTTTATTTTTATTTTCGGTGAAAAGAAAATTTACTTTATCTGTAATCCTGGTTATAATGATAAAAACCCTGTATGAAGGAAAGAAGGCGGTGAGGAAATGGCAAGGGTAGCAGGACTTGGAGTGCAGGATTTTATAAAGATTCAGAAAGAGCAGATATTTTATATAGATAAAACCAGGTTTATTAAGGAATGGTGGGAGTCAAAGGACGAAGTTACGCTGATTACCAGGCCGCGGCGTTTTGGGAAAACGCTGACCATGAGTATGGTAGAACAGTTTTTTTCCGTGATATATGCGGGAAATGAAAGCTTCCGGAAGTATGGGTTTGCATTTTGCGGGAAACAGGTGCTGATTGGAAGCAGCTGCGGGAAATAAAGAAAAAACAAAGGAGGGTGTCTGAGTATGGCGAAGCAGACAAGAGGATTTTGTAAGTATTGCGGCAAAGAGTATACAAGGAGCGGGATGCTGAAGCATCTGGCCGCCTGTAAGGACAGAGCAGAGAGTATAGCCGGGGAGAGCGGGAAAAACCAGTGTGGTTATTTTGAACTGGTACTGTACGGAAAGTACGCGAAAGATTACTGGCTGATTATCGAGATCAGCGAGAATGCCACTCTGGAGGATCTGGATCAGTTTATCAGGGATGTCTGGGTGGAGTGCTGCGGACATCTCAGTATGTTTGAGATAAATGGCATACGTTATGAGATTGATCCGGAACCGGATTACTTTTGGGGACCGCCTGCGAAGAGTATGAAGTGTAAACTGAGAGAGGTATTGGAAGAAGGTATTGCCTTCAGCTATGATTATGATTTTGGTTCTACAACAGAACTGCTTCTGAATGTTCACAGTTATCGGACTGGAAAGCAGAAGCAGGACGAAATCACGATTCTGTCCCGGAACAATCCGCTGGATCTGCGGTGCAGCATTTGTGGAGAAAATAAGGCAGACTGGGTGAATCCCATGGGATTCTATGATGGAACACCGCTCTGGTGTGAGGAATGTCTGAAAGAGGCAGAGGCGGAAGAAGAGGAAGCGTATGAGGATGAGGGGGTTGATATGGAAGGCGGGGTACCGGAATTTCTTCTGCCTGTCTGCAATTCGCCAAGATGCGGCGTCTGCGGCTATGATGGGAGCAGGAAATATCCGGATCAGTTTGAGCCGGATGTGAAGAAGAAATAGGAAATTGCATGATGAATAAAAAAATTCTGATTATAGAAGACGATACAGATTTAAGGGAGGGGCTGGCCTTTTCCTTCTCTGGCGACGGATACGAAGTGACGGAGGCAGGAACAAAGCAGGAGGGGCGAAAAGCGATCGGAAAAAATATTTACGATCTGGTGATCCTGGACTGCAATCTGCCGGATGGGACGGGCTTTGAGCTCTGCAGAGAAGTCCGTCCCTCAAGCAGTGTTCCGATCATTATGCTGACGGCCCGGAATGAATTTCTGGCTGAGGAAGGCTGGGACGAACTGCTGAATTTCCAGAGCGGAGAAGAATATTATATTGAGAAAGAATTTGAGATTGCAGCGATTGTGAGCCGTCCGCTGGCCCAGGAAAATATTATTGATGAAATTAAGAAATATGCATAAAATTTCTTATATGTGGCGCAGTGGTGGAGATGCCGGAATCCGGCTCTGGAAGTATTGTGTTTATACAGTTCTCAAAAAGAAGGAAATGAGTAGTGTGAATTAAAATGGGTTTTCTATTTTGTTCTAACTGATTTTAATACAAGTTTAACTCAATTTATTGAGTTAAAAATATAAATTTAACTCGATAAATGAGTTAAAATGAGTTAGAATCTGATTATATAAATGAATCAAACGGAGTGAAATGTGCACAATTCCAAAAGAGAAAAGTCAGTTTATTGTATAACAGAGGAAGAAAGTGCGCAAGATAATACGCAAGTATATGGAGGTGCAGATACTGTTATGGGAGATTATAAACCGCCTTTTACAATAACAAACGCTATATTATCATGTGTGTCTTCCATTTCAGAAAAGATTGGACGAATTACGGCAATCAACAATTTAGAATCAAAACCACATCTGAGAAGAAATAATCGTATCAGATCCATTCATTCTTCGTTGAAGATTGAAGCTAATTCTCTTTCTTTCGGGCAGGTCAGAGATGTAATTAATGGCAAGATGGTGCTGGGTGAAAAAAAAGATATTCAGGAAGTAAAAAATGCTTATACTGCCTATGGAAAATTATCTGAAATCAATCCATATAGTATAAGAGAACTGAAAAAATATCATGGTATTATGACAAAATATATTGTGGAAGAATCCGGAGACTTTCGTCAGGGTGAGGAAGGTGTTTTTAATGGGGATCAGTGTATTTTCATGGCACCGCCTGCGCGGCTTGTTCCACAGTTAATGGAGGAGCTTTTTGACTGGATGCAGGAAGCACAAAACAGCATTCATCCGCTTATTTTAAGCAGTGTATTTCATTATGAATTTGTTTTTATTCATCCATTTTCTGATAGCAATGGCAGAATGGCAAGGTTATGGCATACTGCGATCCTTTCCAGGTGGAATCCGGTATTTGAATATATTCCAATTGAGAGCCAGATTGAGAAGTTTCAAGACGAATATTATAATGCGATTGCCAGATGCCATGTGGATGGTGCATCTACGATTTTTATTGAATTTATGTTGTCGCAAATTGATAAAATTCTGGATGATGTTTCCATTCAGATCAGAGGGAATAATGAGCTTTCCGAATATATTAGAAAACTGCTTGATATTATGGAATATGATATTCCTTATACAAGCACAGCGCTTATGGAAAAACTGGGGCTGAAATCCAGGGAAGGTTTCCGCAGGAATTATCTGCGCCCTGCAATAGACAGAAATCTTATCCGGATGACTATTCCCGATAAGCCGAACAGCAGGAATCAGAGATACGTAAAGATCTGAATATCCCGGCGCAGAACCGGCTGGTGTCTGCAGTTATTCTGGGTGGCAAACGATGTCCGCATTCCGGGCGTGAATGTAAA
>CAYLWI010000099.1:2384-6505 GCA_964387345.1 uncultured Eubacterium sp. | reverse complement strand
CTTTACTCCTCCACATTCCGCTTAAATCCCAGATAAGTCGCCGCGAAATACAGAAGATAAATTCCCGCGGAAATCAGAAGGGAAATGCCGAAGTAAGAAAATCCGTTTCCGGCAGCCCCCGTATATTTCACAAACTGGTTTCCGGCATAAATCACGATTCCCGAGCTGATAACCACCGCCGCGGCCGCGGGAGCCAGATAGTAAAGGGCAAGCTGACGGAAAATCGTCCGGTCCACATCCTTCTTTTTCATACCAAGCTTTTTCAGCACATCATACCGGTATTTATACTTCCCGGAATCCGAAAGCTGCTGCACCGCCAGAATCGTCAGCGCCACAAAAACAAAGATCAGGGAAATATATTCCAGGGGAAAAGTCACCGCCGTCACAATGAATTTCAGATCTTCCGTATCCGCATCCTTCACAAAAGAATCCGCAATCATGCCGATCACCTGATCGGTGCCGGTGCCCTCCATCAGGCTTTCCTCCCATTCTTCATCGCTGCTTTCTTCCTCATCCATCCATTCTTCCTCATACTCATCATATGTCAGAAGGCCGTGTTTATGGCGGTGCGCCTCATCCAGGGCGTCTCTCAGCTCCGCCGAACCCTCGCCTTCAATATCCGCCGCATAAGCGGAATAGTAGGGCGTCATACTGTCACAGATCTCATCCGGCACAATAATGAGATAATCGGCTCCGTTAATTCCGTTCTGGGAAAAAGCATCGGTGTAAACCGCCGCCAGAGACAGAACGCCGTCTGCCGTCTGAATCTGCTGATGATAGACATCTTCCCCGAAATCCCTTGCAATTCTGGGTTTTGTCTGAAGCGCATACTGGTCATCCTCCAGGGAGACCGTATCATACCCCAGCATCTTGCGGAGCGCATTATAATCGCTGAGCTTCATATAAGTATCATAAGTGTAATATTCATTGCCCGGAATAAAGTTTCCATCCTCATCCACATGGTTTTCCATGGTGGTGGTAACATGAGTACCAAAGTAGAGATTCATCTCCTGGCTGCCATTCTCATAAATCTGATAAATTCTCTGTTCATTTATCTTATTATAGGATTCAATGACAGAAATTTCTTCCGCAAAATCATCCCCGGGCGTGGGACTGTGAACCGCCACGTCAAAGGGAACACTGTAATCCGCCGCCTGCCCCTGGTATCTGGCAAACATAAAAGCAAACGCGCTCCCCATCAGCGAGCAGACCAGAAGGATGGTCAGCGTTCCCATGGCGAAACGCATGGTGCGCACCTTGGACGCCATCTGCCGGAACACAAAAATCCGGTTATTCCGGTACATCCCCTTCCCCCGTCTCTGTACTCTGCAGATAATAAAAGCCGACAGACCGTGAAACAAAAGATACACCGCCGCCACAAAACCCGCCATCAGAATCAGCGCCGCCCAGATGGAGCAGCCCCGGATCATCATCACATAAACGAAGATAATATAGACTGCCGCCGCCGGAAACAGCCACTGGCGCAGCCTCTCATGACTGATTTTAATCTCCTCATTTTTCTTCTCCATCTGAAGAAGCTCCGCGATCGACATCTTTTTGAACGCCCTCTTGTTGCGCGTCAGCGCGAAAAGATAACATGCGAAGTAGCATCCCGCCGTCATCACCAGGCATCCGATATTCATCTGCACATGAAGCTGGTAATCCTCACTGAAAACAGAGTAAAAAACCGTCATAATGATCTGCTGCAGAAGAGTTCCCACCCCGAGACCGATAAAAAACGCCGCTGTTCCCACCAGCAGATTTTCCTTCATATACAGCCGGGACAGATTCTTCTTTTTCAGCCCGATCAGCAGATAAGCAGCAAACTCCCGGCTTCTCTTTTCCAGCATAAACTTTGCCATGTAATTGATCAGCCAGGCCACAATCAGCACAATAAAAAAAGTAATCATACCAAGCATTGCCGCCAGCACCCCGGCTTCCGAACACATACTCCGGATATCCTCTGAAAAAATCAGGGAGTTGAAGGCAAACATCATAGCGGCCACCGCCGCCATGGTAACCAGATAAACGATATAATCCCGCATGGAACGCTTCGCGTTGCGGAAGGCCAGTTTATTTAACATAATCACTGTCACCTCCCGTCAGCGCAAGCACATCCAGAATCTCATTTAAGAATTCTCTTCTGTTCTTCTGCCCCCGGATCAGCTCATGAAAAATCTCCCCGTCCTTCAGAAATAAAATTCTCTGGCAATAGCTGGCAGTGAAGGCGTCGTGGGTTACCATCAGAATAGTCGCGCCCATATCCTCATTCATTTTTTTCAGCGTATCCAGAAGCATCTGCGCCGATCTGGAATCCAGTGCTCCGGTAGGTTCATCGGCAAGAATCAGCTTCGGATCATTCACCAGCGCCCGGGCGCAGGCACACCGCTGCTTCTGGCCTCCGGAAACCTGCCCCGGAAATTTATTCCGGATTTCCGAAATTCCCAGAGCTTTTAAGATTTCATCCGTCCTGGCGTCAATCTCCTTTTTCTGCTTTCCGTGGAGACTCATGGCCAGGATAATATTTTCCTCGATAGTCAGCGTATCCAGAAGATTGAAATCCTGGAATACGAATCCCAGATTCTCCCGCCGGAAATCCGACAGAGCGTCCTCATTCAGTTCCGTGATATCTGTATTTCCATAAAAAATATGCCCCGCCGTCACCCTGTCAATGGTGGAAATCATATTCAGCAGCGTGGTTTTTCCGGAACCGGAAGCTCCCATGATTCCCACAAACTCTCCGGCGTCCACCGTAAAGCTGACCTGGTTTACCGCCCGGGTAATATTATTTTTCGTACCGTAATATTTTTCTACATTGCAGACTCTGATCTGTTCCCTCATGTATCTGTATCCTCCTGCTCTTTGTTTTGTCAGCTTTCCATGATTTCAGCGGGAAATCTCCCCCTGCACCTCCGGCAGAATTTCCCGGCCTCTGCCGTAACGCTTTCCCATCATGGTTTCCTCTGACAGCTTAAGTCTATCAGACAGGAGGAATACATGGTATCGCTTCCTCTTACAATAATCTTACAGTTTTGTAAGACTTCTCCCTTCTGCCGCATCCCGGAGCCATTCTTCCGGATTCCGGGATGTTCCCGCAGTCACTCCCCGATCCGGTTAAAATCAGAATCCGGAAAAGTCAGAATCATCCGGGTAAGCTGCCCCGGCTCAGACTCGCAGGAAATGCCGATTCCCAGCTTTTCACAGAGCCGACTGCACAGATACAGCCCCATCCCCGTGGCATGACTGCCCGTCCTTCTTCCGTTTTTCCCGGTAAATCCCTTGTCAAAAATCCTTCCCAGATCCTCCGGGGCAATTCCGCAGCCGTTGTCCTCAATCACAAGAGACTTCTGTTTTTCCCCGTTCTCCGCACGGATCGTCAGCCGGGAGCCTGTCTCTCTCCTGTACTTCATACTGTTAGAAAAAATCTGCTTTATTATAAACTCCACCCATTTTTCATCGGTGGAAACAATTTCCTCTTCCATATCCAGATCAATCTGCATGCCGCACTGGATCAGATGGCGTTTTTCCGACCGGATTACAGACAGTACCGTCTCCCTTAAGTTTACCGGATGAATGAGATAATCCCGGTCCACCTGCTCCATCCGCGCATAATAAAGCACCTTCTCCACTTCATTTTCAATGGCGTCCAGCTCCGGCAGCATCCGCCCGGCCGTCTCATCCTTCCGGTTTTCGCAGATTAAATGAGCCGCCGTGATGGGCGACTTCACCTCATGGATCCAGCTTTCTATGTACTCTTTATATTCCTTCTGGCTGTTTTCCAGCCTGTGGATCGTCTCAATCACAGACTTGCCGGACCGCCTCAGAACCTCCCAGTATAACCGGTCCTCCAGCCGGCGTCCCGGCTTTGCGATCTCCGCGATCAGATATTTCTGATCCAGTTCATCCAGGATGGACAGAAGCTCCAGAAAATACCTTCTCCGCAGCAGAAAATCCACCGCCAGATATGCTGCCAGAACAAGAATCCATACAACGGCTATCAGAATCACCGCCGTCCCCATGGTATCCAGCAGCAGCAGAAACAAAGACAGCGCCAGCAGGGCTGCCCCGTTGAGCAGCAGGACCGGCGCTTTACTTTTCAGATAATCCCAAAACCGCATAAT
>CAYLWI010000099.1:0-2284 GCA_964387345.1 uncultured Eubacterium sp. | reverse complement strand
ACTCAGATCCGGTACCCCAGCCCGCGCTTTGTCTCAATAAAATCCACGGCCCCGATTTCTTTCAGCTTATTCCGGATCCGGGTAATATTCACGCTGAGAGTATTATCATCAATAAACACCTCATTATCCCACAGCTCGTCGATGAGATCCGTCCTGGAAACAATTTCTCCCGGACGCCTCCAGAGACAGTGAAGAATCTTCAGCTCATTTCTGGTCAGTTCCTCCGCAGCATCCCCCCGGGAAATCCTCCCCGCCGCAAGATCCAGCGTAACTCCCTTATAGTCGGACCGCAGGGATTCCTCCGGATCCGGCCCGGAAGTCCGCTTCAGCACCGTCGCAATCCGCGCCATCAGCACCGGAAGCTGATAGGGTTTTGAAACATAATCGTCCCCGCCCCGCAGCAGACAGTTCAGCTCATCCATGGAAGTATTATTTCCCGTCACAAAAATCACCGGAACCTGGGATTTCTTCCGGATCTGCCCGCAGATATGCAGTCCGCTGACTCCGGGCAGATTCATGTCCAGAAGCACCAGATCCGGCTTTTCCTCCAGAACCTTTGCCGCCACGTTGGAAAATTCCTGTATCGCAGACACCTGGTATCCGGCCGCTGCCAGATAGATTTCCAGTTCTCTGCGGATGGATTCATCATCTTCTACAATACATAATTTCTTCTTGTCTGTCATTTTCCATCTTTCTCCAGTTCCTGGCGCCGATACAGCTCCCGTCCGTTTACCTGGCGCTGACTTCCGCGGCCGCCAGAACCGCCCATCCCACAATCAGAAGAAGCTCTGTGGTCACCGGTCTTTTCAGCAGCAGAGCATTTCCCGTATAAAGAGATCTCATCTTTCCTCCCACCTCTTATTTCAGCACCCTGGCCCGGAACCCTATTTCTCCACCTTCGGCAGTCCCGCAAATCCCACAGCCAGCTCCTCATCCGTAGGAATGTAATCACTGAGAGTTCCGTCATTGTACTGCTGATAAGCATACAGGTCAAAATATCCGGTTCCGGTAAGACCGAACAGAATCGTCTTCTCCTCCCCGGTCTCTTTGCATTTCAGGGCTTCGTCAATGGCTGCGCGGATGGCGTGGCTGCTCTCCGGGGCAGGCAGGGTGCCCTCCACCCGGGCAAACTGTGTTGCCGCCTCAAACACACTGGTCTGTTCTGCGGAAACCGCCTCCATCAGTCCGTCATGATACAACTGGGACAGGACAGAACTCATGCCGTGGAACCGGAGACCTCCCGCGTGATTCGCGGAAGGAATAAATCCGCTGCCCAGGGTGTACATCTTTGCCAGAGGGCAGATCATTCCCGTATCACAGAAATCATAGGCGAACTTACCTCTCGTAAAGCTGGGGCAGCTTGCCGGCTCTACAGCAATAAAACGGTAATCATTCTCCCCCCGGAGCTTCTCCCCCATAAACGGGGAAATCAGACCTCCAAGATTGGAGCCGCCTCCCGCGCAACCGATAATAATATCCGGTTTAATTCCATATTTATCCATGGCCGCCTTCGTCTCCAGACCGATAATGGACTGATGAAGCAGCACCTGGTTCAGTACGGAACCCAGCACATAGCGGTATCCCTCATTGCCGGTGGCCACTTCCACAGCCTCTGAAATCGCGCAGCCCAGGCTTCCCGTTGTCCCGGGATGCTCCGCCAGAATCTTCCGGCCTACCTCTGTCGTATCAGAAGGAGACGGCGTCACTGTCGCTCCATAGGTTCTCATCACTTCCCGGCGGAACGGCTTCTGCTCATAGGAGCATTTCACCATATATACTTTACAGTCCAGACCAAAATAAGAGCAGGCCATGGAGAGAGCCGTTCCCCACTGACCGGCTCCGGTCTCTGTTGTCACGCCCTTCAGCCCCTGCTTCTTCGCGTAATAAGCCTGGGCAATGGCTGAATTCAGCTTGTGGCTGCCGGAGGTATTGTTTCCTTCGAATTTATAATAAATCTTCGCCGGAGTATCCAGCGCCTTTTCCAGACAGTAGGCCCTTACCAGCGGCGAAGGACGGTACATTTTATAAAAATCCCGGATCTCCTGCGGGATATCGAAATATGCCGTCGTGTCATCCAGTTCCTGCTTTACCAGATCGTCACAGAAAACCACAGACAATTCCTCCGCCGTCATGGGTTCCAGGGTGCCGGGATTCAGAAGCGGGGCCGGCTTGTTCTTCATATCGGCCCGGAGATTATACCACTGCGTGGGCATCTCGTTTTCTTCCAGATAAATCTTGTAGGGGATCTTCGTGTTTTCGGACATGTTTTTTCCTTCCTTTTCTT
>CAYLWI010000098.1:0-6520 GCA_964387345.1 uncultured Eubacterium sp. | reverse complement strand
AGAAAAACTTCCGCGGGTAACAAGGACGCAGCTTTTAAATTGGAATGTTTTAAAGAAAAGCGACGAGAATTATCTGGCAACCAATGCGTTTGCGTTACTGACAGGAACACATTTTCATTATTCAAGAACACAGTGCGCTGTGTTTGCAGGGACAGAACGAGGGGATTT
Organism: uncultured Eubacterium sp.; assembly: GCA_964387345.1. Classification (GTDB taxonomy): domain Bacteria; phylum Bacillota; class Clostridia; order Lachnospirales; family Lachnospiraceae; genus Eubacterium_I. The sequence continues at coordinate 6,352 of CAYLWI010000098.1, read as the reverse complement.
TATTGATAAGCAGGAATATACAGGACCACTGTATAAACAGATTGAAGAGGCATATTCTTTTGTAATGCGTAACATTCGCCGTGGCGCAAGAGTAGATGGACTGGTTCGGAAAGAAAAGTATGAGCTGCCCCTGTCTGCGGTCAGGGAGATGATTATTAACGCACACTGTCATCGCAATTTCCTTGATCCATCCTGTGTGCAGGTCGCTTTGTATGATGACCGCCTGGAAGTTACATCGCCTGGAAACCTTTGCTATGGATTAACGCTAGAAGAAGCCATGAGTGGACGGTCAAAACAGAGAAATCGCGTGATAGCAGAAGTTTTTAACCAGATGGGTCTGATTGAAGCATGGGGAACCGGGCTGGGTAAAATTCAAAGAGCTTCCCGGGAGTATCATTTGCCGGAGCCGGAATTCATAGAAATGCCGGAAACTTTTCGTGTGAATCTTTTCCGTAATCCATCATCGAAGAAAAACTTATATTATACTGAAACCCATTCAGACGAACTCCAGGAGAACTTCGGAGAAACTTCGGAAGAACTTCGGAGAAACTTCGGAGAAACTTCGGAAGAACTTCGGAGTAAAACAGGGAAAGATATTAGCCGGACGCAGAAAAAAATATTGGAACTTTTATCAATTAATGGGCAATTTTCGGCCGGAGAGCTTGCAGATCAAATAGGCGTTTCAAGACGAAGTATAGAATCCAATATAAAAACATTGAAAGAAAAAGGTTTTATAATCCGGCATGGCCCCCAAAAAGGCGGTTATTGGGAAATTATAAAATAAATTATACTACAGAGAGGAAAGGAGAGATTTTATAAATGAAACAGAGAAGGGAGGGATTGCTGTGGGAATGGGTGTAAGGGTCAGAGTCTGGGGAGATTATGCCCTGTTTTCAAGACCTGAGCTTAAGGTGGAACGCTGTTCCTATGATGTTATGACTCCGTCGGCAGCCAGAGGAATTTTAGAAGCCGTGTACTGGCATCCGGGAATGCGCTGGGTTATTGATAAAATTCATGTGGTGAAGCCTGTGCAGTTTACCAGTGTACGCCGGAATGAAGTAAAAAGCAAAGTCCTTGCCGGCAATGTCCTCCAGAATTATAACGGGGCGGATAAGCCTTTATATATCAGCACCAAAGCAGATATTGTCCAGCGGGCGTCGCTTCTGCTGAGAGATGTGGAGTATGTGATTGAGGCACATTTCGAGATGACAGACAGAGCCAATAAGACAGATAATCCAGGAAAATTTAAGGATATTATTATGAGACGGCTCCGGAGAGGAGAGTGCTTCCATATGCCCTATTTCGGATGCCGGGAATTTCCGGCAAATTTCCGTCTCTGTGAAGAGGAGGAAATCCGGACCGCATATGTTGATGTGGAAGAAAAGGATCTTGGGCTTATGCTGTATGATATGGATTACTCGGACACGACTCATATACAGCCTATGTTTTTCCGGGCGGTGATGAGACGGGGCGTTCTGGATCTGAGAGACTGTGAGGTGATGAGATGATCTTACAGGCGTTAGTGAAGTACTATGAAGATCTGGCGGAACAGGGAAAGGTAAGCCGTCCCGGCTGGTGTCGGGCAAAAGTTTCCTATGGCATAAATTTATCCGGGGAAGGGAAAATTCTGGGAATCATTACATTAAAAGAGGAACAGGAAAGAGGAAAGAAAACGGCGTGGGTTCCACAGGCGATGGAAGTTCCGGAAATGGTAACCCGTTCTTCAGGTGTGTCCGCAAATTTCCTGTGTGACAATTCAAAATATCTGCTGGGGATTGACGCGGAAGGAACAAATCAGAGAATCCTTGACTGTTTTCATGCGGCGAAAGAAAAACATCTGTCCATGCTGCAAAATGCCGGAGAGGAGATGGCACAGGCGGTCAGACTTTTTTTTGAGACCTGGGATCCCCGGAAAGCAGGTGAGTGTGAAGCAGTAAAAGAGAAATGGGAAGATATTACGGACGGCGGGAACCTGATTTTCTGTATGGGAATTCATTATGCTCAGGACGATCCGCATATCCGGGAAGCCTGGGAAAAGGCCAGGATTATTTCATCGGAGGAGGGGGAGACCGGGATTTGTCTTGTGACAGGAGAAGAAACAGAGATTTCCAGAATACATAAGACAATCAAAGGCGTTCCAGGAGCACAGTCCAGCGGAGCAGCTCTTGTGTCTTTTAATGCGCCTTCCTTTGAATCTTATGGGAAGGAACAGAGTTATAATGCGCCGGTGGGGAAATATGCTGAGTTTGCCTACACCACAGCGCTGAATAATCTGTTGAACCAGAGAGAATACAGATTCCAGCTTGGGGACTCCATGGTTGTATTCTGGGCAGAGAGCGCTGAGCAGGTGTACCAGAAAGGGTTTTTCGCCTTTGTGGATCCGAAGCCTGATAATGAGGAAATTCTGAGAAGCGTGTTTGACAATCTGAGAAAACAGAGGCGGATTGAGTTTGAAGGAATTACATTGAATCCGGATCAGCGCTTCTATATCCTGGCGCTGGCGCCCAATGCGGCCAGACTCTCCGTACGGTTTTTTTATCAGAATTCTTTTGGAAATATTCTGAAAAACCTTTCAGATCATTATGAGAGAATGTCTGTGGTAAAGCCTTCCTGGGCAGAGAACGCCTATCTGGGAATCCGGTCAATACTCTCAGAAACGGTGAATCAGAAGTCAAAGGACAAAACTCCGGTGCCGAATATGGCGGCTCTGGTATTGCAGGCAATTTTATCCGGAGCAAGATATCCGGCCAGCCTGTACACCAATGTTCTGATCCGGATCCGTACCGAACAGGGGACTGTTACCTGGGGGCGGGCCGGAATTATAAAAGCATATCTGATACGAAATTGTAACTGGAAGGAAGGAGAAAGTTTTATGGGACTGAATGAGGACAGCAGAGATACTGCGTATGTGTTGGGGAGACTGTTTTCCGTACTGGAGTCTGTTCAGATGGAAGCAAATCCGGGGATTAAAGCAACGATCCGTGACCGGTATTTCAATTCGGCATGTGCCACACCGGCGTCGGTATTCCCGGTTCTTGTGAAGCTGAAAAACAGTCATGTAAAGAAGCTGGAGAGAGACAAAGGGGGCGCAAAGGTATATTACGAAAAGCTTCTGACAGAGATTATGGGAAAGCTGGAGGGAAGTTTCCCGGCCAGGCTGTCTCTGGAGGAGCAGGGGAAATTTATTCTGGGATATTATCACCAGGTGCAGAAAAAATATGAAAAGCGGGAGGATAAGTAAGTGAGCGAGGCGATCAGAAACAGATACGAATTTGTGGTTTTGTTTGATGTGGAGAACGGAAATCCGAACGGGGATCCGGATGCGGGAAATATGCCCCGGATTGATCCGGAAAGCGGACTGGGGCTTGTGACAGATGTGTGTCTGAAACGGAAAATCAGAAATTATGTGGAGACAGTGAAGGAGGATGAGAAGGGATATCAGATTTATATCAAAGAAGATGTTCCCTTGAACAGAAGTGACAGGGAAGCCTGCAGGAATCTTGGAATTGAGGAAACAGAAGACAAAAAGGTAACTGACGCATTAAAGAAATTGAAGAAGAGTGATCCGGATGCTGATATTAAGCTGCGGGATTATATGTGTGAGAATTTCTTTGATATCCGGACTTTTGGCGCGGTCATGACGACATTTGTGAAAGCGTCATTGAATTGCGGGCAGGTAAGGGGACCCGTACAGATCGGGTTTGCAAGAAGTATTGATCCGGTCATCAGCCAGGAAGTAACAATCACAAGAGTGGCGATTACTACGGAAAAAGATGCGGAAAACAAAAGTACCGAGATGGGACGCAAGAATATTGTTCCTTATGGCCTGTATCGGGCGGAAGGCTATATTTCCGCAAATCTTGCCCGGAAGGTGACCGGCTTTTCGGAAGACGATCTTGCGTTATTGTGGGAAGCCATCATAAATATGTTCGAAATTGATCATTCTGCTGCAAGAGGGAAAATGGCAGTCCGTGAATTAATAGTATTTAAGCACAGTAAAGAATTGGGAGACTGCCCTGCGTACAAGCTGTTTGACGCAGTGGAAGTCAGGAAAAATGAGGGAGTGGAGTATCCGAGAAAGTATCAGGATTATACGGTTCAGATTCATGAAGATCAGATTCCGGACACGGTGGAAGTGAAAAGGATGATATGATGGAATATTCAGAAGCTGATTATCTGATGATATCGGGAATCCAGCATTTTAAATTCTGCCGGAGACAATGGGCGCTGATTCATATTGAACAGCAGTGGGACGAAAATATGCATACAGTAATTGGAGAACTGATGCATAAAAAAGTACATGATCCGGCTCTGAAGGAAAAACGCAAAGATGTCATTATAGCCAGAGCGCTTCCTGTTTCATCAAGAGAGCTTGGTGTCAGTGGGGAATGTGATCTGGTGGAATTCCACAAGAGTGAAGATGGCATCCGGTTACATGGACACCGCGGTCTGTGGTCTGTTTATCCGGTAGAATATAAAAAAGGGAAACCTAAAGTATCAGATGAAGATAAGCTGCAGCTTGCGGCGCAGGCTCTTTGTCTGGAAGAGATGTTTTCCACTACAGTACCCGAGGGCGCAATTTTTTACGGCGAAACAAGGAGACGGGAACTTGTCAGAATTACAGAAGAATTGCGCAGTGAAGTGAAGCAGATGTTTTGTGAAATGCATGAATATTATGAAAGAAAATATACTCCGAAGGTAAAGTATAGTAAATCATGCAATTCCTGTTCTCTGAAGGAGATCTGTCTTCCGAGGCTTAGTAAAACTGTTTCGGTGAAAACATATTTGAAACAGATGCTGAAGGAGGTAGAAAATTGAGAAAATTGCTGAATACATTATATATTACCTCAGAGAACAGTTACCTTTCTCTGGATGGTGAAAATGTTGTTGTTCTGGAGGATAAAACAGAGACAGGACGTGTACCGCTGCACAATCTTGAGGGTATCATTTCCTTTGGTTACCGGGGAACCAGTCCGGCATTAATGGGAGCCTGTGCCGAGAGAAACATTTCACTTTGTTACCTCACGCCCCAGGGCAAATTTCTGGCGAGGGTTTCCGGACGAATCAAAGGAAACGTTGTATTAAGGCAGCAGCAATATGCCAGTATAAGAGATGATAACGTCAGTCTGGAAATTGCGAAAAATTGCATTCTTGGAAAGGTTTATAATGCAAGATGGGTGCTGGAACGGGCGGTAAGAGATCATGCCCTTCAGATTGATGCAGAGAGAGTCAGGACTGCTTCTGATTTTCTGCAAGACTCTCTGAACAGGATTCAGAACTGCGAATCGAAAGAACAGCTCAGAGGATATGAAGGAGAGGCAGCAAGCATTTACTTCAGTGTATTTGATGAACTGATTTTGCAGCAGAAAAAAGATTTCGCTTTCCGGGGAAGAAATAAAAGACCACCTCTCGATTGTGTAAATGCACTGTTGTCTTTTGTGTATACGCTGTTGACAAACAGTATTACCTCTGCGCTGGAATGTGTTGGCCTGGATCCGTATGTCGGTTATCTGCATACAGATCGTCCGGGAAGAGTTTCCCTGTCTCTGGACATGATCGAAGAACTCCGGGCAGTGCTTGCAGACCGGTTTGTACTGACGCTGATTAACCGAAAAATTATTACTGCAAAAAATTTTTTAAAAAAGGAGAATGGAGCTGTTCTGATGGACGATGAAGCGCGGAAAAGAGTGCTGACTGAATGGCAGAAGAAGAAAAAGGAAACCATTACTCATCCATATCTGAAAGAGAAGGTAGAGTGGGGCATGATTCCCTATGCGCAGGCAATGCTGCTTGCCCGGTATTTGCGGGGAGATCTGGATGGATATCCGGTGTTTCTTTGGAAGTGAGGTGGGGCCATGCTGGTACTGGTTACATATGATGTGAATACAGAAACCGCAGCCGGACGGAAAAGATTGCGCCAGGTTGCAAAACAGTGTACCAATTATGGAAGGAGAGTGCAGAATTCTGTATTTGAGTGCATTGTTGACAACGCACAGTGCATTATGTTGAAATCTATTCTGGCAGATATTATTGATGAAAAAACAGATAGTCTTCGCTTTTATTATCTGGGGAATAAGTATCAGACAAAGGTGGAACATATGGGTGTTGACCGGGGTACACCAGTGGATGAAACTTTGCTTTTATAGTGTGTGCGAATGGGAAGCGGACAGAAAAATCCCGGAAGATTCGCACCAGAAAATCTGCACAAAAAAGATTTTCAGAGAAAACATGTGACACTTTTTGCGTTTGAAATCGAGTGTCAAGAAAAATTATTTGTCGAATGTAGCTAAAAATCAAGATGTTTTTTGGTTATATTTACTGTCGCTCCCTTCGTGGGAGCGTGGATTGAAAT
>CAYLWI010000097.1:0-6523 GCA_964387345.1 uncultured Eubacterium sp. | reverse complement strand
CAGGTTGCAGTATGGATTATTGTAGCGGCGGCAGCCATGAGCGCGATTGTAATTACAAGAAAGCGCAGAAATGCAAAATAATCCAGAAAAAAGATACCAGAGCAGATAACATTATTTATGAAGACTGGTAAATGAGTATTTCCCCTGGCGTTTATACGCCAGGGGAAATAAGTTTAGAAAAAGGAGTGATCAGAAATGAAACAGAAAATAGTAAAGCCGCTGGTGCTGGGATTATGTCTCTCATTCGGCCTGATGCTGATGTCCTGCGGTACGGACACATCGGAGAATGGAAGTGATGTGGAAAGCGAAAGCGCGTCCAGTGAGGATGAGAGTGCGGAAGCAGATGCTGATGTCAAAATACTTACCCTGGAGGATGGAACAGAGATCACTCTGACCCCGGTAGAAGATGATTCTATGGGAATTTACGGATACTTTACATGTGAAAATGATGGCTCCATGTGGGCGTTTGGGGGAGATAATCTGGCTGTAGCATATACAGACGAGGAGGACGGAAGTCTGGAAACTTATGTGTGCTCCATGGAGTTTTACCAGGGGCCGGAAGATGAGGACGGCAATTTCTACTATTGTGTGATTCTGGAGAATACCCTGGCGGATACGAGTACCTGCTGGTACGTGATGAATGTTCTTGATGAGGATAGCAATACCGTCGGCCTGCTGCTCCAGGATCCGGGCGACGAGGAATATTATATCGGACTGACTCTGGTAGATGATACAGAGGAAGAGGAAACGACTGAGACAACAGAATAGACAGATATACTGATTTCAAGGTGAAGTATCCGGCAGACAGAGGAAGCTTCACCTTTTTTTTCTGAGTTCACGATTCTTTCACATAAAAAACATAAATTTACAACATGGTATTTTTATTATATAATCATCAAAGATAAAGGAGGCATTTAAAATGCTTGAGAATGAAAAAAAAGAAAATGAGTTTAATGGGGAAGAGTCTGATAAAGAAGGTCGCGAAGAGCGGATTCAGAATATAAATGAGCAGCAGGAAGATATTTTTGCTGAGGAAGATGTTGCGATCCCGGAGGAAGGCGGAGAAGCTCCCTCGGATGAGTATTCTGCCGCGCGGGAAGAGGCCGGAGCGGCTTCCGCAGATGAGTATTCTGCCGTCCGGGAAGATTCTGGAGAAGAGATTGACCGGGAGGAGCAGGAGAATGGCTCTGGAAGTGAGGAGCTTTCCGGACAACAGACGGAATCCGGATCCATGGTGAGTCCGGAGCGGCATGAGCACGCTTCCGAACCGTACCGGTATTCCTATGTACATGCCGCGAAAAAACAGGACCAGGAGGAGCAGCCGCCGGTTCTGGATAAAAAGCATAAAGAGCATAAAAAGCATATGAGCAATTACGCAAAAGCAATTGTGTGCGCAATCCTCTGCGGAGTGATTGTCGGCGGATGTGTGATCGGATCTTTTGCAGTCGGAAGAAATATGACGCAGACGGCGAGCACTACTGTCGAGACGAACGCGGATAAGCTTTCAACAGCTGCTGACAGCGATTCCGGATCTGACAGCGCGGATTCTGACGGAACAGAATATACGGTTGCCCAGATCGCTGAAGAGTGCAGCTCTTCCGTTGTAGCTATCACCACAAAAAGCATCTCTGAAGTGCAGACTATGTTTGGAACTTATCAGCAGGAAAGCGAGGGAAGCGGTTCCGGCGTGATTGTCTCCCAGACGGATTCCGAGCTGCTGATTGTGACCAATTATCATGTGATCGAGGGATCAGAGGAGCTTACGGTGTGCTTTAATGATTCAGAAGATTCTGTTTATACTGCGCAGATTAAGGGAACGGATTCTTCCAACGACCTTGCTGTGGTTGCGATTCCGCTTTCTGATATCAGCGAGGATGATCTGAACAGTATCTCCATTGCTACTATCGGAGATTCTGACAGCCTTCAGGTCGGCGACGGCGTGGTTGCCATTGGTAACGCGCTGGGAATGGGACAGTCGGTTACTTCCGGTATAATCAGCGCCCTGGACCGCGAAGTGACAGTGGAGGACGTCACATCCACCCTGCTTCAGACAGACGCGGCGATCAACCCTGGTAACAGCGGCGGCGCGCTGTTTAATATGAAGGGCGAGCTGATTGGCATCAATAGCGCCAAGTATGCCAGCGACACGATAGAAGGGATGGGATTCGCGATTCCCATGGCAACGGCCCAGCCCATTATAGAGGAGCTCATGACCCAGGAGACCAGAACTAAACTGACAGAGAACTATGGCTGCCTGAATATTACAGCCCAGGATGTGTCTTCGGAAGCCGCCGAGATGTATGGCGTGCCGGAGGGCGTGTATGTATATTCTGTACTGGAAGGCGGGGCGGCTGCGAACGCCGGCATACAGCAGGGCGATATCATTACCGCGATTGACGGAACTACGCTCGGAAGTGTCAGCGATCTGCAGGAGGAGCTTCAATATTACGCGGCGGGAGAGACTGTGGATATTACAATTCAGAGGAACAGCGGAAGCGGCTATGAAGAACAGACCGTTTCTGTAACGCTGGATAACGCTTCTGAGCAGGATTCTGACGCGCTGCAGGAGTCTGCTTCCCAGAACAGCCAGGGGGGATACAGTAATGGCGATGTGTACGGTACCTGGTAAAATATATTTTCCGGCTGAAATATAATATAAGAAAAGCGGGGAGACGGGGATGGATGATTTTCTGTATGTTTTAAAGATGCAGCTGATGGATGACCTGATGCCGCAGGAGCTGGATGAGCAGATTGCTCTGTATGAGGATTATATTAACCGGGAAGTTGCCGGGGGAAAGACAATGGAGCAGGTGATGCGGAAGCTTGGGGATCCTGTGAAAGTGGCCGGGATGATTATCGCCCATAAGAGGGGAGATGACGAGGCAGGGGAATCTGTACAGCAGCAGAAGGAGCCGGAGAGAGAAGAAAGGCGTCCGGGGGAAATGACTGCTGAAGAGATTAATGAGCAGGTGTATAATCCGGAGCATGGCTTCCATGCGGAGTTTAAAGAAAACAAAGGATGGGATATCCGTCTGGGAAGGCTGAAGCTGAACAGCTGGTACGGAACGCTGATGATTCTGGGAATTGTGCTTGTGGTATTTATACTGGTTTCGGAGCTGACCCATTAGAAAAATCCGTATTTTTATAAAAAATGTATAAGATTCCGAAAAGTACAGATAATAGCCATGTAAATTACAAAACAGGAGGTAAGACTCATGGCAAAGAATTATTCTGCTGAAGACGGTTATGAAAATGGGACCGGCGCCAGCAAGTCCCAGAACAGATCCCAGAATAAATCCCGGAACAAATCCACAAATAAAGCTTCTGATTGTGGGAAAAACACAGCGGATGCAGGCCGGAATGCTTCTGAGAGCAGCAGGAACTGCAAATAGAACACAATTTCAGAAAGAATGCATATGCTATATCAGAAGCTGATGTGGCATGAGACAGAAAAACAGGCTGCGGCAGGCGGCCTGTTTTTTTCTGAGTGGAGGCAGTATGGAATTATGTATTATTGGCGCGAAGGATATCCACATATATACGAAACAGAAGGATGCGGTTCTTGTTGATCTCAGGGAGCCGGAGGAATATAAGGCGGGGCATATTCCGGGAGCAGTCAATATCCCGGCCGGGAAGCTGCAGATGTTTATGCGGCGGGCAGACCGGACACGGATCCATATTTTTTATTGCCAGCATGGCAGTCTGAGCTTTCAGGAAGGGAAAAGGTATGTCCGCGCAGGATTCCGGATCTGTTCCCTGGCCGGCGGAATGGATGGATATCGGGAATGGAAGAAGCGGAAATAGCGGTATTTTCCGGGTAACCGGACCGCCGGAGGCGTCCGGATGTGGTTGACATCAGAAACTGGAACAGATTATAATAGACAGGTGAAAAAGGAGAGATTCTATGGAGATGTATGAATTTATCTCACCCTGTCATTTTGGTATGGAAGCTGTTTTAAAGCGTGAAGTTTATGATCTGGGTTATGATATTGTGAAAACAGAAGATGGGAGGGTGACATTTGAGGGAGACGCGGAGGCAGTCTGCAGAGCCAATATTCACCTGAGGACTGCGGAACGTGTGCTTCTGAAGGCGGGAGAGTTCAGGGCAGAGACTTTTGATGAGCTTTTTGAGGCTGTGAAGGCGCTGCCCTGGGAGAGATATCTGCCGGAAGACGCCAGATTCTGGGTGGCGAAGGCGTCTTCTGTCAGAAGTAAACTGTTCAGTCCCTCAGATATCCAGTCTGTTGTGAAAAAAGCGATTGTGGAGCGGCTGAAGAGCTTCTATGGAATCAGCTGGTTTCCGGAAACCGGAGCCGCTTACCCGCTGAGGGTTTTTCTGAATAAGGACGTGGTGACAGTGGGGATGGATACTTCCGGAGATTCCCTGCATAAAAGGGGATACCGGATACTGGGCAGCAAAGCTCCCATAGCAGAAACTCTCGCAGCCGCCATAATCCTGCTGACTCCATGGAAGGGCGAACGGATCCTGGTAGATCCTTTCTGCGGCAGCGGGACGATTCCAATAGAAGCCGCCATGATTGCCGCCAAAATAGCCCCGGGGATGAACCGGACTTTTACCGCCCGGGACTGGACGAATCTGATTGCTCCGCAGCTCTGGGAAGACTGTTTTGAGGAAGCGGAAGAGATGGTGGATCTGTCGGCGGAGACCCATATCCAGGGGTATGATATTGACGGCGAGGTTATCAGGGCAGCCCGGGATAATGCCGGGAGGGCGGGAGTGGATCATATGATTCATTTCCAGCAGAGACCGGTGCGGGAGCTGAATCATCCGAAAAAATATGGATTTGTTATCACAAATCCTCCGTATGGGGAGCGGCTGGAGGAGAAGGCCGCGCTGCCCGGACTTTACCGGGAAATCGGACAGGCCTTCGGACGGCTGGACTGCTGGTCGGAATATCTGATCTCCTCTTATGAGGATACGGAGCGGTATATTGGGAAAAAGGCAGACAAAAAGAGGAAGATTTATAACGGTATGCTGCGGACGACCCTGTATCAGTTTCCGGGACCAAAGCCGCCGAAACGCAGCCGGGCTGCCGATGATAAGAAGCAGGCGCCTGCGGGATAGAAGGAGTATATTATGAACCAGAGAATTATATTTGCGACGGGAAATGAACATAAAATGGCAGAGATCCGGCAGATTCTCGGGGATCTCAGTCTTGAGATTTTATCTATGAAGGAAGCCGGGATTTCAGCAGATATCGTGGAGGATGGAGCGACCTTTGAGGAGAACGCCCTGATCAAGGCAAAGGCAGTCGCAGCCTGCTGTGATGATATTGTACTGGCAGACGATTCCGGGCTTGAAATTGATTATCTGAATAAGGAACCGGGGATTTATTCTGCCCGCTACGCCGGGGAGGATACTCCCTATACAGTGAAAAACCAGATGCTTCTGGACCGGCTGCAGGGGGTTCCCAGGGAACTGCGCACAGCGCGTTTTGTCTGCGCGATTGCGGCTGTAGTGCCGGGGCGGGAGCCGATTGTAGTGCGCGGCACAATAGAGGGCTATATTGGAGATAAACCGGCAGGGGAGAATGGATTCGGGTATGATCCGATTTTTTATGTCCCGGATCTGGACTGCTCTACTGCTGAACTTTCTCCGGAAGAAAAGAATGCCAGAAGTCACAGGGGAAGTGCGCTGCGTATGATGCGTGACCGGCTAAGGGATGTGATCCGGTAGCGGCAGTTCCGGCATTGTGAATGAAGCACGAAGGGGTGCAGGATGGACAGACATTCTGTACCTCTTTTTTGGAGTGAAAAGAGCCGTATGTGGCTCAGATATATTCCGGTTATGAACACTAAGAGAAAGAGGGAAGGAAAAGCATGAAGCTTCTGATTGTCAGCGATACCCATGGCAGAAGAGAGGAGATCACAGAGATTATACAGAGAGAGAAGCCTGTAGATCTTCTGATTCATCTGGGAGATATCCGGGGAGACGAGGAATACATACAGAGTCTGGCAGGCTGTCCCATGGAGCTGGTAAAGGGCAACAGCGACCGCAATATGGAAATTCCCCGGGAGAAAGAAATCGTGCTGGGTAATCATAAGTTTTTCCTGACCCACGGACATTGCTATGGCGTCGGTACGACACTGGATCGTATTTATATGGAAGGTCTGCGCCGTGGGGCTGATGTGGTGATGTTTGGACATACCCATATTCCTTTGATAGAGGAGGACAGGGCGCTGACACTGCTCAATCCGGGGAGTACGTCGGAACCAAGACAGGAAAACGGAAAACCGTCTTATATTGTAATGGAATGGAAGAGAGGAAGAAAGGCGGTCTGTGAACTCAGATATCTGGAATAAAATCACAGGAAATAAAAAAGGATATCTTTTCAGATATCCTTAAAAAGTGAGCGTGCCGGGGCTCGAACCCGGGACAACTTGATTAAAAGTCAAGTGCTCTACCAACTGAGCTACACACCCATATTTAAAAATAAGAACTGGGCCAGCTGGATTCGAACCAGCGAATGCAGGAGTCAAAGTCCTGTGCCTTACCGCTTGG
>CAYLWI010000096.1:0-6816 GCA_964387345.1 uncultured Eubacterium sp. | reverse complement strand
GTTCTGACCGGAATGCCCGGCGCCGGGAAGAGTACAGTGGGCGTCGTCCTGGCAAAAATACTGGGATTCCGTTTTGTGGATTCTGATCTGGTGATCCAGGAAAAAACGGGAAAGCTTTTATATCAGCTGATCGACAGCCTGGGTCTGGATAAGTTCCGGGAAATTGAAAATAAAATAAACGCCGGTCTGAATGAGACGGGTGCGGTAATTGCTACCGGCGGCAGCGCTGTTTACGGCAGAGAGGCCATGGAGCATTTCAGAAGTATCGGGACAGTGGTATATCTGCGGCTGTCCTGCGGGGAGATTGCCTGCCGGCTGGGAGATCTTCACGAAAGAGGCGTTGCCATGGAACCCGGACAGACACTGGAAGAATTGTATGAGGAGCGGTGTCCGCTCTATGAACGTTATGCGGATATTGTGATTGACTGTGATACAAAAAGTCTCCGGGAGGTGGCCCGGGAGATCTGTGAGAGGATAAAAGTCAGGAAAGGAGTATGAAAAGTGGCTTTGATGTTTTTTGATATAGACGGAACTCTCTGGGACAGGGAGAATATTATCCCGGACAGTACAAAGAAAACGCTTCAGCTTCTGAAGAAGAATGGGCATCAGATTTTTCTGTGCAGCGGCAGGACCCGTGTGTTTATCCGTGATGAGGAACTGCTGGCCCAGGGGTTTGACGGGATTCTCAGTGGATGCGGGACCTGTATTGACTACCGGGGAGAGGAGATTTTTTATAAAAAGCTGGAGCCTGGACTGATGGAACAATCCATGCGGATTTTTTATGAAGAGGATATCCCGGTCATGATGGAGGGAAGAGACTGGCTTTATATGGATGCCGATATGATCAGCCGGGACAATTATGGGAAATATCTTCTGCAGGCCATGAAAGAGCACATCCAGCCGATCCGGGATAACCAGGAAAACTGGGAAGCCAGCAAATACAGTCTGGTGATTACGGACAGAGATTATGAAAAAGTAATAGAGCAGCTTGGGGACGATTATACATTCATGGTACATGGAAATATTGTCATGGAAGCTGTTCCGAAGGGATATTCCAAAGCGACAGCCATCGCCGCCATGTGTGAGAGACTGGGAACTGACCGCTCAGAAACTTTTGCTTTCGGGGACAGCGCCAATGATCTGGAGATGCTTGATTTTGTGGGAACAGGAATTGTCATGGGAAATGGCAGTGAGGTGGCGAAAGAACATGGAGATTATATTACAGATGATATTCATAAAGACGGAATTTATCATGCATGCAGGCATTTCGGCCTGATATAACGGTGGCAGATACCGGGAAAATTATTCAAAATTACCAATTGACAGATGGTAATTTTTTGAGTATTCTTGAGACATGGTAATCATATGACTGACGGAATAAGTGGATATAACCACATGGAGTATGATTGAAAGCCAAGCCGACCGTCTGGGCAAACGCCTGGACAGCCGGCTTTTTTGTATGTGAAATTTTTATCTTTTTCTGAATTACGGAAAAGTCTCTGCGGGCAAAGAAATAGATACAGGAAAACAGGAGAATTTTGTCATGCTGTCAGGACGTATTCACTCAGTTGAATCCATGGGACTGGTAGACGGACCGGGTATAAGAACAGTAGTTTTTATGCAGGGATGCCGTCTCCGGTGCCGGTATTGCCACAATCCGGATACCTGGGAACTCCGCAGCGGAAAAGAAAAACTTTTTACGCCGGAGGAACTGGTAAAAAAGCTGATCCGTTTCAGACCCTATTATGGAGAGCAGGGCGGAGTTACTTTTTCCGGCGGGGAACCTCTTCTGCAGAGAGAGTTTCTTCTGGAGAGCCTGAAGCTCTGCCGGAAGGAAGGAATCCATACCTGTCTGGACACTGCCGGATGCGGGAATGGAGGGTATGAGGAGATTCTGTCTTATACAGATCTGGTTCTTTTTGATGTCAAGCATTATACGCGGGAAGGTTATCGTGAGATTACCGGGCGGGAGCCGGAAGAATCGCTGAAGTTTCTGGATGCTCTTGAGAAATCCGGTACGCCTTTCTGGGTACGGCATGTGGTGGTTCCCGGACTTACCGACAGCGCGGAGCATCTGGAAGGACTGGAACAGTATCTGGCGGAAATGCGGGGATTGCGGAAGGTGGAACTTCTTCCTTATCATGTCCTGGGAAAATCAAAATATCAGAATCTCGGGATCCCCTGTCCTCTGGAACAGACGGAAGCCATGGATCCGGAAGTGACTGCGGAGTGGCAGGAGAGAATTAACAGAAACCTGAATCTGGAATGACAGCAGCGACAGACAGCAGAAGACAGAAAACAGTCTGGAAAGGAGACAGAAACAATGGGTATCGATGTAAACTGCACAGCATGGAAGGGCTTTCATACGGGAGAATGGCGGCATCTGGTAAATGTCCGCAATTTTATCCAGAAAAATTATACTCCCTACGAGGGAGATGAAAGCTTCCTGGCAACTACGACAGAGCGGACAGATAAAGTCTGGGAAAAGGCCAGCGCCCTGATTGTGGAAGAAATCAGAAAAGGAATTATTGATGTTGAGACCAATGCAGTATCCGGCATTAATAATTTTGCTCCGGGTTATATTGACCGTGAAAATGAAGTGATCGTGGGCCTGCAGACCGATGCTCCGCTGAAGAGAATCGTGAATCTGTACGGCGGAATGAGAATGGCTGTCTCAGCTCTGAAGGAGTACGGTTATCAGTTAAACCCGGAAATTGAGCATCACTTCAGACTTTATAGAAAAACCCATAACGACGGGGTGTTTGACGCATATCCCAGACGGACCCGCCTTGCCCGCAGCGCCGGGCTGCTTACCGGACTGCCGGATGCATATGGAAGAGGAAGAATCGTGGGAGATTACCGGAGAGTGCCTTTGTACGGGACTGATTTTCTGATTGAAGAAAAGCAGAAGGATCTTGACATGCTGGACGGTCCCATGACAGACGAGCGGATCCGCCTCCGGGAAGAAGTCCAGATGCAGATCCGGGCGTTGAAGGAGATGGCTGAAATGGCTGCCGGATATGGATGCGATGTCACAGTCCCGGCGGAAAATGCCAGGGAGGCGGTTCAGAATCTGTATATAGCATATCTGGCAGGAGTAAAGGAAAATAATGGCGCGGCCACCTCTCTGGGGCGGACTGCGACGTTCCTGGATATCTACATCCAGAGAGATCTGGAGAACGGCGTACTCAGTGAGCAGGAGGCCCAGGAACTCATTGATCAGTTTATCATCAAACTGCGTATGGTCAGACATCTGAGGACGCCGGAATATAATGAACTTTTTGGCGGGGATCCTACCTGGGTGACAGAATCCCTGGGAGGTATGGGAGACGACGGACGTACTCTTGTGACGAAAAATACATTCCGTTATCTCCACACCCTTACGAACCTTGGAACGGCGCCGGAGCCAAACCTGACTGTGCTGTGGAGCCGGAATCTGCCTGCGGCGTTTAAAAAGTACTGTTCGAAGATGAGTATTGATACAGATTCGATCCAGTATGAGAATGATGATCTGATGCGCCCTCTCTATGGAGATGATTACTGCATTGCCTGCTGTGTTTCTGCCATGAGCGTGGGAAAACAGATGCAGTTTTTCGGAGCCAGGGCAAATCTGGCAAAAAGCCTGCTCTATGCCATTAACGGCGGAATAGATGAGAAAAAAGGACTGAAGGTGATTCCGGAGATTGAAAAGGATGATGATGAAATCCTGGAGTATTCCAAAGTGCTTACAAATTATAAAAAGGTTCTGGCCTATGTGGCGGAGCTTTATGTGGATACCATCAACATTATCCACTATATGCATGATAAATATGCGTATGAGGCCAGCCAGATGGCCCTTCACGATACCCTGGTGGAACGGCTGGCTGCTTTCGGGGTGGCCGGGCTTTCCATTGCCGCAGATTCTCTTTCTGCCATAAAGTTCGCAAAGGTGAGACCGGTCCGCAATGAACAGGGAATCGCGGTTGATTTTGAGGTGGAAGGAGATTTCCCGAAATACGGAAATGATGATGAGAGAGTGGACGATATAGCTGTGGAGATTGTATCTTATTTTTCTGCGGAACTGAAAAAGCATCCTCTTTACAGAAACGCCATCCACACATTATCTGCCCTGACGATTACAAGTAACGTTATGTATGGTAAGAAAACCGGCTCTACTCCGGACGGCCGGAAAGATGGGGAGCCCTTCGCGCCCGGAGCGAATCCCATGCACGGAAGAGATGAAAACGGCGCCCTCGCTTCCCTGAATTCTGTGGCGAAAATTCCATACCGGTCAGTGTGTCAGGACGGAGTCTCCAATACATTTTCCATTGTGCCGGGCGCGTTGGGGAAATCGGGGGAGGAGAGAAAAACCAATCTGGTGACGATCCTGGATGGATATTTCGCCCAGGGAGCTCATCATCTGAATGTGAATGTCATGGACCGGCAGGTACTGCTGGACGCCATGGAACATCCGGAAAAATATCCTGCCCTGACAATCCGGGTATCCGGTTATGCCGTTAATTTTAACCGTCTCAGCAGGGAGCAGCAGCTGGAGGTAATTAAGCGGACATTCCATGAAAGTATGTAATGCCGGATTACAAAAAAAATAAAAGTGAGAAAATAAAAGAAAAAAAGAGATAAAAGCAGATTTGATGAGATAAAACTGTAATTTGCAAAAAATCATCTGGTTGCGCATTGCTACTAAAATGAATATTATACTGATTAGTGGTTAGCACTCGAAATAAATGAGTGCTAACAAAATGAATAAAGCTTAACTATTTTGGAAAGCAAGGAGGAATTATCATGAAGTTAGTACCCTTAAGCGACAGAGTTGTTTTAAAACAGTTGGAGGCAGAGGAAACCACAAAATCCGGTATTATTCTTGCCGGATCCGCACAGGAGAAGCCCCAGGAGGCAGAGGTTATTGCAGTAGGTCCCGGCGGCATGGTTGACGGAAAAGAAGTTGAGATGCAGGTAAAAGCCGGAGATAAAGTGATTTACTCAAAATATGCCGGCAACGAAGTAAAGCTGGACGGCGAGGAGTACATCATTGTAAGACAGAATGATATTCTGGCTATTGTAGAGTAATATAAACAGAAACAGCAAATACCATTTGATTTTCAGGAGGACAAAAATTATGGCAAAGGAATTAAAATATGGCACAGAGGCCAGAAAAGCATTAGAAGCAGGAGTAGATAAGCTTGCGGATACCGTCAGGGTAACCCTTGGACCGAAGGGAAGAAATGTCGTACTTGATAAGTCTTTCGGTACTCCGCTGATTACAAACGATGGAGTTACCATCGCAAAGGATATTGAGCTTGAGGACGCTTTTGAGAATATGGGCGCACAGCTTGTAAAGGAAGCTGCTACCAAGACCAACGATGTTGCCGGTGACGGTACTACCACCGCTACTGTTCTTGCGCAGGCAATGATCAAAGAAGGTATGAAGAACCTGGAGGCAGGCGCGAATCCTATTATCATGAGACGCGGCATGAAGAAAGCGACAGAAGCGGCTGTAAATGCGATTGCCGCCATGAGCCAGAAGGTAGACGGCAAGAACCACATCGCAAAGGTTGCGGCCATTTCCGCTGGCGATGAGACCGTTGGAAACATGGTTGCTGACGCAATGGAGAAAGTAACCGGCGACGGTGTTATTACGATTGAAGAGTCCAAGACCATGATGACTGAGATTGAAATGGTTGAAGGTATGCAGTTTGACCGCGGCTATATTTCCGCGTATATGTCTACAGACATGGATAAGATGGAAGCAAATCTGGATGATCCCTACATTCTGATCACAGATAAGAAGATCAGCAATATCCAGGAGATTCTTCCTCTGTTAGAGCAGATCGTCCAGGCCGGAAAGAAGCTCCTTATCATTGCCGAGGATGTTGAGGGCGAGGCTCTTACTACACTGATCGTAAATAAACTGCGCGGTACATTTACTGTAGCGGCAGTGAAGGCTCCGGGATATGGAGACAGAAGAAAAGCAATGCTTCAGGATATCGCGATTCTCACAGGCGGTCAGGTGATCTCTGAGGAGGTTGGCCTTGAACTGAAGGATACCACAGTCGATATGCTGGGCCGTGCAAAATCTGTCAAGGTTCAGAAAGAGAATACGATTATTGTTGACGGTGAGGGCGATTCTGATGCAATCCAGGCAAGAATCAGCCAGATCCGCAAAGAAATTGAAGAGACTACTTCTGATTTTGATCGCGAGAAGCTTCAGGAGAGACTTGCAAAACTGGCTGGAGGCGTAGCTGTGATCCGTGTCGGCGCTGCAACTGAGGCAGAGATGAAAGAAAGCAAGCTTCGTATGGAGGATGCTCTTGCGGCAACGAGAGCTGCTGTGGAAGAGGGTATCATTGCAGGCGGCGGTTCCGCATATATCCATGCATCCAGGGAGGTTGCAAAACTCGCAGATACTCTGGAGGGTGATGAGAAGACAGGCGCCAATGTTATTCTGAAAGCCCTGGAATCTCCTTTGTACTATATTGCGGCAAACGCAGGTCTGGAAGGCGCAGTAATTATTAACAAGGTACGTGAGTCTGAGCCCGGTATCGGTTTCGATGCTGCAAAAGAAGAATATGTAGACATGGTTGAGGCTGGAATCCTTGATCCTGTAAAGGTAACAAGAAGCGCTCTTCAGAATGCTACCAGCGTGGCGAGCACACTCCTGACTACGGAGTCTGTTGTGGCTGATATTAAGGAGCCTGCTCCGGCAATGCCTGCAGCTAACCCGGGTATGGGAATGATGTAAGAATAAAAGTCCGTAATGAATGAAAGACGATAAGAGTGGCACGGTGCGGGAGGCACCGTGCCGTTTCTGGTTTTCTG